>OZ255707.1:2593526-2917717 GCA_965277075.1 Candidatus Lustribacter sp.
GCGTATTATTCCGGTTGAGCTGCAAGAATCGATGTATCCCTACCGGCTCGAGGAGTTTTCGCTGCGTGAAGACTCCGGCGGCCCCGGCAAGTTCCGCGGCGGTCTCGGCTTTCGCAAGCGCTATCGCATTTTAGCGGATTGCGAACTTTCGACCAACTACGAACGCGTAGCATGTCCTCCGTGGGGTATCGCCCGCGGCGCGACAGCGCAGCCCGGACGCCTCACCGTGCGCAAAGCCGGCCAACCGGATGAGTCTGTGCTGAAGGCCGAAGGCTACGCGCTGACCGCGGGCGACGTCGTGATCGCAGAAACCGGCGGCGGCGGCGGCTTCGGTCCGCCGTCGGAACGCTCGCTCGACGCGATCCGCCGCGATGTCGAACGCGGATACATCACACGCGAGGCAGCGATTCAGGATTACGACGTTGCGATTGCCGCCGATGGAACGTTGACGCGATGAAGCGCGCACCGTTCCTCACCGGCGTTGCCGCGGTCGCGACGCAAACACAGGGCGCACGGGCCGACAACACCCCGATCCCGATCACCGTCTCGACGACGCCGGTCGATTCGAGTGCCGAGCCGTACTTCGCGCTCGACGCCGGCTTCGCCAAAAGCGCCGGGCTCGACATTACACTGATCTCGAACCCCAACGGCGCGGCGATCGCGGCGGCGGTCGCCTCGGGCGCCGTCGACGTCGGCAACGGCAACCTCGTCTCCGTCGCACTTGCGCACGCGCGCGGCATCCCGTTCGTGCTGATCGCTCCAGGCGGCCTGTACAGCACGAAGGCGCCGTCGACCGAGTTCTTCGTGCCCAAAGGTTCGACCGCGCGTACCGGCGCCGACTTTGCCGGGAAGACGATTGCAATCAATACGCTGCGCGGTTTACCGCAGTTTGGCACGCAGGCCTGGATCGACAAAACCGGCGGCACTTCTGCGTCGGTGAAGTTCATCGAAATGTCGTCGGCCGACATCCTCATCGCGCTGCAACAGAACCGGGTCGACGGCGCGGCGCTCGTCGAGCCGTTCGTGTCCAGCGGACGGGCCGTCGGCGTGCCGATCGCCGCCGTGTTCGACGCAATCGCACCGGCGTTTCTCATCACCGCACACTTCACGACACTCGCATGGGCCCGCTCCCATCCGGAGGCAGTTCGCCGTTTGCGCGACGCGATAACCGCGACAGCCACGTGGGCGAACGCCAACCACGAGCGGAGCGGCGAGATTCTCGTGAAATACGCAAAGCTCAACAGCGAGACGATCCGAACGATGCGACGGACCGTCTTTGCGGAAAACCTGAACGCGACGCTGGTTCAACCAGTGATCGACTTGACCGCGAAGTACGCCGGCATCGCGCCATTCCCATCCGAAGATCTGCTCTTTCGCTAAACAGCTGCGAATCATCACTCGGCTTCAAGTCCTGCGTGGCCAAAGCCGGGGGCGCCATTGCTTCAGCCCCAGACGGCTTGGGCCGTCTCCAGCATCACGTCAATCTTGCGCCACTGATCGTCGGCGCTGAGCCGATTGCCAAGGATCGATGAGGCGAAGCCGCACTGTGGGCTGAGCGCGAGCTGTTCGATCGGCGCGAACGTGGCGGCCTCCTCGATGCGACGCTTACGCTCGTCGGCGGTTTCCATCTCGCCGCGCTTGGTGGTGATCAAGCCGAGCACCGCGATTTTGCCCTTTGGTAAGAAGCGCAGCGGCTCGAAGCCGCCCGAACGGTCGTCGTCGTATTTGAGCAAGAGCCGTTCGTGCTTGAGCGTCGTGAACAACTGCTCGGCGACAGCGTCGTAGCCCCCTTTGCGATGCCATTGGCTGCGGGCATTTCCGCGGCACAGATGCACCCCGAACGTGACGTCGGGAAAACCCGCAATGATGGCGTTGTCGGCGGCCATCGAGCGCGTGAGAAATTCCGCCGGATCTTGGCCGGCCCCGCGCATCGCTGCGAGCCGATGGTCGTCGACGTACGATGTGTTACTCGGCTCGTCGATTTGCACGTAGCGGCAGCCGGCATCGCGGACTTGCGCGATCATATCGCGTTGCACGCGCACCACGTCGTCGACGAACGCTTGCGTGTCGGCGTAGTAGGGCCGCGAGGGCGCGGGATCGTAGCGTTGCGCGAGACGATCGGGGCCGATGAGCGTCACCTTGACCGGAAGCGACGTTCGTTGCGCCATGAACGTATATTCTTCGAGAATCTGATTTCGGCGGAGCGTGAGACGCCCGAGAAGGGCACCTTCGTCTCGGTGCCGCCTTCATGTGTGAACGGAACCGCTTCCGAGCGCCGCCGCGACCGTTCGATGCGCACGATCTCGTCGTTCCACGGCTCCATGCCGGCGACATCCGAGAAACTCTGCATGAAGACTTCGCGTCGATACTCGCCATCGGTCGCGACCGGCATCCCGTGCCGTTCCTGCGTTGCGAGCACCTCGGCGATCGCCGTGTCTTGTACGGCGGTCAGCTGCTCGTGCGACGTCGCGTCCGCGCCGTAGGACTCGAACGCGTCGATCAAGGCTTGCGGCCGTAAGAAGCTGCCCACGACATCGACGCGCAAGCCGGCGAGAGAGCCGATCGAGGTGCTTTGCATGTCCAAAGCAACCTCCGATCGGCGAGCTCCGTCGTCGGGGCTGGAGTGGGCCCGCGGCCGCTCAGCGCGATCTACCGGCTCGCGATGCGGGCGAGCGTGGCGCGAATCCATGGCTCGAGAGCACCCGGAAGCGCGGCAGAAGCCCGATGAGCAGGCCGCGCAATTTCGCGCATTGTCGCTGGGTTTCTCGGAAGGCCGCGCGTTCGTTTCCGATCGCGCGCCGTTAGGCGTGTTCGCGCGGACGCAGGCAGTCGCATCCGCAGCTGAGGCCGTCCGGTTAGGGCCACATCTCCACGACGGGTGACCCAGCAACATCCTGTGATCCTGCAGCACGGCGCGCGTTGAGCGCGCGCCGGTCGTCGAATTCGAGATCGTTGATCCTGAAGAATTGCCGCATGGTCTTATTCTTTGTGTTCGGTGCTTAGGGGGACGACGCGTGCGGCGAGCCGATACGAACATACCGCTGGCAGCACGGTCAGAACGGAAGAAAGCGGCGGTCACGCGCGGCTCTGTGCGCGACAGTCGCCGCACCTGACACGCGACTTCTTCGGCCGCAAACGTAGCCGGGCTGACGCCGATCGCTTTCGCGTGGACGAAGACGATGCGGGAATGTCGAATGGACCGTTGGCGCCAATTGCTCACGGCACGAATCTTCATGCTAGTCTGCGAAGTGTGATTGAATATAGGTAGCCGTTTCTACGTCGCTGCAATAGAGATAGCAGCCCTTCAGTCCGCGCGTCATGAGTACGCGGTATGCATTCTTAACGCAGTCGACGAATCGCGCCCCCGCTTGACGGCGGACTACGGTATCATGTGACACCGACGGCTGGCCCGACCACGCGCCGTCGCGCCACACGAGATCGGCGCCCCAGATGACCCCACAATAGTCGAACTCGAAGCCTTGCGCGGTATAGACGCAGCCAACTTGGGCCAGGCCTGCAGGATCGGTAGCCCAGTACGGTGCTGCTGGGATACCTTTCGCAAGTCGTCGAGCCTCGGGCTTCGCATTCCACGCTCGGTGAAAATCGCCGATAACAACGTCATCGGTTAGATTGCCTTCGGCGGTCGGGTCCGACCATGACCAGCAAAAACCCGCGGTTAGCCGTGCGGAGGCGCCGCTCTTTGCGCGTTCGGCAATGAGCCGTTCCAACGTCAACGGATCGTCAACGATGCGAAAGTCAAAGTTGCCGTCGGTTAGTTGCGTTGTCCCCGTCTTGCGAATCTGAAGGAGCTGATCAAGCCAATCGATATACTCGTCTGAACCAGCGCAGCGAAATTGAGCACGTAAATCGATTTGTTCGTAGCGCGCTCCGAAGCGAACCGCAGTTTCGCGGATCATTGCGGTACTCCCGACCTCGCCGGGTCGCACGACTTGAAAGTCGTCCAAGAAGAAGACGGATGTCTTCGATGCGGTGATAAGCTCGTCGATCTGCGAAGCTTCGGACTTACGTGACGAAGGCGTAAAGCGATTGTTACTAGACGATCGAATGCGATGCGCTTCATCGGCAAGTAATACATCCACCGCATCCAAATCCGCCGATCCAAAGCTATTAAAGTATTTGATTTGCGCTTTGCTTCGACTTCCAAGGACGCGCCAGAGGTTCGATGTGAAGGCCTTACTACCGGTGGCATGTTGCACGTTGAGCCCGGAGCGCGAGAGCGTCCCAAGGAGGTTGAGCGCGATGAGGGACTTCCCCGTTCCCGGGCCGCCAGCAACGACGATCACCGATTTTGTCCCGGTTCGGCGGCGGCTTCGCCGAACGGCAGCGAGCACCGCATTGTAGGCGACGAGCTGATCGTCAACGAGCGTGTAGGTCGATTCGCCGGCCACCATCCGTGCCGTATACTCGAGCAATTTGCGGCTCGGTGCGTGAGGCGCGGTGATCGCCCTCTCCATGATTGATGTCCCGTCACCGCCGCCAACCTTGTCTGAGAGATGCTCAGCGAATCGGTCGATGTCGGCCTTAATGAACGTTGGGGCTCGTGCAAGTAATTGCGCGAAACTCGCGGCAAGGAGCGGCGTTGCGGCAGCGGACGGCATGTTGTGCAACCAGGAACAGGGCTTGATCGTGGCACCTTCGCGCGCGGGGTCGAAGCCCTCACTCGTGTCTTCGAGGTATTGCGCGTACTGAAACGCTTGAAGCGACGGGTGAAGCACGCGCCGTACGGCACCCCCGACAAAAGTTTCTACGCACCCATCCGTATCGCTCGGCGCAACGTCGGACCACTGTTTGAGTTCAACGAGTACTGCTGTGGGTCGATGATCATCGGGGCGCGCGCCGAAAATCAAACAATCGAGTCGCGCGGAGCTGGAAGGTAGCTGCAGCTCGATGACGACACCGTTGTCCAGCAATCCGGTATAGCGGAACTGCTGCGCGAGCGCCGTCAGCGAGTTCTGCCATGAGCTAAACTCCGAGACGGAAGCGCGATACCGAAAATAGTTGTAAAATGCATCACCGATTTTCGCGGCGATGCGGCGAAGAGTCGCGTCGTCAATAAAATCGCGACTCGACCCGGCGTAAAGTTGCATTGCTGTCTCGGTCCCCGGCTATCGGTTCTCGCGCCAAGCGGTGAGTGCGGCAAACGTCGACGTCATCAGCGGCGTATCCGATTTGTAGTCCTAATGATCATCGTTCGAGCCATTCTATTCGCTCGCTCTATCGCGGTCTTATCGAGACGTCTTTGTTTGATTTGCTAGACGGTATTTTGGGCGTCTGGGGGTATCGGCATACCTGATTGATTCAACGGCACCATCCTGTACGAGTGCCTGAAGTATCGAATACGTAAGATAATGGTCTTGGGATTTGAGGCTAAGCGCCAAGCCGCAGAGCGACTCGACGTCATTATTGCCAATCCCGGGCCCCGAGGGACTGCAAGCCGGTTCAAGCCGCATACATTGTAGAACATGATGCTTTAGCGTCGCGATCAATTCGCTACCCTCATCGCGCGACATCAAACTACAGTTGCTTCAGACTAGAGTTTACAGCATCTATGGACTTTTTCGCGTCGCCAAATAACATGGCAGTCTTTGGATCTTCATACAGGGGATTATCTATTCCCGCAAATCCCGAGCTCATCGAGCGCTTGAGCACGACCACGTTCTGCGCTTTGTCGACGCTGAGGATCGGCATCCCGAAAATTGGCGAGTTCTTATCCTCACGTGCGGCCGGATTTGTGACGTCGTTCGCACCGACGACCAGCGCGACATCCGCACGTTCGAAGTCAGGGTTAATGTCGTCCATGTCGTAGAGCGCATCGTATGGGACGTTCGCTTCGGCGAGGAGCACGTTCATGTGGCCGGGCATGCGGCCGGCGACGGGATGGATCGCGTACTTCACCTCGACGCCGCGCTTTTCGAGTAGCGACTCGAGTTCTCTCACGGAGTGTTGTGCCTGCGCGACGGCCATGCCGTAGCCGGGTACGATGATTACTTCATTTGCGTATGCCAAAAGCGCGGCGGTGTCTTCTGCGGTAAGGCTGCGTACCTCGACCGCAGGGGCGCCCTTTGCGCTTGCGGTTGATGCGTGGACGGCGCCGAACGCGCCGAAGAGCACGTTGGTCACGCTGCGGTTCATCGCTTTGCCCATCAGCAGTGTGAGCAGCGTCCCGGATGCGCCGACGAGCGCGCCGGAGATGATCAGCACGTTGTTGCCGAGTACGAAGCCCGTGGTCGCGGCGGCGACGCCGGTGAACGAGTTGAGCAGCGAGATCACGACCGGCATGTCGGCGCCGCCGATCGGCAGCACGAACAGAATTCCGAGGACGAACGTCAGCGCCGTCGCGATCCAAAACCACTGCAAGATCGGCTGCGCGTTCGATACGACGAGCACTGCACACGCGATGATCGAGAGCGCGACAAGCGCGTTGACGATTTGCTGGCCCGGATAGGTGATCGGGCGTCCCGTCATCAGTTCTTGCAGCTTCAAAAACGCGATGATGCTTCCCGAGAAGCTCAGCGCGCCGATGATTGTCGAGAGCATTGCGGTGACGGACTGGTCGTAGGGCAGCGGATCGCCGTTGCTGGCGTTGAGCAGCTTCATTAGTTCGCCGGCCGCAACGAGCGCCGCCGCACCGCCGCCGCAGCCGTTGAAGATCGCGACCATCTGCGGCATCGCGGTCATCTTTACGGCACGCGCGAAGTACACGCCGATGCCTGCACCGACGACGAGGCCGCCGAGAATCACCGGCCACTGCACGATGCTTTGCGAGAACGTCGCAACGACGGCGATCAGCATGCCGACCGCGCTGATGCGGTTCCCAAGCCGCGCCGTTTTCGGCGAGCTCAAATATTTCAGGCCGATGATGAAGAGCACGCCGGTCAGCAGATAGGCGTATTCGACCGGATTCGCGAGTGTCTCCGTGGCAGCGTCCACGATCAGGCGGCTTTGTCTTCGGGCGCTTGCACGGCGGCGCGCGGGCGGAACATCGAGAGCATCCGCTCCGTCACCGTATAGCCGCCGAAGACGTTGAGCGACGCGAGCACGATCAAGATGAAGCCGACCAGCGGGCCGAGCGGCGCGAACGTCGCGCCCGCGACGAGAATCGCGCCGACGAGCACGATCCCGTGAATCGCGTTCGTCGCCGACATCAGCGGCGTGTGCAGCGTCGAGGGCACCTTGCCGATCACTTCGATGCCGACGAAGACCGCAAGAATAAAGACGGTGAGTTCCGCCAGCAGATGCTCACTCATAGGATAGGAACTCCGTTCAGGTGCGCGCGTTCGCGACGTCGGTGTGGACAAAGGCGTCACCCTTGAAGAGCAACGGCTGATTTGACGATTTTGCGAGCGCGTAGGCGAAGCAGTCGCCGAAATTGAGTTTAGCCGGATGGCCGCTACCCCTGCCGAAATCGCGATACGCCTCGCGTGCGATCCTCGCGTGCGCTTCCGTGATGGGCTCGACGACGATCGATGCCGCCCGCAGAAAGTCGTCGAAACGCCGGCTCGCAATCGGGTTCCGCGCGCTATCGATCACGGCCGCGGCCTCCAGGAACGAAGCGGCCGAGATGCTCCGGGAGGGCGAGGCGGCGATCACCCTGGCGCAGTCGGCCGCATCGGGCGCGTTCTCCAAAATCGCGATGATCGCAGAGGTATCGACGATCATCGTGGCAGCCCGTGCTCGTCATACAACCACGCATCGTGATCCGCCGCGCGGAAAGCTGCCGGAAGATGCTTCGCGCAGTCACGGCCGATCGCGAGCAGTTTCCCGGCGAGATCGTCATCAGGCGCCCGGCGCACCCGCTCCAAACGCTCCCGAACCGCTATCGTAACCGCCGTGCTCAGGCTTTCCCCGGTCGCCGCAGCCAATTCGGCTGCGAGCCGGTGCGCCTCCGGATTCTTGATATTCATGGTCATGGTAGATATGGTAGCACGAAAATATACCAAGGCACCAACAAGGTCTCGCGCCCGCATTGTGCGGCATTATTGCAGTTGGTCATGTTTGTGTGCTAGTATATGGTCATGATTCGAGTGAACATTGCGGAGGCAAAAGCCACTCTTTCCCGTCTTCTCCGTGCGGCACGTAACGGCGAACACGTGTTGATCTGTGAGCGCAACGTCCCGATCGCTGAGCTTCGCCCCGTTTCTCCGGTGCGTCATGTCGGGCGCACCCTTGGGGTCGACACGCCCGGCTTCGAGATCCCGGCGTCGTTTTTTGAACCGCTTCCCGGCGACATTCAGCGCGCGTTCGAGGGATACGATGCGTGAAAATATTGCTCGATACGGCGACGTTTTTGTGGGTCGCGAGAACGCCGTCTAAGCTCAGTCAGCGGGCCCGGATGCTCTTCGAGCATCCGGAGAATGATATCTTTCTCAGCGCCATCTCGTCGTACGAGATTGTGGTGAAAGCCATGCTCGGCCGTCTCGATCTGGGGATGGCGCCAAGTGTGTTCGTGCGTTCCGCTCGCGAATCGCATGACATCGCTCCGCTTCCGCTCGACGACGAAGCTGCGTTTGCCGTGGACCGGCTTCCGGCGATTCACCGCGACCCGTTCGATCGGCTGCTCATCGCGCAGAGCATCGTCAACGAGATGACGCTACTTACGCCCGATGCGACGATTGCGCGTTATCCAATTCGCGTCGCTTGGTGACGGCTACGCCGATTCAGCCCGGTCGTTTGAGCGAATTACAGAAGGCCTTCGCCGATGGCTGCTTCGCGAAGGTTCTGATCGAATGTAATCAGTCGTACTCTCGAAAAATCACGGCGCAAACTGTCGGCGGTTGCCAAATGCCAAAGATCGGCGCCGCGCAGCGGCCACTTCTGGGCCAGCCGGTACGTGCTGTCCCAGGTCGGTACAACGGTGATGCGATGCCATGGTCCATTTTGCAATGCCGCGAGGCTTGCGTCGAGCGGACCGGCCGCGACGGTGCGCCCGCGTCGTAGCCGCCCGAGAACGGCCAACACCTCGGCGTAGGCGAGGGTCGAGAGGAGATGAGCGCGCGATGCATCGAGGTGCTTCGCGGCTTCCCGGCTGTGCGTATCTTCAACCAGCACGGAGATCACTGCTGATGCATCCCAGTAAACGGCGTTGCCGGCCAATCGTCATTCGCCTCGACCTTCTTGCAAGAAGCGCTGGGCGATATCGCGCTCGACGCCCGGCTTCAGCCTGATCGGCTTCGGAACGCGCCAATGCTCCGTTGCAGGCGGCTCCAGGACGCCCGCATCGACGAGTCGCTGCAGGCGACCCTCGAGCGACGCCGGTTCGACGAAGGGAACGAGCCGGGCAATCGGCTTTCCGCGTTCCGTGATCAGCCATTCGCCTCCGCGCTGGACGTCGCGTAAGAGTTCGCTCAGCCGCGCCTTTGCATCGCGAACGCCCGCCGAGCGCACCCGTGTAGTTCTCATGACTACATACTATCGTGTCCGGAACAGGCGGTCAATTTGGGTTCTCCTCCGTGTCGACGAGGAAGTCGAGTGCGGCGGCTGACGCGCGTTTTTCGACCTGCGAGAGGACATCCTCGAGGCGTTCGCTGCCGCGCCAGAACGGGAATGCCGGGAGTTGCGGTGCCGATGACGAGCGCATCTCGCCGGACAACGGTGCGGCGGCGCATTTGCCGTGCCAGAACACGGTCGGATCGCTCGGGAGTGGTTCCGCCGCCGCTGACAGCGGTGCGCCGGATTTCTTGGCCGCCCGCTGCGGCGTGGCCACGCGGCCGCGGACGAGATCGAGCAGCGGCGCTTTCGGCATCCCGCGCAGCGCGAAGAGCAGAAACGGATCGCGATCAAATTCCTCGCCCAGCAGATAGTAGGTCGCGGCGACGTGTTTGCACGGGTTGGACCAATCCGGGCACGAGCATTCCGTGTGAATCTCGCGCAAGGTCGTCGGAAACAGCGACGCGCCGGCCGTTCCGAACGCCGCTTCGATGTCGTGCGGCATCTCGTTCGCCAAGAGCGCAGCGGCAAAGCGCGCCTCGCTCACGATCGCTTCCCCGATCCGCTTCCACATGGGCTCCCCGAGCGTTGCCACGCGTATTGCGACCCGGTATGGCTTGACGCGCGAGCCCTGAACGCTGGCCGTGACCAGACCCGCCTCGACCGTCACGTTGAGGACTTGTCCCGCACGTGCATACCTGCGCCCGCGCTCGAGCCGCGATCCCAAGTCGAAGGCTTCCAGCACTTCGATCCATCGCTTTGCCCACCACTGCGTGCCGAAATCGCCGCGCTTGGAGCGCGCGCGAATTCCGCCCACCGCCTTCCGCGGTTTGCTCGGCGGCGGAAAGCGAGTACGAAAGTTCAAGTCGAGAGCACCGCATCGGCACCGAGTGCGAACAAATCGCGGAGTTGCGCGCTCGAAAGTTCGGTGAGGCCTGCCTCGCCCGCGCTCACGAGCCGTTCCGCCAGCGCACCTTTGCGCTCGAGCATCGCGTCGAATTTCTCCTCGACCGTTCCGGCGCAGATCAAGCGATGAACGTACACATCCTTCATCTGTCCGATCCTATATGCCCGGTCCGACGCCTGATTTTCTACTGCCGGATTCCACCAGCGATCGAAATGGAACACGTGATTCGCACGCGTCAATGTCAGACCCGTTCCGCCGGCACGTAAGGAGAGGATGAAGGCGTGCGGTGCGCCTGCCTCATGTTGGAATCGCTCGACCATTTCATCACGAGCTTTCCTCGCGGTGCCGCCGTGCAAATAGAACACTTCTTTCCCGGTCGTCTCTTGCAAATGGCGCTGCAGCAATTCGGCCATCTCGGTAAACTGCGTGAAGACCAACGCGCGTTCGCTGGATTCGACCACTTCATCGAGCATCTCGGTGAGTCGTGCAAGCTTACCGGACCGGTTCTCCAATGTCGAGCCATCATGCAAAAAATTCGCCGGATGGTTCGCGATCTGCTTGAGTTTCATGATCGTCGCGAAGATGAGCCCACGGCGTTCAATGCCGTCGAGTTCATCGAGCTGCCGATCGACGTCGCGTAGGACGGCCGCGTAGAGCGTGGCCTGCTCCTTCGTCAACTGGCAATACACTTTCAAGTCGCGCTTCTTCGGTAAGTCGGGTGCGATCGCGGGATCGCTCTTGAGCCGGCGCAGCACGAATGGCGCGGTCATGCGCTTGAGCTGCGCTTCTGCCGCCGCGTCGTTATACGTCGTGATCGGAATGTGAAAGTTTTTGCGGAACGACGCTGCGTCGCCGAGCAGACCGGGATTGAGGAATTCCATCAAGGCCCACAAATCGCCGACGTGATTCTCCACCGGCGTACCGGTGAGCGCAATGCGAAAGCCGGCGCACAATCCGCGCAGCGCGACCGACTGTTTCGTGTGCGGGTTCTTCACGTTTTGCGCCTCATCGAGCACGATGCCGCGCCACGGCTGCTTTGCCAGCAGCGCCGCATCGCGTGTTGCGACATTGTAGCTGGTCATAACGACCGCCACGCCGCCGCGCTTTGGTACGATACGCCCGCTGCGCGAACGTTCCGCGCCGTGATGGACGATCAACGGCAGATCGGGTGTGAAGCGCGCAGCCTCACGTTCCCAGTTGCCGATCACCGACGTCGGGCACACGAGCAGCACCGGGGTCGACGGATCGTCTTCCCAATCGCGCGCGATCAGGGCGAGCGTCGTGATGCTCTTGCCCAGACCCATGTCGTCGGCCAAGCACGCGCCGAGTCCCAGTCGCGAAAGAAACGAGAGCCAACTGTAGCCGCGAACTTGGTAGTGGCGTAGTTCGCCCGTGAGCAGCGACGGAACCGGTTCTTGCGCGAACGTGCTGCGCCCGGTGAGCCGGTCGATCACAGATCCGGCTCTGCCCGTGCCTGTCACCTCGTCGACCGTCAACTCGGCCGCCGGCCCACGACCCGTCCAAGCCATCCTCGCAACGTCGCCGAGCCGCGCACGTTGCTCGCGCTTCGCGACGAGTTCGAGCGCCGATGCGATCTGTTGCGCTTCGATCACCACCCACTGCCCGCGGATCTTCACCAGCGGTGTTTTGAGGCGCGCGAGTTCGTTCAGTTCGCGCATCGAGAGCGCACGGCCGCCGAGCGCCGCCGACCAATCGATGGAGACGATCTCGTCGAGACCCAGGCGCGCACCACTCGAAGCAGTCTTCGTCGATGCGACCTTGGCGCGAACCGTCAGCTTCGTGCGCGCGCCGTTCGCCGTCCACCAAGTCGGAACGAGAACGCCGCAGCCGACACCGTCGAGACGGGCGTATTCCTCAGCGAGAAAGCGATGCGCATCCGCGTCGTCGAGTTCGTACCCGAGCGGCTTTTTGTGGCGCAACGCGCTTTCGATCGCGGGCACGATGCGTGCGGCTCTGCCGATCGCCGACAAGAATGTGGCGCGTAAGGCGACGTTCTTCCAGGCGGTCTCGACATCGACGAGGAGGCTCGGGTCAGCGTGTGCCTGCAAGAGAAAGCGCACGAACCACCGCGGCTGCTCGCCCGTCGGTTCTTCGAGACGAAAACAGAGGCGATACTCGCCGTCATCGCCGGCGGTTGATTCGCTGACCCACGCATCGAGGTGCTTGCGGAACGTGGCGTCAGCGGGCGCGAACGCCACCGCCGCGTCGTCGTGCCGCAGCGACTGCAGCCAACGATCGTGGGGCGTATCGGCCGGCGTCCGCGCGCCGTCGGCGGCGGCCTTGCGAACGAGCGCATCGACGACGAGGTCGACGACCGGGCGTGCGATCTCGATGGGCGGGATCTTCGGCTCCGGAGCTTGTGCGGGACCGAGCGCGCGACACGCGGCAGGCATCGGTTCCGCGATGGTGGTGAGACGCTTCCGACGCACGGCGTCGAGGCGCGGCGTCCAGCGCGCGAGGAGCCGCTCGCGGTTTCCGTTTCGTTCTGCTCGTAACGTCGGCAGATACGCATGCTCGGCGACGAGTTGCGCGGCGAATCGTGCGAGCCGAACCCAGTACTGCAGATCGTCGCCGATTGCCAGACCCGGCGCGAGCAACGATCGCCCACCGCAGCCGCGGAGCAACGCGATCGCCGCTTCAGGAGAAAGCGGCAAAACGTCGACGGCATGCGGCGCGACGACGACGTTTCCAACGTTCGGAGCGTCGGCGGAGCCGCCGACCAACGTTGATGACGGAATCGCCCGACCGTCAGTCGACGGCAGCCACAGAACGAATTCGTTGTCGGTGCGCGGGGCGATCCGCGTGCCCGGCGTGAACATGTTGATGCGCGCGAGTTCCGTTGCGAGAACGCTGTGCGAAACAAAGCCGGACGGCCGTTGTGTCGCCGGCAGCGACTCGCCCCAAAGGAGCAGTTCGCCACCGTAGAATCCGGCGTGTAGCAGAATCAAGTTGACGGGCTCAGCCCCGCCTTCTGCGCGAAAAACGTTTGAGCTCGTCGATCACGGTCGGCAGGAACGTCGCCCCTCTCGGATCATGCGCGCGACCGCATCGCCAGGGCTACGCCGGATCGGTTGCGGTCTCGCGACGGGCATCCCGTGCTTGGTGATCGTTACGACCTCACCGCCCGTTTTCACGATTATGGTCTCCGGCTCGATGCTGTTGCGGCATATTGTAGAAAAGGAACCCGGTTACCGCCTTGCGGTTAACGCTAGGCGTGATATCATATCGTGCTCTTTGTGCGACGTCGCGCCTCCAAGCGGCTCGCCCCGTATGCCAAGGCCGCGCTCAACAAGCTCGCACCCAGGGGAGTTGCTGTTGGAAGAGTTTTTGAAACCGCTCGGGATGACGTCGCATGCCTTAGCAATTGCGGTGCGCGTTATGCTGGTTTGGCGAGGGCGTCGAGCGTGGGTTTGTGGACGATCGCGCCGTCGCGCACGATCGTTGTGCCGGCGATGATTTCGTCGCTCATGTCGAGCGCGAGCGCGTTGTCTTTGATGATGTAGTCCAGCAGCGTCTGCACGTTCTTCGCGTAGAGTTGACTCGCGTCGGCCGGCACCGTCGAGGGCAAGTTGACAGCACCGATGATCGCGACGCCGTTCGGGCTCGTCACCGTCTCGCCGGCCTTCGTCAACTCGCAGTTGCCGCCGGTCTCCGCCGCCAGGTCGACGATCACGCTACCCGGCGCCATCGCCGCGACCGCTTCCGCTGAAATCAGTACGGGCGCTTTGCGGCCGGGCACGGCGGCCGTCGTGATCACGACGTCGCTCCCACCGATCGCTTTGATCATGCCGAGCCGCTGTTTTTCGAGCGCCTCGGGTGAGAGCTCTTTCGCGTAGCCGCCCTGACCCTCGCCGCTCTCGCCGACGTCGATCTCCAAGAACTTTGCGCCGAGCGACTGCACTTGTTCTTTCACCGCCGCGCGCGTGTCATACGCGGTCACGATCGCGCCGAGGCGTTTGCACGTCGCGATCGCTTGCAGTCCCGCGACGCCCGCGCCGATCACGAGCGCCTTCGCCGGTTTGATCGTGCCCGCGGCCGTCGTGAGCATCGGAAAGAATTTCGGCAGCGCGACCGCGGCGAGCAGCGCGGCTTTGTAGCCGCCGATGTTCGCTTGCGATGAGAGTGCGTCCATCGCTTGCGCTTTCGTCGTGCGCGGGATCGCGTCCATCGAGAGCGCGGTGAGTCCGCGCTGCGCGTAACGTTCGACCGAGCGCGGATCGCCGAGCGGTGCGAGAAAGCCGATCACCATCGCGCCTTTGCGCATAGCGTCGAGTTCGGCGTCATCCGGTGCCGCCACGCGCACGACGATGTCGGCGTCGCGCACGAGTTCGTCGTACGACGCCGCAACCGCGGCGTCGGCGCCCGTGTAGGCTTCATCCGTGTATCCGGCGCTCGCGCCGGCGTCGTGCTCGACCGCGACGGTGCTGCCGCTCTTGATCAGTTTTCCGACGATATCCGGGGTCAGCGCGACGCGCCGTTCCCCGGGCGCCCGCTCGTGCGGTACGGCGATTTTCATGACCTCACCCCAATAGCGTTTCGGCTGCTCGGTCCCTTCGACGCCCCAGACGTAGTTCGGATTTGATTTCAGGCGTCGACCGTGCGTCGCGGAGCGCGGCGTGCGGAGATGCGCGGGCCGGCTCCGCGGACCGTCGCGATCACGCTTGCGATGTCGTCGCCGTGCGCGTCACCGCGCCACGCGACGTGTCCGTCCGGACGTACGAGCGCGAGCGGTGCGCCGTAGAGCGCGGCGGCTGCATCGTTCGCGATGCGGTGAACGTCCAGCGGCAGGCCCTGTTGGGCCGCTTCATTTTGGACGGCCGCGGCCTCCGCATCGCCGAATGCGAGCAGCGTGAAGCGCGCTCCGAAGAGATCGAGGGTCGAACGGCCCGGCGCGAGCCACACGTGCGGCGCGCGCGCTCCAGGATGCGCCGTTTGATCGTACGCGATCGGATCGTCTTCGGGGCGCGGACTGCCGTCCGGCACGACGATCGGTGAGGGATCGTAAACGTAGCCGAGGTGCACGCCCAGCGGATGCCACGCCTTCTCGTTTTCCGCGACGAGCCGCGCGCCGAGTTCGGCGCGCACGCGCGCTCCGGCCGCGGTCGGTTCTTCGATCTCCCGGAAGCGCGTGCCGCCGGTCAAGCGATAGTAGTTGCGCAGCGACTCTTCCGCTGCGCGCGCGCACGCCGGGCGCCGTTCGATGTCGTACGAATCGACCAGTGCCGCGCCGCCCCAGCCCTGCACGAGCGCGGTCAGTTTCCAGCCGAGATCGAACGCGTCGCCGATGCCGGTATTCATCCCGAGCCCGCCGTTGGGCGGATGCGCGTGCGACGCATCGCCGGCGAGAAACACGCGGCCGTCGGAGAAGCGATCCGCGACCATCATCTTGCGTTCCCAGTAGCTGATGTCTTCGATCGTGAACGGCACGTCGTCACCGATCCCGCGCCGCAGTGCCGCCTCGACATCGATCGCGCGCACGTCAGTCTCGCTCGACCCGATCAGTTGCAAGCGGTACAGATCGTAGCCGTCGATCGTCGTGAGCACGCCCCACGTGCCGTCCGGGCCGATGAAGACGTAGCGATACGCGTCGCCCTTGTCGTGCGTCGCGAGCAAGTGCGGAAGGCGCACGTAGACGCTCATCGCCAGATCGAGAAACGGCCGGCCGCGCATGCCGATGCCGAGCGCCGCGCGCACCTTGCTGGCATACCCGTCGGCGGCGACGAGATAGTCGGCGCGCACCGTCTCGTGCACTCCCGTCGCGCGATCGAGCAGGATCGCCGTGATGCCGTCGTCATCTTGCTCGAACGACACGAGTTCGCTCTCGTAGCGCAATTCCACGTGCTCGAAGCGGCGCACGTAGCGCTGCAATATCGGATCGAACCACGTTTGCGGACAGTGGATGTCGCGCTCCGGACTCTCCGGTTCGTGGCGCGCTTCGGCGAGCGTCGGCAGCGGCACGCGCCCGAGCGCGTAGCCGCGCAACGTCGTGACGAACGCGCTGTCCATGTCGTGGTCGTGCGGGAAGCCCCAGTTCCAAATCTCATCGGAGATGCCGAGCTGGCGGCAGAACTCCATCGTCCGCACACTAACCTGAATCATCTTCGCGGAATCGAGCCGGTCGGGACGCTTTTCGACCAGCAGCGTTTCGATGCCGCGCCGGCCGAGGTCCGCAGCCGTCGCCAAGCCGATCGGACCACCGCCGGCGATGAGTACGGGAATCCGGCGCATGACGGTATTACTTCAAACGGCCGCCGGGACGGCTCGCGTTGACGAACGTCGTGCCGTCGTAGCGCAAAATCACGCAGGCGTTCTCGCCGATGCCGCGTTGCGAACCGTCCGAGAAATCGTAGACGCCGTTGATGCCGACCCAGCCGTGCAGATGTTCGATGTAATCGCGCACCGCTTCGGGCGTTGTATCCGGGCCGAGCTTCTTGTACGCATCGATGATGATCAGCGCGGGATCCCAGGCCATCGTCGCGGTGAGGTCCGGCCGCGTGTTCGCTGCGCGGAACGCGGCGAAGTAGGTCGCTTGCGCGTCGTGAATCGGTCCGGGCAACGCACCGCCTTCGGCGATCGAACGCGGCGAGGGAAAGTAGAGCTCCTTCGGCAGGAACGCTTTGTATTGCGCGAGCTGCGCGTAGACTTCGTTCGCATTGCCGCCCATGATCGGCAGGTCGAGACCGGCGTCGTGCGCGTTGCGCAGCAGCGTCCCGAAGCCCGTGCCCGCGGTCCAGAAAATGACGGCTTGCGGCTGCGCGCTCTTCATCCGCTCGATCTGCGCCGCGACGCTGATGTCGGTGACGTTGAAGTGCTCTTTGTCGACCAGCGTCATCGATTTGAATTCGGGCCGCTGCATCGCCGTCGCGACCGCGTTCTCGACGTCCTGACCGCTCGCGTCGGTCGAACTCATGAACGCGAATTTCGTCCAGCCCTTTTCTTTGAAGAAACGCAGCATCGACGGCGCCATGCTCTCGGTGCCGACGTTGGCGGAGAACGCATATGCGTGCGCCGGCGGGTGAATGCCCGGCGTCAGACAGTACGTCACCGGTCCGTTCGCGCGCGTTACCGGAATGACCGCGCTGCACGTGGCGGTAAAGCCGGTCCCGAGGACGGCGGCCGGTTTGCGGCTCATGATTTGATTCATCGCTTGCACGGCCGTCGCGGGTACCGATGCGTCATCGACCACCACGAACTCGACCGGATGTCCGTTGATGCCGCCGCGCTTGTTCACGACGCCTTCGAGAATCTTCAGCGTCGCGGCTTCGCCCGTCCCGAGGAACGCGGCCGTGCCGGTGAGCGAGAGGATCGTGTCGATTTTTACCGGGTCGTTCGATGCGGCAGGTGCGGCGGTGGTCATTGCGCCGGCGATGATCGCGCCGACGATGATGCGGGCGAGATGCGTCATGACGAGCTCGTGGCCGACGGCGTGGCCCCAGCCGCGACGGCATGGCCGATTCCGAGCGGTAGCGCGTCGACCAACACGGCGGCGATCCGCGCGCGTGCCGTACCGCGATTCACCCACGCGTGCGCGGTGCCGCGTTGTATCATGACGTCCCCGGCTTTCATGTGGACGGTCGAATCGTCGAGATCCATATCGATCTCGCCCTCGAGCACGATGACGTAATCGAGCGTCTCGGTGCGATGGTGCGCGACCGGATTGCCGGGCGGGAAGTCGATGATGCAAAAGCGCGTACCGTTGGGCGGCGGGGCGGCGCCGAGTTTACGTTCGCCCTCATCGACGATCGACTCGCCGCGCTCGATGTCGGCCGGCATTTGATCCGTCGACCACATCAGCGTTGAGACGATGCCCGGGTCGGGATATTTCTCGTTGCTCGCCGGCGCATCGATGACGATTTTCGAAACATCGCCGCCATCGTGACCCGTCACGATGCGCCGGATGAGCGGGTAGGCTGGACGATCGGACATGTTAGAGCGCGCCTTTCAGGTTGAGCTCGGGCAACGGACGTTCGCCGCCCGGAACGGTCGCATCGAACGAATTGATCATCATCGCGGCCGTCGTGTAGAAACCGACAGCGCTGATCGCTTCGATCAGCACGTCGGTCCCGAATGCATCAAGCGCACGTGCGAAGGTCGCGTCGGAGAGACGTTTCGCGGTTTGGAGCTCGACGACAACATCGTAGGCGACCCGCTCGTCGTCGCGCTCGAACGGCGGCGGTTGACCGGAACGAATCGCCTCGACGATCGGCGCTGCGAGCCCCGCTTTGCGGGCCGCGCCTTCGTGCTGGTACCACTCGTATTGCGCCGTCCAATGCCGCGCGATCACCAGGATCATCAACTCGAACAAGCGGCGGTCGAGTTTTCCGTGCAGGCGCAGCGCATTGCCGAGCTGGTTCGACGCGTCGGCGACGTCGGGGAGCCGAATCCAATAGGCGAACGGACCGCCGAGGATGCCGCGGGTGCCTTTGATCGCGCCGGCGATCTCGGCTTGCCGCGGGCTCATCTCGTTCTCGGCCAGCTCGGGTATCCGGCTCATCGCGGAACGCCGCCCGGGTTGCTCACGACGACGAACGTTTTCTTCGCCGGATCCCAATGCGTCATCACCGCCGCGAGGTCGTTGATCCCGCGTTGCGGCACGCCCGGAAAGTTATACAGTCCGTTGATGCCGATGAACGAGCGCTGTTCGGCGATGAACGCGCGAAGTTGGTCGGCCGTCAAGCCGGTGCCGTGTTTTTGAAGCGCCGCGATCACCAATAATCCAGGATCCCAAGCGTAGCCTTGGCCGACATCCGGCCGTATGCCCAGCGGCTTGAACGCGTCGTAAAAGGTCGTTACCGCATCGCGCAGGGGCCCGCGCCGGATATTCGCCGCATCGAAGAAGCGCAGGCCGACGAAGTGCACGTTGTGCAAGTCGAATTGCGCGTACTGCGCCATCTGCGCGTACGTCATGTTCCCGGTCGATGTGACGATCGGAAGGTTGAGGCCGGAGTCGGCGACCGCGCGCAGCATGGTGCCGAACGGCGTGCCGGTCGTGAACAGGACGAGCGCGTCGGGGTTGCTCTGTTTGATGCGCGCGAGTTGGGCCGAAACGCTGACGTCGGAAGGAGCGAAGTGTTCCCGCGAAACGATCGCGACGTCATGATTCTCCGGTCGCGCCGCGGCCGCATCGAGCGCGCGCTCGGCGTCTTGTCCGGTGGCGTCGGTCGACATCAAAACGCCGAGCCGCTTGTAACCGGAAAGCCGGAAGTAGCGCAGTGCCACAGCGAGGATGTCATTGGTGGAGACGCCCGCCGAGAATTGATAGCTTCCCGCTTCGGGATGCACGCCCGGCGAGAAGCAGTATTCGACCGTACCGGTCTTGGTCAGCGCGGCAATCGCCGCACAGGTGGCGACGACTGACGAACCGAGAATCACCGGCGGCCGCTTTGCAAGAATTCCGTTCGTCAGCTGGACGGCGACTTGGGGACTCGTCTGGTCGTCGACAACATCGAAGTGAATCGGCGTGCCGTGGATGCCGCCGTGCGCATTGACGTCTTTCTCGAGCGCCTCGAGCGATTGCGCTTCTTCCTTGCCGAGAAATGCGGCGGGACCGCTCAACGGCAGCACGACCGGGATCGCGTAGGGCGCCGAGCTTGCGGCAGCGCCCGCAGCGGCCGTCGCACCCAGCGTAACCGCCAATCCGAGCATGAGGAAGCGTCGATACATGCGGACTCCGTCGAAAGATAATCCCGATGGCGCGAATATTAGTTGAATCTCAAACTATTGTCAAATAAGTTTCACGCGCTGCGCCGGTTTGCGGGCAGCGCCTTCTCCGCTTCCGAGCTCCGTTCGGCGGCGGCCTCGACGTTGGTTGCCATACGGCCCAGGACGCGCTGGAAGACGGCGATATCGCGGGCCGATATCCCGGCAAGCATCGTCGTTTGATGGCTCTTCGCGATCGCGTGGATTTCCGCCGCGATCCGCCGGCCGCGCACGGTCAAGGTGACCATCACCGAACGATTGTCGTCGGGAGGACGCGTCCGTCGGATCAGCCCGTCGCGTTCGAACCGGCGCAGCATATGCGAGAGCGTCGAGAGCTCGATGCACGTTATCTCCGCGATCTCACCGATGCGAATGTTTGGATTTTGCAGGACGACGACCATCACGCGGGCGCCCGGCACGTTGACGCCGTAATGCGCGAACTCGCGCGTTGCGTTGGCGACGCTGAGCGCCGTCACGCGGTGCATCGTGAACGGGACGGTGTGGCGGAAGAGGGTGTTGCGAGCGCTGCCGGCCATACGACCGATCTTCGCCGTCCGGCGGCAAAACACTTGAATTCTCAATTGTTTCGTGCTACCACACTCGTGCATTCACGCGTCCGGAGATCACCGTATGCTCGCCGACATACCGCCCAATTTGCGTAGCGCGAACCAGCCCTGGCGTGTGGTCGTTCCGCTTCCGCCCGACGCACGTGCGACGAAGCGCCTCCTGCCGTATCTGCCGCAACTCTCGCTCGACGAACGCAACCGCCGCTGGGCACAGACGCGTAAGCGCATGGTGCTCAAAGGTCTCGATGCGTTGCTGTTCTTGGCCAACGACATCTACTGGGACATGGGCTATGCGAACCTGCGCTACCTCACGCAGTGCGGTTCGAAGATCGGCTCGTATGCGCTGTTCTTTCACGACCGCGATCCGATCGTGTGGAACGCCGTCGCGCACATGAACCGGCCGACCAACTTGCATCTCTCCACGCAAGAATGGACCACCGATCTGCGTCCGATGACCGGCCTCGCATCGGTGACCGCCGAACTGCGCGAACGGGGTTTCGCCGGCGGCCGGATCGGACTGGTCGGTTTCAGCTCGACGATCCAGACGACGCCGACGCTGCTGTACGGCGACGTTATCGCGCTCGAAAAAGATGTGCCGAACGCGGAGTTCGTGGACGTGGGCGACATGTTCGAAGAGATGCGGCTCGTCAAGAGCGCCGAGGAACAGAACATGCTGCGCCAGGCCGGCAAAATCTCGAAGAAGGTCATCGACCGCGTGTTGGAGTTCGCGCGGCCGGGGGTGACCGAAGCCGAAGTGTACGCCGAGATGATCAAGACGCAAATCGCGAACGGCGGCGAGCCGAACATCTTCAATCTTTTCGCGAGCGGGCCGGTCGAACATCCGCCGGACGAGCTTTGGCATCTCTTACACGGTGCCGAACAGCCGCTCGTGCCGACGACGCGGCCGCTCGACGACGGCGACATCATCGTCTCCGAATATCACACGAAGTACGGCGGCTATCTGTGCCACACCGAATTTACCGCCTACATCGGAAAAACCGCTCCGCAACGTTTGAAAGACATCTTCAAGGTCTGCGTCGAGTGCCTCGATGTGAGCAAAGGGGAATTGCGCGCGGGGAACCGGCTGCGCGATGCGTGGACGGCGATTCGGAAACCGGCCGAACGCGCCGGCCTCGACTTCGTCGAACTCGGCTGGCACGCGATGGGCGTCGCATCGCCGGAGTTTCCGACCGTGATCTATCCCGAACGCTACGGCGGCAACGCGCTCAACGGTCATCACATCGGCGATCTCGTCTTCGAAGAGGGCATGGCGTTCGGTAACAACATCGACCTCCACGATCCCCATTGGAAACTCGATGTCGGCTGCATGTTTTCCGACTTCATGATCGTCGGCCGGAACGAAGCCGAACTCTGCATCGGCACGCCGCGCGAACTGCCCGAGCTTTCCTAGGGCGACGGCGCTCGGACGGCGTCGTCGGGGAAGATGCGCTCCGCCGCGACGCGGACGATTCCCGCGATCGGAATCGCGAGCAGCGCGCCGAGAATGCCGAACGCTTCGCTGCCGAGCAACAGCGCGACGAACACGACGAGCGGCGTCACGCCGACCGCTTTCGAGACGACCAGCGGCGTCAGCACGTTTTGCTGCACCGCGAGGATGACGCTGTAAAGCACGGCGACGACGATCAACTTCACGAGGCCGACGGTGAAGAACGCGATCACGAGCACCGGCACGGCCGCGATGATCGGGCCGATCAGCGGCACGATACTCACGACCCCCGCAAGCGAGCCGAGCAAAATCGCATACGGCACGCCGACCGCGAGCAACACGATCGTTCCGGCGACACCGACAGCGACCGCCAACAGTACCTGTCCGCGCACGAAGCCGCCGATCACGCCGTCGACGTCGCGCATGAAATCGAGCGTCGCAAGCCGGTGTCGTGCGGGCACGATGCGCAACCCGAACGCGCGGAGAATCGTCAGATCGCCGAGCACGAGTAGCGTCAATCCGAGAACGAGGAAGACGTCGATCACGATCGAGGTCGTACCGCTGACGATCGCCAACGCGTGCGTGCCGAATCCGGCGGCGAGCCCCCCGACGATTGCGCCGACCTTGCCGGCGTTCTGCGCGATCGTCTCGCGCACGCCCATCGGCAGGCGCGCGAGCAGCGGCGAATGCGCGGGATCGGCGATCTCGCGTTGCGCGCTCGCGACGATGTGCGGGAAGTCTTTCACCAGTTCGGTCGCTTGCGTCGCGAGCGCCGGCGCGAGCCATGCAAGCGCTCCGGCGACGATCACGCCGACCGCAACGTACACGATGATCGCAGCGACCGTCACGGGGACGCGCCGCTTCTCGAGCCAGGCCACCGGCGGATAGACGAGGTACGCGAACAGAATCGCGAAGATGATCACGACGAGCGTGTTGTGGACGCGATCGAAGACGCTGGTCAGCATCCACAAAAGTCCGCCGATGCCGAGCGCGAGCCCGACAAGCAAAATCGCACGAACGAGGCGCGCGTTCTCCCGTCTCTCTTCTATCACGAGAGGGGTTTGCCCAGAAAACTCAGCTAGGAGGCGGTGTCTCGCGAAACGCGTTGCCGGCAAGTGCGAGCGCCAGGGCGCCGCCGATGTGCGCGGCGTGCTGCGGTCGCAGACCATGCAGCGATGCAACGGCGGCCGCGTCGGCGAGTGCGACGATCGTCGACCAGAAGCAGATGCGCGCGAGCGCCGGCCGGTCGTCGCGATTCGAAATGAGTGCGCCGCCGATCGCGATGTCGCGTGCGCCGAGCGCTCGCACCAGCGCGAGCGCGGTCGGGTCGTTCGACGGTAACCCGTACTGCGCGGCGGAGGGACGCGGCGCGATAATCGCGCCCGTCCCGATCGCCATGAAGGCGGCGCCCAGCGCCATCGCAAGCGTATTCTGCATCGCTCCATAGACCGCCGGAACGCGCCGTTCGTTGACGAATTCCCGGGCAATGGACATTATCGAGGCGATCAAAACGCGCCGGACCATCGGCAAAAGCGAGGGCGACGTCCCGCGTGAGACAATCGTCGAGCTGATCGAAGCCGCGACCTGGGCGCCCAACCACAAGCTGACGCAGCCGTGGCGTTTCAGCGTCGTCACCGGGAGTGCACGTGAAGCGCTGGGGCAGGTCTGGGCGCAGAATGCCGCTGCGAGCGTCCCGGCGGAGCAGCGCGACGCCTTCATCGCGGGCGAAGCCAAGAAGCCGCTGCGCGCGCCGGCGTTGATCATCGTGAGCGTGCGCACCGATCCCAACCCGGTCACGGCCGAAGAAGACCTTACGGCGACGGCTGCGGCCGTACAAAATCTGCTCCTGGCCGCACACGCGAAGGGTCTGGCCGCCGCGTGGAAGTCCGGCAAGATCGTCTACAGCGATGCGGTAAAGCGCTTCTTGAGCCTCGAGCTTGCCGATCGCATCATTGCGATCGTCTATCTTGGTGCCGTCGCGAAGGAAGACGCGCCCGTGCGCGAACGCGACGTCGAGGGCACGATCCGCTGGATCGGAGATCCCGTTCCCGCGTAATCCGTCTCGAGGTTCCACCGCCGTATGCCATCGACGACCGGCCGCATTCTCTCGACGCATGCGGGCAGTTTACCGCGCAGTGAATCGCTGCGCACGCTGATCTTCGATCGCGCGGCGCGCAAGCCGTTCGACACGGCGCGACTCGCGACGGAGTTGCGTGCCGGCGTCGCGGATGTCGTGCGCAAACAGCACGCGGCGGGGATGGACTACGTCAACGACGGCGAGATCGGCAAGACGAACTTCACCAACTACTGCCGCGAACGGATCGCCGGCTTCGAGTCACGGACCTTCGCGCCGGGTGAAGGCACGCCGCCGCACAGTATCTCGGCACGCGACGAGATTCGCTTCGGCGAGTACTTTCGCTCCGGCCACGGCGACACGATCGGTAATTCAAGCCGGATGCAGGCCTTCTGCGTCGAGCCGTTACGCTACATCGGGCACGACGCGCTGCGCGAGGACATCAGCAATCTCAAAGCCGCCGCGCACAGCGTCGACGTCGCCGGCGTCTTCATGAATGCCAACACGCCCGGGACGATCGAGCACTGGCTCTTCAACGAACACTACACGGACGAAGAGGCGTTCCTCTACGCGATCGGCGAGGTGATGCGTGAGGAATACACGGCGATTCACGATGCGGGTTTCCTCTTGCAGATCGACGATCCGGATTTGCCCGACGCTTGGCAGATGTATCCCGACATGACGGTCGAGGCGTACCGGAGTTACGCGCGCCTGCGCGTCGAAGTGCTCAACCACGCCTTGCGCGGCATTCCCAAAGACGACGTGCAGTTACACGTGTGCTGGGGGAGCTTCCACGGTCCGCACCAGAATGACATCCCGCTGCGCGACATCATCGACGTGATCTTCAGCGTCAACGCCGGGCGCTTTTCGATCGAGGCGTCGAACCCCGTGCACGAACACGAGTGGCGTGTATTCGAAGACGTCAAACTGCCCGATGGTGCGGTGCTCATTCCCGGCGTCGTCGGGCACGCAACAAACTTCATCGAGCATCCGGATCTCGTCGCGGACCGGCTCGAACGCTACGCGAAGCTTGTCGGTCGCGACAACGTCATCGCCGGAACCGATTGCGGTATCGGGCCGCGAGTCGGTCATCCGGAGATCGCGTGGGCGAAGCTCGAGTCGATTTCCGCCGGCGCGAAAGCAGCAACTGCGCGCCTCTGGCGGTAGTATGGTCGTGGCGCTGCTGCCGATTTACGGCATCACGCTGATCGACGTACTCGGCTACATGATCATGATCCCGTTGCTGCCGTACTATGCGGAGAAGTTCGGCGCGAACGGCGTCGAGGTCGGCGCGCTGCTGGCGACGATGGCGATCGCATCGGCGATCGCGGCGCCGTTTTGGGGTGCGCTGAGCGACCGTGCCGGCCGCAAACCGATCGTGTTGATCTCGCAGTGCATCTCGCTCGCCGGCTATCTGCTGCTCGCGTGGGCACCGTCGCTCGCGATGCTCTACGTCGCACGCGGTATCGCGGGTTTTGGCGGCGGCAACCTCGGCGTCACGCAGTCCTATATCGCCGACGTCACGGACGAGAAGCAGCGCGATAAGGCGTACGCGGCGTTCGGCGTCGTGTTCGGCACCGCAATCGTGCTCGGGCCGGTGCTCGGCGGCGCGCTCGTTCACGTCGGGTTCTGGTTGCCCTTCGTCGTCTCGGCGGCGATCGAACTCGTCAACATCGGGCTCACGCTGCGCTTTCTGCCGTCGACCAAAGGACGGCGCACGAAGATCGACGTCGTGCGTACCGCCCGCGAGATATGGGACGACACGCGCATCCGCGGTCTGATCGCGCAACACTTCTTGTTCATCTTTGCGGTGACGTCGTTCTTCTCGATTTTAGCCCTCTATCTCAAACGCGCGCTCGATTTCGGCCCGGAGGCGGCGAGCTACATGATCGCCGGTGCGGGCATCGTCGGCGGCATCGCGCTCGTCGTCGGGGTCGGCCCGCTCGCGCAGCGGTATGGCGACGTGATCGTCGCGCGCGCGGGCCTCTTCATCAGCGCGGTCGCCTACGCGCTGCTCGGTTTCGCGCACACGACGTGGACGTTCGCGGGCGTCCTCGCGCTGTGGGCCGTCGGCGCGTCGTGCATCGAGCCGACGATCTCGGCGCTGCTTTCGACCGCCGTTCCCGCCGACCGCCGCGGCGCGATGCTCGGCTTCAACGACCTGATGAACAACGTCGCGCTGATGCTTGCGCCGTCGCTCGGCGGTTTCATCGTCGACGTCAACGTCGCGTTGATCGGCCTCGTGCCGGGGCTCGCGATCTTGGGCGCTCTAGTCCTGACGCGTTCGCCCGTACGTCATGGGTCGTGAAGCTCTTGGACTTCCGTCGAGATGCCGAACGTGTAGCGCGGCGACTGCGCGGTCAGTACCAGGTGTTCGAAACTGAACTTCAGATCGCCCACGGTGTTGTTGTCGCCGAAATTGATCGGTTCGATCGCGTGCTCTTCCGCAACGTACGACCCGCCCTCTTTGCGCGTGAACGTCACCTTGAACATCGCGCGATCGATGGGAGAGCGATCGCCGACGCCATGTACGATCGCCTCGCGAATGTAACCGGTATCGATCTCCATCCACAACTCGCGCAACCGATTGTGGTACGGATCGCGCAGCGGCTCGAGCTTGAGGTGCGCGATGTTGCCGTCGATCTCGGACAACGTCACCGTATAGCGCTGCGCATCGAGGCCCGTGCGGCCGATCGTCGTGAAGCCGTCCGCGCGTGAGGAGAACGTCTCGCCCTCATGGACGACGACGTACGGGCGCGGTGCCGTGAGGCCGTGGTTCTGATCGACCGCGAGCGCAACCGGGCCGACGGGATCGCCGGTATCGGTTGAGTTCAGCGCGCCCGTGGCCACCGCCGTGTCGGTACTCGGCTTCCCATTGTTCGCTCCCACGGAACGCGGGGCTGCATCGGAGAGACCGAAGCCGAGGCCGATACTCGTTCCGCGCGGATTGGCCGGATTTGCGCGCTCTTGTTGACTGAAGATATCGGCGTACACGCTCGCGTGCGTCATGTCTTCGGTCGTCACCCAGGTGTCGACGTGCCGGATGCCGTTCGTGAACGTCACGACGACGTTGTACGTCGCGTAACGCGCGTGCGCGTCGCTCTCCGCGACCTTGATCGCGCGCGCGAACAACGTTTCGCCCCGCGACGATGCCGGATTGGCTTGGTGGACGAACGCGAGAACGGTCAAACTTGCAACGATCCGGCGGATCGCGAGACGGTACATCATCTACGGATCGCGCAGCGTACGCACCGGGGTCGAGATGCCGAAGGTGTATTTGAACGGCGAATACGGCAAGAGCGCGAGATTTGCAAACGTGATGCGAAGATTTTCGAGCGTCCCGTTGATTTCGACCGGCTCGAGTGCTCGCTCTTGGGTGACGTACGAGCCGCCCTCCCGGCGCTCGAAATCGACATGCCAGCGGATGCGGTCGAAGGGTGCGCGATCGCCGACGCCTTGGACGATCGCTTCACGTACGTATCCCGCATTGCTGTCGACCCAGAGTTCACGCAAGCGATTGTGGTAGGCGTCGCGCAGCGGCGTCAATCCAAGGTGGGCCATCGTCCCATCCTGATCGAGCAGGGCAACGCGGTAGCGCCCGACATCCGCGGCCGTGCGTCCGATCGTCGCAACGTCCTCCGAACGGTCCGCCATCGTTCGGGCGTCGTGCGCGACGATGTACGAGCGCGGCGGCGTGAGCCCGAAATTCTGGTCGACCGCGAACGCAACCGGTCCGACCGAATCGCCGGTACGCTCGGGGTTCACGGGCTTACTCGTCACGCCGACCGTCGCGGTTGCGCCCTCGTCGAAGCTGCGCGGCGCCGACACCTGCATCTTACGGCGTGCGACGATGTTGAAACCGTGCGGCATGGACGGTGCGCTGCGCTCTTCCGCAGTGAACGCGTCCGCCATCACGGACGCGTGCGTGACGTCCTCGCGTGTGGACCACGTGTCGACGACGTTGCGTTCGCCGTTGGTGAATGAGACGACCACGTCGTAGGTCGCATACGGCGCGTGGGCGTCGCTCTCGGCGACGCCCACCACGCGCGTAAACAATGCCTCACCCTGCGCCGCCGCCGTATTGGTTTGATGCACGAACGCCAGCAACGGTAGGAGGAGGACGACGCAGCGCGCGACCCGCCCGACGCGCGCCATTGCGCTTACCGGCCGACGGCCGCGAGCGATCCGATCTTCACGCCGTTGCGCAAGATCCCGATCTTCTCGATCTCGACCTCCATCACGTCGCCGTCTTTGAGGAACTCGGGCGGCGTACGCGCAAAGCCGACGCCTTCGGGCGTGCCGCTCGCGATGATGTCGCCCGGTTCGAGCGTCAGGCCGGCCGAGAGACTCGCGATGATCTGCCGTACGTTGAAGATCATCTTCGAGGTGTTGGAATGCTGCTTTTCGACACCGTTCACGCGCAGCATGATTTCGAGATCCTGCGGATCGCCGATGTCGGCCGCATCGATCAACCACGGGCCGACCGGACACGAGTGGTCGAGCGATTTGCCCTTGAACCACTGCCCGTGCGAACGTTGCAGATCGCGCGCGGTCACGTCGTTGAGGGCGCTGTATCCGAAGACGACGTCGAGCGCGTTCGCTTCGGGGACGTCGCGGCATTTTGTCCCGATGATGACGGCGAGTTCCGCTTCCCAGTCGTACTGCGGCGAGACATCGGCGGAGAGTTCGAGCATCTCACCGGGCGCTGCGATCGCCGTCGGTGCTTTGGTGAAGAACGTCGGAACGTCTGGCAGTTTCAGCTCCGTGCCCATGGCCTTTGCGCCTTCTTCGGCGTGCGCGAGGTAGTTGCGGCCGACGCAGAAGACGTTTTTCTTCGGCATGAGCGGCGCGAGCAGCGTCACGCTCGAGGCGGCGATCGGCGAACCAAGATTTGAGGTCGCGGCGCTGCGCTCGGCAGGCGTCATTGCGACGAATGCGTCGAGCGTTGGAACCGCGGGGCCGAACGGACGAATCGAGTCGCCCTCGCTGACGCCCGCGCTCTTGAGGCCGGCTGCGTCGGAATACAAAACATAGCGCATAGTCCGGGCGTCTCTCGCCTCGGGCGAAGGTTTCCCTGCGCCCTCGACGTAGGCTCGCGCGTGCAGCAGAACACGACCCTTCCGTACCCCGACGCGGACCTCCGCGAGCACCCGCCGCGCCGGGCTCGCGACCGGCTCGGCGGCATCATGTTTTTGCCGCGCACGATCGACAAAGCGCGCGCGAAAATCCAGGGAACGCTCGGTCCCTATAAAATATCGCCGGGCATTTCGGCGTACGTCTTCGAGGCGCTGGGCTTCAACGAGCACGACTTCGTCGAAGCGGTCGGAGCGGCAGAGACCGACGAGGACGTTCTCGCATGGGTCGCTGCGCACGCGAACATGGACGCCGTTCCCGCGCTCAACGAGATGCTGGTGAACCGCAAGATTCGTGATGCCGAGCATCGCGCGCAAGTGCTGCCGGCGTATCCGATCCTGCACGACCATCCGGATCTCTGGAACTGGTTCGAAATCTTCGAACTCGACGATGCGTGGATGTTCGATCCGGCGAACCGCGGCAAGGCCGGTTCGGCGCGGCCTTAGCCGGGCTGTCGAAATCGCGGCCGCTCGCACGTCATGGGGTCGGACGCGCTCGAACGCGTCGCACGATGCCGGAGGGACCAACCATGCAGTACATGCTTCAACTTTTCATCGACGAATCGCGCTGGACGAAGCTCAGCGATGACGAAGCCCAACGCGATTACGCCGCCTACTACGCCTATACCGAAGCGCTCAAAGAAGCCGGCGTCCATGTCGGCGGCGAGCGGCTTCAACCGGTCGCGACGGCGACGCGGGTGAACGTCGCGGCTGACGGTAAAACGACCGTTCTCGACGGACCCTATGCGGATACGAAAGAACAACTCGGGGGCTACTACGTGATCGACGCGCCCGATCTCGATGCCGCGATTTCGTGGGCGGCGCGCTGCCCCACGGCAAGTCACGGCATGGTTGAAGTCCGTCCCGTCTTCGCGATGTAGGATGACGTCTGCGTCGGCCGCGCACATCGCTGCCGAGCGCGTGGCACGCGAAAGCTACGGGAAGCTGCTCGCGTACGTCGCGTCTCGATCCGGCGACCTCGCGACCGCCGAGGATGCGCTCGCGGACGCGTTCACCGCGGCCCTCGAGCGCTGGCCGGCCGACGGCGTTCCGGCCGCGCCCGAAGCGTGGCTGCTCGTTGCCGCGAGACGGCGCGTCGTCGACGGCGCGCGGCGCGAGCAGCGCTTCGAGCGGGTGCGCGAGGCAATCGGTTACGCGCCGCGCGACGCGGCGGCCGCGTTCGACGAAGGCAACGAGATCGCGGATCAACGGCTGGCGATGATGTTTGCCTGCGCGCATCCGGCGATCGCGGAGACCGCACGCGGTCCGCTCTTGCTGCAAGTCGTGCTCGGCTTCGATGCGGCACGCATTGCCTCGGTCTTTCTCGTCGCGCCGGCGACGATGAGTCAACGGCTCGTTCGCGCAAAGCGCAAGATCGCGCAAGCCAATATTCCGCTCCGCGTTCCACCGGCGGACGAGCGCAGCGGACGCATCGATGCGGTTCTCGCGGCGATTTACGCGACGTTCGCGCAAGGCTGGGACGATCCGGCGAGCGTCGATCCGCGCGCACGCGGTTTCGTCGATGAGGCGCTCTATCTCGGACGCGTCGTTGCCGAACTCTGTCCGCACGAGCCCGAAGCGCTCGGACTCGTCGCGCTGATGTTGCATGCCGATGCGCGTTCCGCCGCGCGACGCGACGCGTTCGGCGAATACGTGCCGCTCGACGCGCAAGATCCCACTCTCTGGAATGCGACCGCGATCGACGATGCGGAAGCGTTGCTCAAAGCGGCCGCCGGCTACAAGCGCATCGGCCGCTTCCAACTGGAGGCGGCGATCCAATCCGTTCATGCAGCGCGGCGCTTCGGCCATGCGGCGAACGGCGGCGCACTACTTGCGCTCTACGACGCGCTCTTCCGCCTCACGCGCTCGCCCGTGGTCGCCCTCAACCGCGCCATGGCGCTTGGCTCGATCGCCGGCACACAGGCCGGAGTCGACGCGCTCGACCGGCTGGCCGCGGACCCGCAGATCGAACGGTACCAGCCGTACTGGGCCGCGCGTGCAGATTTGCTGGCGCGCAGTGGCGATCGCGCGGGCGCTCGCGACGCGTACCGGCACGCGATCGGCCTGACCGTCGACCCGGCGGTTCGACGATATCTCGCAGCCTGCGCCGGATTGCCCTGAGCGTCTGCGGCTCCGCGCGCCACGTCGCCCAGTACGAAAGGGCTCACCTCATCCCGCTTCCAAAACGTTCACCCGAATATTCACATAGCACGTCTGGAGAGATCGCAGATGGAGACATCGCACGATGAGATTTTCGACAAGTACGTGACGCTTATGGACGATAAGTTTGGCTCGCTTACGGCGATCGACGTCGATGCCGAGGCGAAGGCAGTAACCGTGCCGTGGTTCAACCAAACGCTGACGACGGTAAACGACGCGGTGGTGCGCATGGGCGTCTTTCATGGCGAATATCATTGGCACAAGCACGACGATCAAGACGAGTTCTTCCTCGTTCTCGACGGCGAATTGCACCTGGATGTCGAGGGGCGGGACGTCGTCGTCCTCCAACGGCATCAGGGTTACACCGTCCCGAAAGGTGTCGTACATCGGACGCGTGCGCCGCAGCATTGCGTCTGCATCATGATCGAGCAAGCCGGAGTTGTGCCGACGGGCGATTGAGGCTCCGCGGCACGTCCCTCGGGGCCGATCTTCCACGTGAGCGCTAGGAATCGGGGTTGTGCGCGGAACATAGGTTTCACGGGTCAAACCGGAGTTTGGAAGAGGTTTCCCCGTTTTCGGAATGGAGCGAATCGTGCGCTTGGGCTGGATTTTTTTTCCCGCTGCATTCGTGCCGGCCGTTATCGCGTTCATCTGCGGCGTGGGCGCGCAGGTCGCCGTCGCGCAAACGCTTCCGACCGTTCGTGTCGCGACGACGCCGATCGAAAACGGCGCCGAGGTTTACTACGCGAAGGAGATGGGCTTCTTCACGAAAGCCGGCCTGAACGTGGAGATGCAAGATATCCAAAGCGGAAGCGCGATTGCGAGCGCGGTTGCGTCGAACGCGGTCGATGTGGGCTTCGCAAGTCTCGTTCCGCTGGCGATTGCGCACAATAAAAAGATTCCGTTCGTTCTGATCGCGCCGGGCGCGGTCTGGACGCAAGGGGCAAAGAACAGTGGCCTATTCGTTGCGAGCACGTCCACGATTCGGAGCGGTAAAGACCTCAACAATAAAGTTCTCAGCACGGCGGGTCTCGGCACGCTGACCGAATATGCGGCGCGCGCATGGATCGACGGTACCGGCGGCGATGCCTCCACGGTGAAGTTTGTCGAGATGGGATACGCGACGATGCCGGCTGCGCTCGACGCGGGTCGCGTTGCGGGATCGCTGATCAACGAGCCGTACTTCCAAGTCGCGGGAAAGAGCGGCAAGCTCATCGGCTACCCGTACGATTACGTTGCGAAAGGCTTCTTGATCGCCGGCTGGTTCTCGACATCGCAGTGGGCGAGCGAGCATCCCGATCTCGCCACGAAATTCGCGAGCGCCATGCGCGAGACGGCGACATGGGCGAATAATCCGCAGAACCAGGCGCGCACGCTCGAGATTCTCGAAAAGTACACGCATATCGACCCGGCCGCAGCGGCGACGATGATCCGGGTACGCTTCGGTGATACACTCTCCGCGGCGGCGATTCAGCCGCAGATCGACGTCAGTGCGAAGTATGGCGGCTTCCCATCGTTTCCGGCGCGAGATATCATGGTCCCGGGCGGCAGCTAGTACACAAGGAGCGAACGATGGCGATCACCGGACTCGGACACGTCGGTCTTCACGTCGACGACCTCGACGCCCAAGCCGCATTCTATGAGCAGGTCGTCGGCCTCACGGTCACCGACCGCGATCCGGAGATCGGCATGGTGTTTCTGAGCGCGCGTCCCGACGAGGAGCACCACGAGTTGCTGTTGTGCGGCGGACGTTCAATGCCGGCGGGAACGCTCGTCTTACAGCAAGTGTCGTTCCACTGCTCCTCGCTCGACGACATGATCGAATACAATCGCCGCTTTCGCGAGCATCACGTGAACATCGATATGATCGTCACCCACGGTAACGCGATCGGAATCTATTTTTACGATCCCGAGGGTAACCGGTGCGAAGTCTATTGGAAGACGGGCCGCGCGGCGCGGCAGCCGTTCCTGGTGGACATCGATCTCGATCAGCCGGCAGCGGCTATTCTCGCTCGCGTCAACGATCTCGTGGACCGTTACGGCGAAACCGGCGTCATCGAACACACGGAAAGACTCACCGCACAGAACATCTAGGTCGGGCGGCGCGTGAGGTGCCAGCAATCGCAATAGCGACAGTGATACGTGTGCAGCTTCATACCGTTCATGGCCATCACGGCGCGCGCTTCTCCTTCGCTCGCGTACGGCTGTTTCGTCGTACACGAGCGCTCGATGTCACGATCGGTCGACGCGTCGACGCTCTCGCGATTGCGCAGGTAGTACGCCATCATCCGGTCGGCCGCGTCCGCGTCGCTTTTCTTGCGAGCCATACCGCATAGAACCGTCACAACCAGCGGACGGCTTCGTCGATGCTCCGGCGGTCTTTCGGGCCAGCGGCGATCGGCGTCTGCGGGTTGCCGACGACAATGCTGGTGAACGGCTTGAACGGTTTCGCGATACCGAGCCACGCGACGGTCTCTTTTTGAAACGATAGACCGCGCGTCCAACTGGTGAACTGACTCGCCAACCCGCACGACGTCGCTTCGAGCGCCATCGCCATCAGCGCGCACGAGCATGACTCGACGGCCTCGGGATAGCTATCGTCTTGCAAGACGACGATTGCGTGACCGTCGGCCGGCAACACATCGCCTTCGGCTTGCCGTTCGAGACCGGCGACGTAGAGCGGTTCTTTGAGGCGCTTGTTCATCGCGCCGAAGAAGCCGCGCATCTTCATGAACGTGTCGCGGGACGTATTGCACGCGCTGCGCAGCCGCTCGTAGTCCGGACCGCCGCGCACGACGACGAAGCGAAACGGTTGCGTGTTGAAGAGGGATGGTGCGTTACGGCCGGCGTCGACGATCCGGCGCAGCGACATCGCCGGCAACGGACCCGGAGCGAATGCGCGTGCGTGTGTCGTGCGCTGCAAGAGCGCGAGCACGTCGACGGCTGGATCCGTGGTCGTCACGGGTCAGTGACCGGACGGCTGCGGCGACGGCGACGCGTGTGCTGCATGGCGCGCCTTTGCCGCGGCCGCGGCTTCTCTGCGCGCGACGTCCATCATGACGAGTGCTGCGCCCTCGGCGTTCTCGTTGACGCCGCCCGCGTGCACGAGCGCGACGTTGCGATGGACGCGGCGGGTCTGCGGATTGTAGTCGTACGTCAACGTGTACGTACCCGGTATCGCTTTGCCGTCTTCCGTTCGAATGAACGACTGGAGCGCGTTGCCGTAGGTCTGCAGGTTGAACGTGTTGTCTTTCGACCGCTTCGTCGCTTTCACGCCGGTGACTTGACCGAGCTTATTCGTCGTGACGGTGTACACCGTATGCAGCGCGGTCTTCGGCGCCAGCGCTTCCATCTGCGCCTTGGTCAGCGCGTTCCCGTGGGGTGCTACTGCCGGCTGCGGTGACGGTGTCGCGCCGAGGAACGTCAACGCGCTACACGCGGCGAGCGCCGCAAGGGTACGATTGCGGTGCGCGTTCAATTGCGCGATAGCGCAGCGTAGGCCGCTTTGCATGACGCGCAGGCAACGATGACCTGGAACGTTCCGGCAGCTTCGCGCAACTCTTGCGCCGAACGGGCGCGTCGATCGTTTCCGCACGAGCGGCAGCGTGTCGTGGAGTTGCGTTGCGGGCGTTCTTCTTCCACGCGATGCGCTTCGGGCCCATAACGGGACGTGCCTTCGGCATCGCCGAAACGCTGAGTACCGATGGGGAAACGAACGCTCGGTTCGGTGACGAACCAGAGTGCGTGCGTCGCGCTCGCGGCGCTGATCGTCATACTTTCCGCGTTGCCCGCACGCGCCGCACGACCGCTGCTCGATTCCGGCAAGTGGGACAACTACTTTGCGCTCTTCGCGCGCAACGCGTCGGTACCGTGGAAGCACATCACGCTGCGGCTCGACACGTACAGCGGCGCGGGCGTCGACTTCGCGGCGTACGACGTCGATCCGGCCGATGTGCTCGTCGCCGGCGCGAACGCGCGCCCGCGTGCGATCGAAACCTCGCGACGCGCGCCCGTCGTGCGCTGGCGTTTTACACCGCCGGCCGGGCTGAAGTTCACCTCGAGCGACGTCGACGTTCCGTTAGCGAACCGCGACGGATTTTACGTCGTCGAAGCGCGCCGCGGCGACGCGGTGCAGCAGGTCTGGCTCAACGTCTCGCGCATCGGCTTGCTGACGAAAGAATCGCCCGGCGGTTCGTTGGTGTACGCTGCCGATCTCGCGACCGGACGCGCGCTCAGCGGTATGCGCGTGACGTACCTCGTCGGCGCATCCTTCGCCTACGGCCGCACCGACAACCACGGCATCGCGCGCGTTGCGGCCGGCGCGCGCTTTGCGCTTGCGGAGTGGGGCAAGAGCAAAGCGTTCGTCTCGTTTCTGCCGCAGTCGCCGCCGCCGGCGGCGATCGTCGCCGTGCGCGCGGATCGCGGGTCCGTGCGCGCGGGTGAATCCGTCCACGTCGTCGGCTTCGCGCGCAAACGCGCCGGGAACGTCTATCGGCCCGCGACCGGAGCCGTCGACGTCGCGCTCGTCGCCGGCGGAAAAGAACTCGCGCGCATCAAGGCGGAACTCGATCGCGCCGGCGCGTTCGCGGCCGATCTCGCGGTGCCGGCGAGCGCGCCGGCCGGCGACGTGGCGATTCTCGCGTCCGGTGCCGGTGCGAGCGGCGGCGCGACGATTCACGTCGACGGCGTCGGCGATACGGTCCTGGCGCTTTCCGCGACGTGCACGAGCGCGTGCTCGCCCGCGGCCGCGATCGCACTGACGGTCAGCGCGCGGCGCGACGGTGTGCTCGCGCCGAATACGAACGTCCGCGTGCGCGTCGTTCGCGCTCCCCACGTCATCATCGCAAACGAACTCGATGCGCGGCCCGCCTGGGGGACGACGGCCGTCGTCGATACGACCGTGCAAACCGATGAGGCGGGGCTCGCGCACCTGACGATTCCCGGACCGAGCGACGGGCTTGCGTCGACCTACGGCATCGTCGCGAGCAGCGGCGCATCGACCGCGACCACGAATCTCGTCGCGCCAAACGCACGAGTCGCACTTGCGGTGCAGCCGGTGCACGACACGATCGACGCGACGGACGCGGCGACGGTCGACGTTCGCGGCTTCGATGCGCTCGACGGAACGCCGGCGTCGGGGCTCAGCGTGCACGTTCGCATCACTCACGGGTCGACCGCGCAGGATACGAACGTCACGCTCGATGCGGCCGGTGCAGGGCGCGTGACGTTTCGCAACGTCGCGCTCGGAATGAATCTCGTTTCGGCGAGCGCGGACGTCGATGGCCGTGCGGCACTCGACGTTGCCGCGGTGACGGTCGAACCGCGTTCGCTCAGCAGCGGCGATGCGGGGAACTCGACCGACGTCCGCCTGACGCTCGACCGCGCGCTCTATCGTCCGGGCGATCGCGTCGCCGTGAGCGCGGCGCTCGGTGGTGCGAGCGGCGATGCGATCGTCACGATGGAAAGCATGCACGGCGTGACGAGCGCCGTCGTGCCGGCCGGTAACGGCAGCGCGTCAACGACGCTCGCCGTACCGGAGACGGTCGGCGCAACGTCGGTCGGCGTCACGTTCGTTCGCGACGGCGCGCTCGTGAGCGCGTCGGTTCCGGTCGTCGTCGACGGACCGGGACATCAACGCGTCTTGAGCCTCTCGCCGGATCGCACGACCTATGCACCCGGCAGCGTTGCGAAGGTCACGATCGCGGACGGCAGCGACCCGAGCTCCGCGACGCTGGCGGTGCGGGTGAGCGATCGGCGTGTCGGCGGCGGCGGATCGTTCGACGACGTTTCGGGTGCGCTCGCAGCGCGCGGCACGACGACGCAAAATCTTTCGTCGAGCGACCCGCCGTGGCATACGTGGGTCGCGCCCGCTCGTTCGAAAGCCGGCGACATCTTCGGCTTCGACCGTCCGCGTCAATCGGCGACGGCCGAGACACCACGGGCGGCCGCGGCGCGCGTGCTCTCGTGGAAGGTCGATCGCGCGGAACACGAATCCTTCGATGTCGCCGTGCCGACCGAACCGGGGCGCTACGTGCTCGGCGTCGTGAAGATCACCGACGACGGCGACGTCGGCGCCGCCTCGATCGCGTTGACGGTACAATGAACGGTCGCACCGTTCCACCGCCTCGGTCCGCGCGTTTGATGCTCCTCGACACCTATGGGCTGGTCTACCGTGCGTTCTTCGCACTGCCCGCGCTCACGACGACGCACGGCGTGCCGATCAACGCCGCCTACGGTTTCACGATGATGCTCACCAAAATCATCGCCGACGAAAAGCCGACGCACGTGATCGCGGCGTTCGATAAAGGCCTGCCCTCGGCGCGCGTCGCGCTGTACCCGGCGTACAAGGCGCACCGCGATGAAACGCCCGACGATCTGCGCAGTCAGTTTGCGCTCGTGCGGCAGATTCTCGCGACCTACGACATTCCGATCCACGAGATCGAAGGCGAAGAAGCCGACGACATCATCGCCACGCTGGCATGCATGGCGGCCGCCGATGCGCAGGCGACGGTCGTCGTGACGGGCGACCTCGATTTGCTGCAAACGGTCGACGACGCCACGACCGTCTTGACCACGCGGCGCGGAATCACCGACCTCGGGCGCTACGATGCGGCCGCGGTGTTCGCGCGATTCGAATTGACGCCCGAGCAGCTGCCGGACTATCGCGGGCTCAAGGGCGATCCGTCGGACAACCTTCCCGGCATCCCGGGCGTCGGTGAAAAAACCGCGATCAAGCTGGTCCGGGCAGCCGGTTCGCTCGACGCGCTGCTGGCGAACCCGTCGCTCGCCGGGACCGCGAAACTCGAGGGTCTCGTCCGGCAGTACGGTGAGCAGGCGCGGGTGTGCCGCGACGTCTCGTTGGTGAAGCGCGATCTGCCGCTGGTGCTCGATTGGGAGTCGTCGCGATACACGCAGCCGACGAACGACGCGCTCTACGTGCTTTATCGCGATCTGGAGTTCAAGTCGCTGCTCGCGCGCCTCGACGTTCCGGTGAAGGTCGAAGACGTCGTGACCGACGAGCCGTTGCGCGGTTCGTACACGTCGTTTGTCGCGTCGACGGATCCGCCCGATTTTGTGCGACTCGCCGCGCTGCTTGCGCAAACGGCGACGCGCGAGCGCGTCGCGATCGCGCTGCGCGGCGATGCGATCGGCGTGAGCGCCGAGAGTGAGACCGGCTTCGCTTTCACGCGCGGGGCGCTCGCTGTGCCGGCGATCGACGCGGCGTTTCGCGGCATGTGGGACACGGTTCCGCAGCTGACCGTCTACGACGCGAAGACGACGATCGGCACGCTGGCGCTGACGCCGCGTGCGATCGCCGACGACCCGATGATCGGTGCGCACGTGCTCGACCCGGCCCGCAATTACGCCGACGCGGCGCAAGCGACGTCGGTATTGCTTCGCCGTTCGCTCGGCGACGACGCCGCCGCGGCGGCCGACGCGGCCGGCCGGCTCGCGCGCGTCGTCCGCGAAAATCTCGAAGCGCGCGATCAACGCGCACTCTACGACGATGTCGAAGTGCCGTTGACCGTCGTGCTCGCGAAGCTCGAACGCGCGGGCGTTGCGCTCGATCCGAATGCGCTCGTCGACCTGCGCGCGCGGGTCGACGCGGATGTCGAACGTCTGCAAACCGAAATCTATTCCACCGCCGGTGAGACGTTCAACATCGGATCGCCGCAACAGCTCGGGCGCGTCCTCTTCGACAAACTCGGCCTGCCGCACGGCGGAAGAAACAAGACCGGCTACGCGACCGGCGTCGAAGTGCTGCACGGGCTCGCGAACAGTTTTCCGATCGCGGCGAAGGTGCTCGAGTTTCGCGAAGTCACGAAGCTGAAGAACACGTACATCGATGTTTTGCCGGCGCTGCTCGATCCGCGCGACGGCCGGTTGCACACGATCCTCAACCAGACGTCAACCGCGACGGGCCGTCTTTCATCGACGAATCCCAACCTGCAGAACATTCCGGTGCGTGGCGATCTCGGCCGTCAGATCCGGCGCGCCTTTGTCGCCGGCGGTCCCGCTCGCGTGCTGCTTGCCGCCGACTACTCGCAGATCGAATTGCGGTTGATGGCGCATCTCTCGGGCGACGCGGCGATGCGCGAAGCGTTCTGGCAGCACCAGGACATCCACGATTTCACCGCCCGGCGAATCTTCGACATCGGACCGTTCGCCGAAGTGACCGGGAACCAACGCCGGATGGCCAAGAGCGTCAACTTCGGGTTGCTCTACGGCATGTCGGACTTCGGGCTCGCGCAACGGCTCGAGATCGATCGCGCGCAGGCGCGGGCGATTACCGAGGCGTACTTCGCGCGCTTTCCCGGCGTGCGCGGTTACATCGACCGCTGCCTGGAAGAGGGGCGTGAGCGCGGTTACGTGCAGACGCTGCTCGGCCGCCGGCGATACATGCCCGACTTGCGCGCGCGCAACTATATGCTGCGCTCGGCGGCGGAACGCGAAGCGACCAACGCACCGTTACAAGGCAGTGCGGCAGACCTCATGAAGCTCGCGATGGTGCGGATCGACCGGCGGCTCGCCGAGTACGGCGACGACGCCGTCATGATCTTGCAGATTCACGACGAGCTGATCTTCGATGTCGCACGCGGAGCGCTCGCGCCGGTCGCGGCGACGATCCGGCACGAGATGGAACATGCGCTTGAATTGAGCGTGCCGATCGAAGCGACGCTCAAGAGCGGCGCGAATTGGTATGAGGTCGAGTCGTTCGACCTCGATGAGATGGCCGTCGAATCGTGATCACCGGACTGCTTCTGGCGTTGGCGGTCGCGACGCCGCTGCCTGTTCCTACGCTTTCGCCGAGCCAAACGCTCGCGCGCATTCGCGTGCAGTTTCGCTCGCACCGTCCGCCGCCGCCGTTCGTCGCCTATACGATCGTGCGCAAGCAAAACCGCAGTGACGGGTATCCGGACGTGTCGGGCAGCTACACGTACCACGTCTGGGTGCGCTCGAGCGACCGCGCAGCGATGAAGCGGCGTGTCTTTCGCGACAACTACGAGTACCCGCCGGAGTTCGAGCGGCCGGCTTTCAACGAGGCCCGCGACCCCGGTCCGCCGACGGCCGACGTGTTCGAACCCAAGCCCAGCCGTCCGCATCCCGTGAACGAGCCCTACACCCCGGAGCCCTCGGCGAGCGAGGCGCCGGTGATCGGTCGCGTCACGTCGGTCCTCGAACTCGATTACCGCGTGACCGCGGAAACGATCGAAGGCAACCTCATCCACCTCGCGGTCGAGGCGATCAGCGACCGCGAGCGTAATCGGCTACGCGACATCTACGCCGACAAAACAACGTACGAGTTGGTCAGGCTCGTCGCCAACGATAAGCTGTTCCTGAGCGGCTCGTACAGCGACGTGTACGGCACGATCTTCACGATCAACATGGGTACCGTGCAAGGGGTGCCGGTCGTGACGAGCATTCACGGCACGGTCGGACGTGACGACCGCGGCGTCGACTATAACGACGACGGCAAAGAGGTCGACTTCACGTTCAGCAACATCACGTTTCCCGCGACCCTGCCCGACTGGTATTTCAACGCGCGTCAATACGGAGCTCACCAGAATGATGTTCCGCCCTAAGAGCATCCGGTCGATGCCGGCGGCGCTCGCGTTGGTGCTCGCCGTTGCGGCGCCGGCCGGAGCCGGCCCGGCATGTCCGGCGCCGACGGCGACGACGAATCCGCACCCGGTCTCGATCGTCGCGCCGAAGGCGACGCTCACCGTGCGCGTCGCCGACACCGTCGCCACGCGCGAATACGGCCTGATGTGCATGCGCGAGCTCGCACCGCACGGCGGCATGATCTTCGTGTTCAACGACGGCGACCAGCATCGGTCGTTCTGGATGAAGAACACGCTGATTCCGCTCGACATGGTATTCGTCAGCGCGGTCGGCCGCGTCACCTCGGTCGCCGTCGACGTGCCGTCGACGACGCCCGCGACGGCCGACGCCGACATTCCGTGGCGCAACGGCGCGGGCGCGTACGTGATCGAGCTCGCGGCGGGCGAAGCGGCACGCGATGGGATCGTCACCGGTGCGCACCTCGACGTCAGCCGTGTCGGCAAATCGCGCGACTGAGCGGCGCGCGCCGCCGTAGGCCCGCGCATGTTCGCGGGTAAGCAGGCAGAATGGCGCTGACGCTTGCCCTCCTGCTCTTTCTCTCGACCGTCTTGCCGGTTCCGACCGACTCGCCGATCCCGTGTTTGATCTGCCAGGCGTCGCTGACCGCCGCAACGGCGACGTTCAGCGGCACGGTCGCGCGCAGCGACGCGATGATTTTGCGCATCTACAACGCGACATCGTTGCGCTCGATGGTGTTCGCGGTGCCTGCAAACTTCCACGGCGTCGATAGCGGCGACGGCGTGGTCAAGAATGCGACGCTCGAGCGCGCGACGCCCGGGCTCCTCGCGCGGGTGACGTACGTGAGCGTCAACGGGCGCAACACGGCCTCGCGCGTCTTGCTGCTCACCGTCGCGCAATGCCGTTCGCTTGCCGCATCGGAACGCCTGACGCAGACGCGCACCGCTTGCCCCGACTAGTGTGGGGACGGCACGCGAACTCAGGCCGGCTGCGGTTCCGGCGGCGGCTGCTTCGGCGCGTTTTTGTTCCCGATCGGCGTCGGCTCGGGCAGCTGGTCGGGCGCGAGCCAAAGATACATCACCGGCACGATCAATAACGTCAGGATGAGCGAACTGGTGAGTCCGCCGATGACGACCGTTGCAAGACTGCTGCGCACTTGCGAGCCGGCCTCGAGCGCGAGCGCGAGCGGAAACATGCCGCTGATCATCGCCGCGGTCGTCATGACGATCGGGCGAAACCGCGTCTCGGCGCTCTCGATCACCGCGTCGCGTTTGCTCTTACCGCGCCGGCGCACCGTATTCGTGTAGTCGACAAGCAAAATGCCGTTCTTCGTCACGAGCCCGACGAGTAAGAGCGCGCCGATCAGCGAGAACAGATTCAGCGTCTCGTGCGTGATCCACAACGCGAACACGGCGCCGACGATCGCGACCGGAATCGAGAACAAGATGATGAACGGGTCGCGAAAGTCGTTGTAGAGTGCGACCATCAGCAGATAGACCAGCAGGATAGAAACGGCGAGGGAACTGCCGAGGCCTGCGAGCGTCATGGCCATCAGCTCTTGATTGCCGCCCGGATTCGGCACGACGCGGACGCCCGCCGGCAGATGGAGCGTCTTGAGGCGGTTCTCGAAATCACGCGAGACGTCGGAGAGATTATATCCGTCGTCGAGCGATGCTTCGATGTGCACGACGTCCGCGCGATTCGTGCGCGTGATGACGACCGGCGTCGGATCGAGCGAGAGGTGCGCGATGTCGCCGACGCGGACGATCGCGCCGCTAGCGGAGCGCAATGGAATGGCAAGCACGTTCGCGAGACTCTGCTGCGCACTATGCGGATAGATCACCTCGACCTGCACGAGACCGTTCGGCGATTCGAGCTCCGTCGCGACGGCGCCGCCGAACGCCGCGCGAATCGCGGTCGACGCCGTGCCGATCGAAACACCGAGCGAACGCGCCATTCCGCGATCGAAGTCGACTTCGACCTGCGGCAGCAGATCTTCGGCTGAGTCGTTGACGTCGATCGCACCCGGTGTCGTGCGCAGCACGTTCGCAACCTTGACGGCGAAGGCGGTCGGATCGGAACCGTCGGGCAGCGAAACGAGTTCGTCGATCGGTTGGCGCGGGCCGCCCTGCGTCGGATCGCCGGCCTGTTTCGCATACATGACCGCGTCCGGCGCCATGCGGTGCGTCAAATCGGTGACGTAGGCGATCCAGTGCGATGTCGACTGTTTGCGATTTTCGCGCAAGTACATGTTGACCTGACCGACGTTGCCCTGCACGAGAAATCCGCCGTACGCCGTGTTGTATCCGCCGGCGTTCGTGATCTCCGACTGCAGGTCGGGAATGCGGTCGATCTGCTGCTCGATCGCGTGCAGCACCGATCGGGTGTGCTCGAGCGGCGTCCCGGGCGCGTATTGCACGGTCAGAAATATCTCGCCCTGATCGGCGCTCGGAATGTAGTCTTCACCCACGATGCCGAGCGGAATCAGCGCGATCGATCCGACGAGGAGAACGAGTGCGACGATCAACAACGGCCACGGCCGCGCGATGACCGCCGGCAAGAGCCGTCTCTGGTATTGACCGCGCACCCACTCGAAGCCGTGGTTGAACGCGCGCACCGGTTTCCACGGCTTCCATTTGGAGCGCAACGACCACACGCCGGCGAGCGTCGGCGTGATCGTGAAGGAAACGAAGAGCGAGGTCAGCGTCGACACGGTGACGACGATCCCGAACTCCGCGAGCTCCTTGCCGACGGGGCCGCTGATGAACGCGATCGGTAAGAAAACGACGACGTCGACGAGCGTGATCACGATCGCGGCGATGCCGATTTCGCTTCGCCCGTTGAGCGCGGCTTCCATCGGTTCTTCGCCGTTATCCGAATGCCGCGTGACGTTTTCGAGCACCACCGTGGAATCGTCGATCAAAATACCGATGACCAGCGTCATTGCGAGCAGCGAGATCGTGTCGAGTGAGAGCCCGAGCGACTTCATCGCGAAGAGCGAGACGCACAGCGACGTCGGGATCGCGATCATCACGACGACCGCGTTGCGCCATGACTGCAGAAAGAGCACCATGAGCACCGCGGTCAGCGCGATGCCCTGGAGGAGCGTGCGTTCGACGCCGTCGACTTGCTCGCGCGAATACGTCGACTGGATATAATCGACGGCGAAATGCATCGTCGGAAACTGGCGTGCGAGCGCGGGCAGCGCTTTGATCACCGCGTCGGACACGTCGATCTCGCTCGCGTTGTTGGCCTTCTGCACCTCGAGCTCGACGCCGCTCTTCCCGTTGACGAAGACATAGTTGCGGACCGGCACGCTGCTGTTGTCGATGCGCGCGACGTCGCCGATCAGGATGCTTTGCGCCGGGCGCGTCCAGCCGTACACGCTGCCGGTCGCGGGATTCGGCCCGTAGAGCGTCGGCGCGCTGCCGCCCGCGGTCGACGGATTGAGCCCGTTCGTGACCGGTAGCGCGGCGACCGACGCGGGGGTCGTGATGTCGCCGCGGACGTCGATCTGCGTCTCGCGTCCGGGCTGATACGCGATGCCGCCCGGTGCCCGCTGATTGTTTCCGCTCAACGTGTTGAAGATGTCGGGTAGCGTGAGACCGTACCCGGCAAGCGCATTCGGATCGACGACGACGTTGTACGCCGCCTGGACGTTACCGGCGACGATCACGCTCGAGACGCCCCGGACTTGCTCGATTGCGGGCGCGATTTGGCCGTTTGCGACGGCGGCAATCCCCGATTGCGGGAGCTGCTCCGACGTCACGCCGATCGAGACGACCGTCGCGCCGTTGGGATCGAAGATGCGAATGACCGGCGCGACGAGATCGCTCGGCAACTGCGAACGCGCGGAGTTCACGGCTTGGACGATCTGCGTGAGGTCCGCGTCGGTACTCGATCCGAGTGCGAAATACGAACCGATGGTCGCCGCGCCGGTCTGAACCGTCGAATCGATATGTTGCAAGTCTTGCGAACCGGAGATTTGATCTTCGATCGGTCGAACGATCGTGTCGCGAATCTCCGTCGTCGACGCACCGGAATAGTTGACGCGCATGCCGATCGTCGGAACGCCGATGTTGGGCAGCCGCTGAACGATCAGGCCGCGAAACGAAACGATGCCGGCCAGCAGCGTCACGGCGATAAAGACGATCGCCAGCGGCCATCGTTGGAGGAAGAGCTTCGTGAGCCACACGTTCTATCGGACCACCGTTACGGCGTCGCCGTCGCCGAGTCCGAGGGAACCGTCGCGCACGAGATGCGCTCCGGCCGGAAGTCCCCGCACGATCGAGTTCGCCCCGTCGGTCGCGATCTCGCTGACCGGTCGCGCGCGGGCGCGTCCGTTCGAAACGATCAGCACGCGCGACCGCGAATCGTTTGTGAATACGGAGCTCGGAACCGTAATGCCGCTGACCGGGCGCAAGTCGATCGTGGCTTGTACCGGCGTTCCCGCGCGCAGCACGTGCTGCGGGTTCGGAATTGCAACCTTGACCGCGAAGTTCGTCGAACCGGGGGTGGCGGCGTCGAGCAGCGCTTCGACGCGGCCGCCGAACGTCGCGCGAGCGAGTCCCGGGACGCCCACCACCACCCGGTCGCCGGCATGAATTGCGTACGCTTGTACCGCCGACGCCGTGAGCACGGCGTAGAGCGTGTCGTTCGCCTCGAGCGTGAAAATCTGACGCCCCGAGGGATACTCGCCGGGGTTGAGATTGCGGTTCGTTACGACGCCGTCAACCGGGCTCGTGATGTGCGCGCGTTCGATTTGACGCGCGATTTGTTCGGCCGTCGCCTGCTGCGCGGCCGCGTCTTCACGCGCTTGAGCGATCGTGCTCTGCTGCAGTCCGGACTGACCCGTCCCGTTTGCCTGGACCGTCGCCAGAGCGATGTTCAACTGCGTTTTCGATTGCAGTTCCGCTTGCTGATCGTTGCGGACGACGAGCCGTTGCTCGTCGAGATTTTGCTGTGGTAGATAGCCTTGTTGCGCGAGCACGGCGTCACGATCGAGATTGCGAAACGCTTCGCGTAAGGTTTGCTGCGCTTGCATGTATTGCGCTTGCGCTTGTTGCACCTGACCGGGATACTGCGCGAACGCGAGTTGTGCGTTGTACCGGGTCTGCTGCGTCCGTGCGATGTCGGCGCGCGCGGTTCGCTGCGCGGCGTTCAAACTCGCCTTCAGATCGTCGACGTTGAGATCCGCGAGCGCCTCGCCCTTCGAGATCCGGTCGCCTTCACGAACGTAGACGGCCGCGGCAGGTTCGGCGAGCGCGTTCGAGAGCGCAACGGTTTGATACGGCGCGAGGGTGCCGGGAATCGTCAGCGCGGGCGCGATCGTCGAGCGCGTCGAGACGACCGTGCGCACCGGTGCGGGGCTCGGCGAGGGTGCCGCAGCAGCGGCGCTCGCCGAGCCGCCGCTGCCGGAACATCCGGCGGCACCCGCGATCGCGAGCAGCATCGCCGCGCGAACTCCGGAAATCAACCGCGGCTTCCGGTTGAGCCGTTGCCCGATCCCGACGAACCCGAGCCCGAGGCCGAACCCGACGATCCGCCGCTAATGCTGCCCGAACTTCCGGTCGACGAACCGGAACTCACGCTGCCGCTCCCTGCCGACGACGAACCGCTGCTGATGCTCCCGCTGCTGCTGCCGACGTTTCCGCTTCCGAGATTGTTTGAGGAAGACGCTGCCGTGTAGCCGCCGCCGGGAACGCCCAGGCCGGCCGACGACGCGCTTCCCGAGCCGACCGAGGCGCTGGATCCGGAGCCGGCGAGGTCGCCGGTGCTGTTCGAACCTCCCGTTCCGGCGAAATTGCCGGCCGAGCCGGAACCACCGGAGCCGCCCTGGCCGGCCAGGCTCGAGCCGCTGCGCGCCGCCGTCGCGCTATTGTTCGAGCCCGACGAGGATGCCGTTCCGATCCCCGAACCCGTGCTCGACGTGCCGCTGCCGCTGGCGCCGCCGCCGCTCGCGCCGACGGATGACCCGCTGCCCGAGCCGTTGCTCGAACCCGTTCCCGTCGACGAACCGGTCGACCCCGAGCTGCCGGATGAACCGCTTTGCGACGAACCGCTTTGCGACGAACCGCTCTGCGATGCAGCCGCATTGGACGAGTTTCCGGCGCTCGCGACGCCGGGATTCGACGCGCCGGCCGAGGACGATGATCCGCCACCACCGGTGCTGCTGCCGCTACCGCTCCCAGCCACGCTGCCCGATGACGACCCGGCCCCGCCGCCCGCACCGGTCGACGCCGCGCCCTCACCGCTCGTTCCGCCCGAACTGCTTCCGGCTGCGCCCCGCTGCGGCGACCCGCCGCCGGCTTTCCCGGCCACGAACCCGATCGCGCCGCCCACGACGACCAGGAGGAGCGCTGCGACGGCCGCCACGACGCGCCGGCCTGTCACACACGACCGCCGATCTCGCTGTTGATGCCGCCGCCCTCGGTTGCCGGTTCGCCCGGCAGCGGCTGGGCCGGCCGTTCGCCGAGACCCAATTCGCGTTCGAGCCGATGCGCCTCGCCGCGCGGCCGCTGCAGGTAGAAAAGGGCGGCGCCGAGCGCGGCGACCGCGACCACGATTTGCGCGATGCGAGCCATAGCCTTACTCGTTCCCGCAACGTTTCGCTTAGAAAACGCGTTGATGTAACCGGTGCCCGAGCTCCCGGAAGTTGAGACGATCGCTCGCGGCCTTGCGAACGCGGTTGTCGGCAAGACGATCGGCGAGGTCGAGGTCGTGATGGCCAAGATCGCCGTCGCTTCGCCCGGCGTCCCGTTCGCGGAGACGCTACGCGGCGAACGAATCGATGCGGTCGGCCGCCGTGGGAAATTTATCGTTGTCCAGCTTGGCTCCGGCCGACGACTGACGGTACACCTGCGGATGACCGGACGACTGATCGTTCAAGCTCCGGCGGTCTCGGAACCGCATCCCTATACACACATTCGCATCACATTCGCGGACGGATGGCGAGTGTGTTTTGCCGACGTCCGGCAGTTCGGGCGCATGCGCCTGATCGAAGCCGGCGAGGCCTGGGACGCGGACGGCGGCATCGAACCGCTCTCGCAGGCCTTTACCTTCGAGGCCTTTGTGAGTATGCTGGACGGGCGTCGAACGCCGATCAAGACGTTCCTGCTCGACCAAAAGTATCTGTCGGGCATCGGGAACATCTACGCGTGCGAGGCCTTGTGGGTCGCTGGGATTCGTCCGAACCGGCCCGCATATCGGTTGACCAAGCCGGCTCGTCGCCGGTTATACGGCGCGATCCGCGACGTTCTGCTCCGCTCGATCGAGGCGCGGGGCACGAGCGTCGACGATTACGTCGACGCCGACGGGCTCAAGGGCGGGTTCCAAAATCAGTTGTCCGTTTACGGGCGACTGGGCGAACCGTGCGAACGATGCGGGTCACCGATCGTGCGAACGGTTCTCGGTCAACGCGGTACCTGGTGGTGCCGGGGTTGCCAAAAATAATATTACATTAAGGAAGCATACACCATTACAGTTACCATCGCGCCGGAGACGCCGGCTACAACCACCGCACCGACCGAAGAAGAAGATCAACTCGCGCTCGAGCAGCGCCTGTACGAAGAGAGCCTGAAGGTTCTCGACGAGGGCCAAGTGCTCACCGGCGTCATCGTCGCGAAGTACCAAGACGAACTGCTCGTCGACATCGGCGGGAAGTCCGAAGGCATCCTGCCGTTCCGCGAGCTCTCGCTCGTGATCGAGCCGAAGGAACTCAGCGTCGGCGACAAGCTCGAAGTGATGATCCATCGCATCGACGAGAACGACGGCCAGCTCTATCTGAGCGAACGCCGCGCCCGCGCGCTCAAGACCTGGGAAAAGGTCATCGAGGCGCACGACAACGACGAAGTGATCGAAGCGACGGTCACGCAGGTCGTCAAAGGCGGCGTTCTCGTCGACCTCGGCATGCGCGGCTTCGTCCCGGCATCGCAGATCCGGCGCCAGCCCGTCGGTAACCTCGACGAACTCGTCGGGAAGAAGTTGCGGCTCAAAGTGATCGACCTCGATCACAAGCGGCACCGCGTCGTCCTCTCGCAGCGCCAGGTTCTCGAAGAAGAACTCAACCAGAAGAAGCAAGAGCTGCTCGGCACGTTGCAGGTCGGCCAGATTCGCGAAGGCGTCGTCGTGCGGCTCGCGGAGTTCGGCGCGTTCGTCGACCTCGGCGGCATCGACGGCCTCATCCACAACTCCGAGCTTTCGTACGCGCGAATCAAGCATCCCTCGGAAGTCGTCAAGATCGGCGACACGGTTTCCGTCGAAGTGATGAAGTTCGATCCGGAAGCAAAGAAAGTCTCGCTTTCGCTCAAACACGCGCTGCCCGATCCGTGGGTCGAACACGCCGAAGCGTTGTTCGAAGGCAACAAACTCATCGCGCAAGTCGTCAAGGTCACACCGAACTATCTCCTCGTCGAGATCGTCCCCGGCGTGCTCGCGATGGTGCCGAAAGGCGAGTTCGATCTCGCGAAGCAGTACTCGCCCGGCGAAGACGTCGAGGTCACGCTGCTCACGATCAACCAAGGCACGCGCCGCATCACCGGTTCGATTCAGCACGTCGCCGACATATCGCCCGACGAGATCATCGATTACACCGCGGACGACGCCTTCAACCCGCTCGGCACGGAACTCGCCTCGCCCGTCTGATCGCATTCGAACCAAGACGGCTCATGCCACCGGCATGGGTCCGAACGTACCGGCTGTTCTTTGCGCTGACGATCCTCATCGCGGTCGGCAGCCAGTACGCGGTGAGTTCCCGGTTGATCTTCTTCCAACCGGTGAACTTCTTCAGCTACTTCACGAACGATGCCAATCTGCTCTCGGCGGCCGTCTTTCTCGTCGCGGCGATCCGGCCGACGGCGCGGACGGATTGGTGGCGCGGGCTCGCGGTCGTGTGCATGGCGATTACCGGTATCGTCTTCAACCTGTTGCTGCGGTCGGAAGAACTTGCGACGCTGCCGTGGGTCAACGAGGTCGTGCACGTGATCGCGCCGGTCGTCGCGGTCGTCGATTGGTGTGTGGTATCACCGGCGACGCGCATCTCGGTCGGCTCCGCCGCACGGTGGCTGATCTTTCCGTCGCTCTGGCTCGCGTACACGCTCGCGCGCGGTTCTGTGGCCGGCTGGTATCCGTATCCGTTTCTCAACGTATCGAAGCTCGGTACCGAGGTCGTTGCGACGTACTGCGTGGCGATCTTTGCCGGCTTTCTGCTCACGGTCGCCCTCGTTACCATCGTCGGGAACCGCCGGCCCGGCGTGAGGACATGATGACGGTGCGGGTGGGATTGACCGGCGGTATCGGTTCGGGGAAGAGTGCCGTCGCCGGGCTCTGGCGCGAACGCGGTGCGCTGATCATCGACGGCGATCGACTCGCACGCGACGCCGTCGCGCCCGGGTCGGCCGGTTTGCATGCGATCGCAACGCGCTGGCCGTCCGTCATCTCCGCGGACGGTTCGCTCGACCGGGCTGCGCTTGCGCGCGTCGTGTTCGACGACAACGACGAACGCGCACGCCTCAACGCGATCGTTCATCCGCGCGTACGCGCCCTTGCGGAGCAAACCGAAGCGGGTGCCGTCGACGGGACGATTGCCGTGCACGTGATCCCGCTGTTGTTCGAGGGTGATTACTGGCGCACGTGCGACGCGACGGTGCTCGTCACGGCACCCGACGAAACGCGCATCGCGCGTGTGATCGGCCGCGACGACAGCGATCGCCCGAGCGTGATGCAGCGCATGCGCGCGCAGATCGATCCCGACGAAGCGCGAGGTCTCGCGACCTACGTGATCGAGAACGACGGCGACCTCGCGACGTTGCACGAACGCGCAAGCAGCGTCTATGACGCGCTCCTTGCGTTGCGCTAGGAGTGCGTCGGGCTTGCCCGACGAACGACGACGCGGCGGCTTCGGCGAAGCCGAAACGCGATAGATTCACGGAACGTGAATTCTAGAACAACGGACCCGGCGACGGCATGTTGTCGTATGCCGGCGCGAAGCGGCCGACGTCGAAGATCCGGTCGTCGCCCATCGCGTCGAGAAACCCACGGACGACGTAGACGCCGCTGGGGCGCAAGCCGAGGGCTCGCGACATACGGATCGAGCCGGTCGCATCTTTGAGCTGCGGAATTCCGCCCAGCACCGTTTGTTCGCCGGCGATGCTCGCGACGGTGCCGGGGCGAAGCTTGGCAAGATCGGCGACGGGTGTCGGCGCGGAAAAATCCAACTGCTTGTCGACGATCATGCCGAATGTCGTGCCGAGCATCGCAACGCGCACGGTGTACCGGCCGGGCGCGTACGCGCGGCGATCGTCGGTCGTGCCGTCGATCGTCATGCTCGCAAGTTTGAGACGCCCCGGCGGAACGTCGATCTGCCGGTTGACCGGAATCGGCTTGTGGCCGAAGAGCGACGACCACACGGGCGAATCGTCCCGGATCACGTCGATGCGAAAGAGATCCGCCGTCGGAAAGATCAAGCGGACCACGCCGGCGGTCGCGTTGTTCACGGCAATCGCAACGGTGAACGGCGCGAGCAGCGCGTCGGCGTCGCGTTGAAGGGTGACTTCGGCGAAGATCGGGCCGTGCACGAGCGCTTTGGATGCCGGCGCCGTCGATGCAGCGGCGACGGCCGCGATGAAGTCAGTTCGCGTCACGGCGACGATTGAACGGGAAGGCCCGCGGTTGCACGAGGGTGACGGTCTTGTGCGTTACGCGCACGAGACCGACATCGGCGAGCACGCCCAATTCCTTCGTGAGCGTTTCGCGACTCGTGCCGATCAGATCAGCCAGGTCACGGTGCGTGAGGTTGATGCCGATGCGTAACGTTCCATCCTCGTTCTCTTCGCCGTACATCGACGCCAAGCGGCCCAGCGCGTCGACGAGCCGGCCCGGCACACTCTTTCCGGCGAGCTCGACGAGTTCGCGTTCAGCTTCCGTCAAGCGGCGCGCCGTTCCGGCAGCGTAGGCACGCGCGAAGCTGATATCAGCGGAGAGCATATCGCGCATGATCGTCGCCGATATTGCGTGGATACGTGACGGTTCGATTGCGACGGCGCTGGTGGTGCGAACGGGATCGAATTCGAGCGCACTCAGTTCACCGAACATGTCGCCCGGCGTCCTGATGCCGACGATCGTCTCGGAACCGGAGACGTGTAAACGGACGATCTTCACGCGTCCGTGATCGACGACGAACACACGGTCCGCGACGTCGCCGTCACGGTAGACCGCGTCGTTGCGCGCGAGCGTCACGTGCTTGGCCGCGCCGAGCAATCGCTCGCGCCGCGCGTCGTCGAGATCGGTGAGCTTCATCGGCCCGAACGCAACACGCGGCCCGGCCGCGCACCGGTGTACACGGCATCGCGCAAAATCGCCGTGCCGTTGACGAACACGTCGCGAATGCCCTCGGGCGCAACGAACGGCCGTTCGTAAGTCGCGCGGTCGACGATCGTCTGCGGGTCGAACACCACGAGATCGGCATGCGCACCCACCGCGATTCGGCCGCGATCCGCCAAACCGAACAGATCCGCCGGCAGCGACGTCATGCGGCGAACGGCCTCCTCCATCGAGAGTGTCGGGCGGCCGCGGACGAAGCGTCCGAACACGCGCGGAAAACAGCCGTAGGTTCGCGGATGCGGGACGCCGCGGGCGGTGATGCCGTCGTAAGCGCGCGCCGACGCGTCGCTGCCGATGCAGCAGAATTCCGCCGAGAGCACCGTCGCGACGTCGTCTTCCGACATCGAGAAGAACGCGCAGTCGACGCGCAGCTCCTCTTCGACGAGCAGGCGGATCGCCGCACGCGCCGGCGAGAGCCGCCAATGCGCGGCGAGTTCGTCGATGCGATAGCCCGCAAAGCCCGCGTTCGCTTCGGACGCGACGTCGGTGATCAAGATGTCGTGCCATGAATCACCGCCGGTCGCGGGATCATGGGCGAGCGTCAGCGCGAGCGCCGTCGCCACAACCACCTCGGGATCGGCGAGCCGCTCGAGCGCCGCCGTCGCGCCGCCACGCCGAACGGCATCCGGCAGAATCGTCGCGAGCCCGGTCCAACTGGCGACGTAGGGATAGACGTCGACGGCGACGTCGGCGCCGCGTCCGCGTGCACGCGAGATCGCTTCGAGCGTGCGGTGAACTTTGCCCCAGTTGCGGCGTCCCTGCGCCTTGTGATGCGAACAGCGCACCGCGACGTCGGCGGCGGAGCCGACGGCCAGTGCTTCGTCGATCGCTGCGATCACGTCGTCGCCTTCGTCGCGCACATGCGAGACGTAGCGCGGCGCACCGGCATCGCGCGCGGCCGCCGCGCACAGCGTCAATTCCGCGAGATCGGCATAGCGCGACGGCTCGTAGATCAGTCCGCTCGAGACACCCAGCGCACCCTGTTCGACCGCTTCGCGCACGAGCCGCGCCTGCGCGACGAGTTCGTCCGGCTCGAGCCGCCGCGCGGCGTCGCCGCTGATCGCGGCGCGCGTCGTCCCGAGCCCGACCAGCGATGCGACGTTCGCCGCAACGCCGCCGCGTTCGACGGCGGAGAAAAATTCGTCGAACGTCGTCCAATCGACATCGATACGGTAGGTGCGCGCGTCGCGTTCTTTTTTGCTGCGCGCGCTGCCATACAGCGGAGCTGCCGACGTGCCGCAGTTACCGCCGATTTCGGTCGTTACTCCCTGGGTGATTTTTCCCAACATACGTCCGTCGGCAAGCCAGAGTTCGTCGGAGTGCGAGTGCACGTCGATAAAACCCGGCGCGAGCGCACGTTCGTCGCACATGACGTGCACGAACGACTCGCGCTCCGAACAATCACCGATGACTGCAATACGTCCGTCGACGACGGCGACATCGGTCACATACGGATTGCTCCCGCTTCCGTCATAGATGCGTGCATTCCGGAAAATTGTGTGCAGCAGCGTTTAGCCTAGCCTTCGCCGGGTACGGGTTGAGCGCGTAAGACTTCGATTTAGAGGGAGTACCGTTCGGATCATGTCGACAGGTGATAACGTTTCCAAAACCGGCGGAATGAGTGTTCGCGAGGCCGGTAAGCGCGGTGGCGACCGCGTAAAAGCGAAGTACGGATCGGAGTTCTACGAGGCCATCGGCCGCAAAGGCGGAGAAGCCACGAAGAGCAAGTACGGCCCGTCGTTCTACGAAGAGATCGGCGCGAAGGGCGGCCAGAAGCCCAAACGTCCGGTTGACGCGTAGATCGGATGCCCGACGAGGAGCAGCCGAAACCGAAGAAACCCAAAAAAAGCGCTAATCCTGAAGGGGAAATGTCGGTTCGCGAGGCCGGCAAAAAGGGCGGCGATACCGTCCGCAATCGTTACGGCTCCGGCTTCTACGAAGAAATCGGCCGCAAAGGTGGTCAGGCCACGCGTGAGCGCCACGGCGCCGGCTTCTATGAATCGATCGGTCAAAAAGGCGGCAAGGTCGTCAAGGAAAAATACGGCGCCGATTTTTACGAGCAAATCGGACACAAAGGCGGTCAGAAGGTCAAGAAACTGATCGCCGACGCAAAAAGCGCAGCCGCGAAAGAAGCGGCGGCGGTAGAAGAAAAGAAAAAAGCGGGCGAGTCTTAGCGGCATGCTCCGCGCTTCGCCAAGCGCTGCAACTCGCTACGCAAAGCGGGCAGATTCGGGTTGGCACCCGACGCGATGTCGGGTTGTAACGAAAAGATAAGCTCGTCGGTCGTCCACGCGACGGCGCGTGGGAAGCGCGGCGTACCCAACGTGAAGTAGCCGTTGGGACATGCTCGGGGCCCGGCGTAATGCGGATATTTATCGAGCGTGCCGCCGGCGCGCGGCCATTGACGCAACACGTAGAAAATGCCGTTCTGCGCGTACTCGTAACCGATCCCACGATTTTCCGGATGATCTTTGTCGTCACCGTGAAACGTCGGCAACAACGCGACCTCGGTGTAGCTCGTGCTTGGAACGAACGGGTGAAAACTGATGCGTTCCATCGCTTGTTGTGCGCTCATCGTCATGCCGAAGACCTCGAGGATCGTACCGGGTTTGGCGGCGAACCCCGGGACGCCCTCGGACGACGCCGGTACGGCAAAGGCCAGCGCCAAAGAAAAGACGGCTCCGATGCAAAGCGGGACTCGCATCGCTCGTTCTTCCCTACATCGTGCCGACGATCCGGCCGAGGGCCGTTTTCCCGCTGCTGAAGTCGACCGTCGCGCGCTCGACGATGAGGTGGAGGCCCCCGGAGCGGATCGTCGTTCGGTTTGCGAGCGTGAGCGTGTGCGTGTAGCCGACGTAGTGTGCGCCGTTCGTCACGAGCGTCCGGTGTTGACCACCGATCTCGGTGAAGACGACCGGTCCCGTGACGGTGAAATCGTTGAGCGCGAGGTTCGCGGTGACGTGTTTCGCCCGCACGTGCATGTACGGTTTCCCGTTGCGTTTGATAACGCCGTCACGAATGTTCTCAATCTCGGCGCTCGCGTTGTCGGGTGACATCGTCGCGGAATCATAGTCGAGCGACCACGACTTGCCGTCGACGCGTTTATCGCTCGCGCTGCCGCCGATCATACGGGTGAGCTGCCCCCGAGGCTGCGGCGCGATGTCGCTGCCGGCGTGCGCGGTTTCATAACCGACCCATGCGCATGCCGCGACCGCGACGAGGGCCAGCACGGTCCGCAGCCCGTTTACGCGCGGCGTCGCCACGGGACCAATGCCGCGAGTGCGAAGATGCAGAGCGCGATGCCGATCGGCTGGGGGCCGATTCGGCTGTAGAAGGTCGGCACCGGATCGCCGAGCTTTCCTGCGATCGTCGCTTGCGTTTGCAGCGGGCTGCGCGAGCGCCACTCGCCGTCGGGTGCGACGATGCCGCTGATGCCGGTCGACGCGGCACGCACGATCCAGCGCCCCGTTTCGACCGCGCGCAACGTCGTCGCCTGCGCGTGTTGCGCGGGGCCGTCCGAGGCACCGAACCACGCATCGTCGGTCGACACCGCGAAAAAGCGCGCGCCGGCGTGCACCTGATCGAGCGCGATGTCGCCGAAGACGGATTCCCAACAGATCAACGTTCCGGCGCGCGAGAGCGGATCGATCTGCGCGCCGCGACCCGACGTGAAGTGGCCGATCTCGTCAACGCCGGGAATCGCGCGCAGCGCGTCGGGCAGCGGAAGCCACTCGGCAAACGGTACGAGTTGGCGCTTCGCGACCATCGTCATCGAACCGCTCGGCGTGAAGTACGCGATCACGTTCGAGAGTGCGCCCGTGAGCGGATCGCGCGCGAGCGTTCCGACCGCGATCTCGGCGTGCGTGCGTTGCGCGAGTCTGGTGAAGAGCGCGCGCGCGCCGTTATCGCGGACGATGTCGGTGAGGATCACCGTTTCCGGCCAGATGACGAGCGCCGGATGCAGCGCGGCTGCGGCATCGGTCATCGTCACGTACCGCTGCACCGCGAGGACACGCGCGTCCTCGGTCGCTTTGATCGATTGCGGAATGTTGCCTTGAATCGCGACGACCGGAAACGACGGCGCGGCGAGCGTGCGCGCCGGCCACGCGAACGAGGCGGCGACCGTCGCAGCTACACACACGGCGACGACGCCGGCCGCGACGAGGCGACGTTCGCGCTGGGCGATTGCAGCGGCGACGTACGCCGACGTCAGAGCAACGACGAACGTGAGACCATATCCGCCGGCGTACGCGGCGAGCGGACGCAGCGGACTCTCGACGAGCGGTAAGCCGAGTTGGCCGAACGGGACGCCGAGAACCCCGCTCGAGCGCGCCCACTCCGCGGCGGTGAACGCTGCGGCGAAGACGGCCGGGACGAGCGCGCGCGGCGCGCGTCGCATCGCGAGTGCGGTGACGAACGCGGTCGCCGCGAACGCGCCGGCCTCCGCGATCGCCGGCCCCGCATCGATGATGAAGCCGAACGGCCCGAGCAACCCGCCTGCCGTTTCACCGAACCACGAAAACGACAGCGTGAAAAAGATGAAGCCGCTTATGTAACCGTTCCAAGCAGCGATACGCGGTGAGAGCGACGACCACGTGAGATACAAGCCCGCGAGCGCGAAAGGAACGATCCACCATGCGCCGGTGCGCGGGAAGGCGAGATGCAACGCAAACGCGCAGAACGACGAAACGACGACGGCGCGTGCCGTAGGGGAGAATGCGATGCGGCGGCTCGGTTTTGCCGTTGGTGCGATGTCGATGGCGGTTGCTGCCTGTGGGCGGATCGTCACGGTGCCGAAAAATACCACGAATCAGCTTGCGATACCGGCCGGGAATATGTACATTCGCTTCCGGACGCTCGGGAACCTAAATTTCGGCAACCTCTATTACGTGATCGTCTTCAACACCAGCGGAAACGCGCAAGAACCGTATGCCGCAACGTTCGCGAGCTATACGAATTACTCGTTCGCGCTCGTTTTCGGCGGAACGGGCCTCGCCGGTGCGTCCTATCAGCTGCTGCAAGTGATCTCGACCGGCTCGTCGGCCGGCTTCACGACGCGCTCGATTCCGATTTCGCCGCTCTACGTCACTAACTTCAACGCCAACAGCTCGGGGAGCGGCAACGAGTTCACGTTTACGTTCAACCGGCTCTTGCTGCTGACCGTTCCGAATCCGCTCGCGTCGGGGAGCCCGAGCGCGTCACCGTCACCCACGCCGACGGCGACACCCACCGGTCCGGCACCGACACCCACGCCGACGGCGACGCCCAACCCGCAGGTCTCGCCGTCGACGTCACCCGGAACGTCGACGACCTGGGCGATCAACTTCTTCTCGACCGACACGAACTTCAATCCGATCGATGCGATCGCCAACAACGGGATCAACGACGTCTCGTTCCGGTACGTCGTTGACACGACGCAGAATTTCGATCAGGTGGTCAACAAGCCGAACCCTCCGCCGGTGACGGTGCAAAACCAAAGCGCGCAGATTACCGCCATCGAAGTGATCAACGCGCCGTGAGGCGTTACTGCGTTCCGAAGAACTGATCGGTCGCGAACGATTGCGGGATGATCGACGTCGGCTGCCCGAGCCCGAAGTTGAGCGCTTGCGACGGAAATGCGAGGATGTCGACCGTCACCGCCACGGATTTGAGATCCTGGTTGTACGACACGCGCACTTCATAGCAGTCGCCGATGATGCGGCGATAGTAGATGGTCTTGCTTTCGAGCCGGCCTCGGCTCTTCCAATCGACGAAAGTCGAGAATTGAATGTCCGACCCGCGGCCGACCGGCGAGATGATCTGGACGTTCGTGCGGTCGAATCCGAAGCCGGGTCCGGGCGTCCACGCGCCGCCGATCACGAGCGTCGATTGCGGCGAGGGCCGTGAAAGCAGCTGATATTGAATCGGCTGTGCCTGCCGGTTGAACGCGGTACCGGTCTGCAAGGTCAACGCGTAGACGTCGCTGTTGAAGACCTTGAACACTTCCTGGAGATTCTTGTACGCGCCGCCGATCGTGTCGAACGAGAACGGCTCGTTCCCGAGCCCGTTGACGTGCTGGTTCGTGTAGCTCAAGATATTCGCGAAGTGATTGCCGATCGGCGTCGTCAAGTTGGCCATCTGCTCGATCTGCGCTTTTTCGTCGCCGGTGCCGTAGTAGTCCTGACGCACGTTCACGGACGCGTTGAACAACCCGATGGGTGTCGAGGCGAGCGCCGGCCCGAAGTCGATCTGCGCTTCCGCGCGCTGCGTCGCAAGCGCCGCCACGGGGTCGCTATATTCGCCGGCGGTGAACGTGCCGGTGATCGGAAACGCGCGGAAATTCGGCAGCAGCGATCCGTGCGGCCGGGCCAGAAACTCGGGCAATTTGTTTACGCCGTTCGGCGTCGTCGAATTATACCGATCGACGATGAGGTCGTAGTCCCAGGTATTGCCGCTCAAATGCGTGTCGGTATTGAAGTGCAGGGTCGAGTTGACGCTGTTCTGGCCGGCGAAGAACGTGCTCGTGTTCGTCGTGTACGAGACCGTGGTCGCATTGGTAAACCGCGGTGAAAACGAGTAGTTGTCGCTGACGCCGAAGTTGTTCGTCGCGCTGACGCCGGCGGTCGACTGCCGCTGGAAACTGTAGTTCTGGGTGTCCTTGGGCGTCGTCTTCGTCAGCCCGATCGCGATGGTCGTATTCGCGGGGAGCGTAATCAGCGGGCCGTAATCGGCTTGATACGAGAAGCGTTCGGTCGAACGCAGCGCCGGTGAAATGTTTTCTTGATCGCTGAGGTTGACGTTCCAATTGTCCGAGTTATCGACGCGGTTGTGCAAGCGAAAGATGTCGACGTCGGTCGAACGCGTATTCCGCTTCGTACGAAACGACGCGACGTACCCGAGACCGTAGCCGATCTTGGTGTAGTACTCGACGCGATAATAGCCGTAGTAATAGGGCGATTTCCCGAACCCGATCTTCGCTTTGATGTAGAAGCCTTCGGCCGCCGAGTATCCGATGAGCGGGATAAAGCCCGCGCGCCGGCCGCCGACGCCCTCTTCATGTCGTAGCGGGATGATCAGGACCGGCAGATACAAGATCGCCAACGGCCCGAGAAAGAGCACCACGTGCCGCAGGATCGCGCGTTGGCCGGGCGTGATTTCAAGCGTCTTCGACTCGATGTGATAGCCGCCGTGCGGGTTCGCGCAGGTCGTGAGCGACGCATGGGTGCCGTGGGTGACGCCGTTGCGCTCGGTGACGAGTTCGCGCGCGCTGAAGTACAGCTTCCCTTGCTCGACGCCTTCCGTCGTCGTACCGTGACCGTCGATCAGCGTCGCGTTTTGCGTGAACGTGTCGAAGCGAATCGAGTCGGCGACGAAGGTCGAATCGCCGATGCGATTGCGAAGATACGTGTTGCCGGTGATGTCGATGTAGCGCACGCCATCGTAGTGCGCGTGGTCGCCGACGAGCACGCCGTCCGCGTAGAGCACGTTGACGTGCCCGTCCAGATCGAACGGCTGACCCGGATTGCGGTTTCCCGTGAGTGTGTCGCCGAGAATCGCATAGTCGGTCGGTGAGAGCGTCTCGCCCGGCCGGGGTGTCGGTGAGGCCGTCGGCGAGGCGAGCGGCGCGGGGCTACCGCGCTGAATCCCCGAGGGCGTGAAAATCGGGCCGGCAGTGATAACCGGCGTCGGTGTTGCGATCGGTGTCGGTGTGGCCGGCACGATGTACTGGGGTCCGGGGGAGAACGAGGGCGAGGGCGAGGGCGAGGGTATCGGCGGCGGCGTGACCTGCGGCGTCGTGCTCGGTAATGGGGGCGGCCGGAGCACTCCCGGCCCGGCTGGAATGATCGGCAACGGCGGGAGCGACGGGGCGGGCGAGGCGCTGCCGCCGGCAGCCGGACTCGGCGCGGGAGACGGCGTGACGACGGTCGCCGGGCCGGTCGGATTCGCGGCGTTACCCGTTTGCGCGACCAGACACGGAGAAAGGACGTCGGCGAGGGCTCGGGCGGTACGCGGGTCTTCCGACGCGGCCGACGGCGTGATGCTGCCGGCGATCAGCAGCACCGCGATCGCGGCCGAGAGGAAGGCGCGCACTTAGCGGTCTTCTTTGAGGATCAAGGCGCCGCCGGCGCCGGCCATGATCGCGTTCGGCAACCAGACCGCCAACCACGGCGTCAGCGCACCGTTCTTTCCGAACGCCGCACCGACCGCGCCGAGAATGTAGTACACGAAGAGGACGACCACCGAGAGCGCGATCCCGAGCGTGCGGCCCTTCTTCCCGAAGCGAACGGCAAGCGGCAACGCGATCAATACGGCGATAAACGATGCGAACGGCAACGCATACTTTTGCGCGAGCGTAATCTCGAGGTTTGCGAGATCGCTGCCGCCGCCCCCGGTAAGCTTGCGAAATTTGATCTGCTCGCTGAGGCGCTGCGCGTCCATCGCGTACGGATCGTTGTACGCTTGGCTGAGGAATTTGTCACCCGTGTCGCCGAGCGGCAACGGCACAGTGATATCGTGAGCGGAAATGGTGAGCGCTTGCACTGTTCCATTCGATAGCACGCGAGTCTGGATTGCGCCTTGGAGAACGATGAGACCGTTCTCGATCGCGGCCGTCTTTGCAGTCGTGACGTTCAAATACGGCGTGCTCCGGCTCTGCTCGAAGATCATGACGTTGTGCATCGTGTGCGTATCGGCGTCGACGGAGTCGATGTAGAACGTCTTGCCGGTCGACGGATCGGTACGGAAGATGTGTGGTTCGAGCGGTAGCGTCGCGGTGCGGTAAACGATCTGATAGAACGTGCGCGTCGAGACGTCGACGGCGGCCGGTGCGATCTTCTCGTTCACGCCGAACGAGACGAGCCACATCATCACGCCGAGCACGATCGGCGTGCGGCAGATGCGCCAAAACGACACTCCCGAGGTTCGCATCGCCGAGATCTCGTTGTCGGCGGTCAAACGTCCGAAGGCGAGCAGCGTTCCGAATAGACATGCAAACGGAAACGCCATCGGCGTCGCTTGCGGCATCCGCGCCACGAGAAAGCGCAAGATGAGAAACGGCGGCGCGCCTTTGTTGACGAGATAATCGGCAGCGAGCACGAAGATGTTCGCAAACCAAAACACGTACACCGCGCCGAGGCCGAACGCGAACGGTCCGGCGAGTTCGCGCAAGATGTATGCATCGAGAATCGGTAGCCGAAGCCGCGGGCGGAACGTGCGCGCGAAGGCGCCGCGCTGAAGGCTCGGGGCGACCGCCACGCTAACGGAGCGAGGCGATTACACGCGCCACGTAGGTGCGCGTCTCGGCAATCGGCGGAATACCGTGCACCGCGTCGACGAGTCCCGGGCCGGCGTTGTACGCTGCGAGCGCGAGTTTGAGATTTCCGCGATACCGGTGCAAGAGGTCGCGCAGATAGCGCGTTCCGCCGTCGATGTTGGCGTGCGGGTCGAACGGGTTGGCGACACCATATTGCTCGCTCGTCGCCGGCATCAACTGCATGAGGCCCTGCGCGCCCGCGCGGCTGATCGCGGCCGGATCGCCGTGCGACTCCGTCTGGATGACCGCGAGAAGGAGGTCGCTCTTGACGCCGTAGGCGTGCGAGGCGTCTTCCGCCAGGGCCGCGAGTTGGCCGACCGCGAGCGCATGGACGCCGCCCGGCAAATAGCCGTCTTGGCTACACCCAAAGAGTGAGCCGAGGACCAGTGCGAAGACGGCAACGCGCAGGTTCAAGCACGAGCCATTTCGGTTGCATCGGAGCAGAGGCCTGGAAGCTTCGATCACGTTCGCGTGAGCGCCGCACGGTAGAACGTCTCGAGGTCGGCGCGCAGGGCACGCAGCGCGTCGTCGTTGAGGTAAATCATGTGACCCGAGGGATAGTAGCCGAACGTGATCCGCCGCGCGACGCTCGGGTCGAGGCCGACGTTCGCGAGCTCGTACTCGGTCCCGTAGAACGGGGTCGCGAGATCGTACCAACCGTTTGCGCTGAAGACGTGCAAATCGGGATTCGTGTGCATCGCTTCGCGCAAGTCGCCGATGACGCTCGGTGCGAGCACCTTTCCGGCAAACCCGTCGCGCCTGAAATTCCAGCTGTTGACGACCTCGCCGGGCAAAACACGGTAGAGCCGATCGCTGTGCCACTGCAACTCGCTCTTCGCGTACGCGGAAAACACGGCGGTGAATGCCGGGGCGACGGCCTCGTACGACGGGTCGTAATCCGGATCGGTGCCGTTGCGGTCGATCGAGACGCCGGCGTAGCGTCCGTCGTAGCGGCCGATCACTTTGCCGTCGCTGCGCAACAGCTGATTTTCGAAGCGGTCTTTCGACACGCGTAGATTCGCCCGCAGCACGTAGTCGGTGTCGAGCCCGATCAGATCGTGCAGCTGGTTTGCGAGGCGCACGCGCTCGTCGGGGGCGAGCGGCGTCGGCCGCAGCACGGCCGGCAGGTACACGTCGTTCGTGAACGTTCGCGCGCGCGCGACGGCGGTCGCGACGTCGGGCGCCGGATTGGCAACTTTTTTGTGATACCAGGCGACGGCGGCCTCGGTCGGGATCGAAAACGCGTCGACCAGATTCTCGGCGCCGCCGCCGCCGAAATCATCGGCGTAATCGAGTAGCGTCGAGAGCAGCGTCACGCCGTTCACCGCGACGCCGTCTTGTTGCAGGCGATCCGCCAGTCCGGCGCTGCGGAACGTGCCGTAGCTCTCGCCGAGTAAGAATTTCGGACTGTTCGAACGGTCGTTGGCGACGAGCCAGCGCCGGATGAATTGGCTGAAGGAACGCAGATCTTCGTCGACGCCCCAGAAGTCGCGCGTCGTCGCCTTTCCCGCGAGCGTACTATAGCCCGTGCCGACCGGATCGATGAAGACGAGGTCGGTGAGATCGAGTAGCGTCGAGGGATTGTCGTCGACGCGATACGGCGCGGGCGGCGTGAAGCTTGCGTTGGACGTGACGATGCGCCGCGGACCGAAGGCGCCCAGATGCAGCCAGAGCGATGCCGAGCCCGGGCCGCCGTTGTAGCAGAACGTTACCGGCCGTGTGCGGTCCCCGGTCGTGTACGCGGTCGAGAAAACGTTGGCGGTCGGCGCTTCGTGTTCGTCGTGCAGCACGAGCGTGCTTGCGGTCGCGGTGTACGCAAGCACCGTTCCGTTGGTCAAGCGAACGCGGTGACGGGTAACGCTGCTGCGGGCGAGCGCGGCCGGATTGGGCGGCTCGTCGGCGGCGCGTAACATACCGGGCGAGGAAAGACCGAGCGCGCCTGCGCCCAGCGCAAGGCCGGCGCGCGCGACGAACGCGCGGCGCGATTGAAACTTCATGTGATGCTAACGCGCGGCGGTGTGCAGAGGTGGCATCGGTGGGACGGCAATGCTCTCACCGCCGGCGACGGCGATGCCGACGTTCCCGGGCTGCGCTCCGCCCTGCGGCGGGACGAGCTGAAACTCGTACGTCTTGACGCCGCTCGCGGGCGCGATGAATCTGACCGCCTGCGGCGAGCACAGCCCGTCGGTGCAGAACGATGCAATCCAGTCAGGCCGCAAGCCGGTCGCATGCAGCGTGATGCGGGTGTCCGCCGGTGCCGCGACGATCAGCCGGTATTTGAGCGTCGAAGCGACGCTGCCCGGCAGATCGGCCCCGCTCCACGGTGCGATCGAAATGACCGTCTTTCCGCCGGCGGTTTGCCGGGCGAGCGCAACGGCCACGCTGCCCTCTTGCGTGCGCTCTTTCACGTTGCGCTTAAGGCTCGCATACACGCCGTTCGCCGCGAGCCGGTCGCCGTATTCGTTTGCTTGTGCGAACGTGTGGTTTGCGCCGTCGACGTCCCCGAGCGAGACATACACGTCGGCGAGATCGAGCGACGTGTCGGCGACGTCGGCGATCGCGTCTTGCGTCGGTTTCGCGACGGCCGCCGCGCGCAAGAGCGCGAGCGACTTCCGGTAGGGTGCGACGGCGTCGTGAAATTTGCCGATGCGTTGATACGCGAGACCGAGGTCCGACCAGCCGTCGCCGTCGCGGGGCTTGAGCTCCGTGTAGCGCTGTGATTGCGCGATCATGCCCGCGTAATCGTGGAGCCGGTAGTATGCGCGGCCCAGCGAGGCCACGAGCGGCGCAGCGTCCGGCGTCAGCGCGAGCGCGACGGTGTACGTCGCGACGGCATCGTTCCAGCGACCGAGATTTCCGTAGCCGCGAGCCGCGACCGCCAACGCAGCGGCTTTCTGCGCGCCGGTCGTCGCGGCATCGCGTTCGGCCAGCCCCTCGGCGACGCGCAGCGTGCCTTCTTCATGTTGCGTGCGCTCGTAGTCGACCCGCGCACGATCGTCGTCGGCGACTTTCTCGGCGCGCGCCATCGCATGGTCGGCCGATTTGACCGCGGCGTCGCGTGCCGGCGGATCCGTAAAGGCATAGTTCTGGGGGGCGAGCATCGCATCGATCTTGGCTTGCGCCGGAGAGATGAACCTGGTCGTTCGGCCGGCGCGCGCGGCGTCGACGTATTGCGCGAGTTGGGCGGGCGTTACCATACCAACCCATCGGGCGCGTACGACGCCGCTCGCGTCGACGACCACCGTCGTCGGGATACCGATGATCGAGAAGCGACGGTAAACCTCGGGGCCGGCCAGCGCCGTCGGGTACGGCACGCCTTTCGCGGAGAGAAACGTCTTGACGATCGGCGCGGTTTCGGTCGTGTCGATGCCCAGGAACGCAACGTCGGGCGCGTGCAGCTTCGCGTACGAACGGACGAGGTCGGCGGTTTCGGCGCGGCACGGCGGACACCACGTCGCCCAAAAATTCAGCACCGAAACTTTGCCGCTCGGCACACCGTCGACGTGCGCGCCGTCGAGGCGTATCGCTTGGAACGCCGGAACGGCACGGCCCGGCGCGGCGCCGCCGGCATCGACTGCCGGCATCGGCGCGAGCGCGACGGTGAACAGCAGCAAAAGTCCGGAAACGAGGCGCATCCGGATTCGTTCGGCAATCGTCGCGATATGGCTGCTGTTCGTTCGTCACGCGCACGCTCGTTCGGTCGCGGCGCATTTTTGGCCGGCGTTGCGACCGCGTCGCTCGCGCATGTCCCGGCGCGTGCAGCGACGCCGCGCGGCGAGCGGCGCGCGCTCGTGCTCGCCGGCGGTGCGAATCGCGGCGCGTACGAAGCCGGCGTGATCGGCGGCCTCGTTGCGCGCGAGGGGCTGACCGACGGTCGACCGCTCGAGTTCGATGCCGTGTGCGGAACGTCGATCGGCGCGATCAACGGCTTTTTTGTAGCAACGGCCCAGTACACGGCGTTGCGGCGGCTGTGGCGCGACGTCGCCGCCGAGAACATCTTCACGCTCAAGCCGCGATTTCGCAAGATTCTCGAGACGAGTTCGGGCGTTCTCACCCGCGCGTATCAGGGAATTGCGCTGGGCTTCGGACTCACGAAAAATGTCACCGGCGTTCTGGATCGCTCGCGCCTCGAACGGTTCTTCGCGCGCATCATCGATCCGTCGGCACCGGTGCACATCCCGCTCTACGTCAGCACGACCAATCTCTCACAACAACGCGGAGCGACGTTCGCGCGCCATGCGACGACGCCGGCCGGCATCGCGACGCAACGGCAAAACGACGCGCTGATCGACGCGTTCACGCAACGTACGGTTCGTCCCGCGACCGACGACATCATCGCGCGCGTGCTGCTTGCGAGCGCGGCTCTGCCGACGTTGATCGATCCGGTCGGCATTCCGAATGTTGCCGGCACCGCGACCGATTTCTATGTCGACGGCGGCGTCACCGACAACGTGCCCGTCGAACTCGCACGGCGTTGCGCTTCGCATCTCCAAATCATCTTGGTCGATCCGGTGCGTACGACAACGCAAACCACGTACGACAGCGCCGTCGAAATCGGCCTGGGCGTCTTTCAAACGATGCAGCAGCGTATTCTCGAGTATCAAGCACTCGTCGCGATCGCTGAGACCGCAATCGTCACGTCGGCACTCACGGACGCTGCCGGGCTCATTCCGCTGCCGATCGATCCGACCGTCATCCGTCCTGCAACGCCGCTGCCGGGCACGTTCGGCGATTTCAACACCCTCTCCGATTTGGATGCGATGTGGAATCGCGGGTACGCCGACGGGCTCAGCGGCTGGCCCGCGTTCGATAAAACGATGCTTGCGCCGGGTTTTTCCGTTCTCTAAAGCGTTGCTCCGCCGCGAACGTTCTACCGGTCCGACACCGTGCTGGTCCCCACCGCGTTGACGTTGACCTCGACGTGGTCGTTCACGTGGAGAAGGAACGTGCTCGGATTCTTCATGCCCCACGCGACGTACGGAACAGTGAATTGCGAGCGCGCCGTCAGTTGCGTGCCGTTACCAACGACATCGATCCGAAGCGTCAATTCGTGACTCGTTCCATGGATCACGAGTTGGCCGTGCGCGTCGAGCTGGGATGGACCGTTGTCGATAAAATGACCGGAGATGCGATCGACCGTAAAAACGGCGTCGGGATAGGTCTGGGTTTGCAGCACGTCCCGCTGCATATTGGCATCGCGTGCAGCCTCACCGCTGCGGCCGCTGGTCAAGTCGAGGATCACCTCTCCTTCGGCCTTGCCGGCCGTGCTCGAATCGAAGCTGAGCGTGCCCCGCTTCAAGGCGAACTTCCCATCGACCGTATGGAGAAATGCGCCGAGCTTCCACGTTACGCTCGACTGCGCGGGGTCGAGGGTCAAGACGACGGTGTTCGCTCGCGCGGGCTCCGCCGTGAGGAGAGTCAACGGCCAGAGGCTCGCAAAGAAAACGAACGCGAGCGTTTTCAGCTTTGTTTGGCGGCTTTTTCAACGTCCGCGAGATTAGCGTCGTTGAACGGCGCACGCTTCGCGTACACGATCGCGCCACGTGGGTCGAACACGACGACTCCGGCTGTTTTCTTGTCGCCGGGCGGCACGATATCGCGCCAGCCCGTGCCGTTGAACGTGATCAACACATTGCTGTTTACTTGGTCCTTGCTTCCCACGGCAGCTCCCTCGACGACGCTGCGTATGTGACGCCGCGTAAAGAACGCGGCTTTGTCGGCAACGACCACGACATACACGGCGGCGTTCTCCGCAACGTGGTCGCCCAGCAATTTGCGCGACCACAATTTGAGGTCGCCTTCCGACTCCTTGGTGAAAGCGAGGACGAGCACGAGCGGCTTGCCGGCCGCGTCCGCCGGCAAGACGACGTGGTTGCCGCCTAACGCATCCGCCTCGAGGCGGGGCACCGGTGCGGCTGTCGCGGGCAGCCACATCAGTGACGCGGCGATCGCCGCGAGAACGATAACGCGGCTATGGAACCGCTGACGGAATGTCATGAGCGAGCCGTTCGAGGACGGGTTCGCATTCGACTGCGGGCGCGTCGGCGGAACGCGGGAGAAGCGGAGCGAGCGCAAGCGAGAGGAGCAGAAGAGCGCCGATGAGCAGCCAGGCTTCGTTGAACGCGATGGTTGCCGCGGCCCGTCCGATAATGGGCTTGAAGAACGCGATGTCGGCGGGGTCAGCGTGCGCCAGATTCACCCCCGCAAGCACCTCTTTGGGTAGCCCGACAAACGCTGCCGTTACCGCGTTTCCGCGCGTGAGGTCGTCGAGCAACTGCTTGGCGATCGCCGGAGGGCGCACATTGATGACGGTGTCGACCAGCCCGATACCGACGGCTCCGCCGACGTTACGCATGAAGTTGAACAAGCCGCTCGCGTTCGAAAGCGCCTCGTTCGAGAGATGCTCGAGCGCGACGTCGGTGATCGGCAGGAGGCACAATAAGAGGGCGGCGCCGCGCAGGATTTGCGGAACGACCAGTCCGCCGAAGTCGGTCGTGGGCGTTTGGAAGGCATTGCTCAGCGCGCCCGCAGCGAAGAGTGCGAAGCCCGCTGCCACGACCCAGCGGGCCGGGAGCCGCCGGCAGGCCAGCGTCGCGAGCGGCGCGGCCGCGAGTTGCGAGACGCCCATCACGGTCATGATTGTGCCGATTTCGAGCGGTGTATGATAGCGCACGAAACCGAGGAAGAGCGGCAGCACGAACAACGATCCGTAGAGTGCGGCACCGAGGACGAAATTGTACGCGCACGCAACTGCGAAACCAAGGTCGCGCAGCGGCGTGAAATCGACGAGTGCCTCTTTCGTCTTCATACAGCGCCGGACGAACACGGTGCCGGCGCCGAGGGTGCCGCCCAGCAGGACGTAATCGCGGACGGCTGCCCAATGATCTTCCGGCGCTATTTTGAGCAGCATCTGAAGCGCCGCGAGACTCGCCGAGAGCGCGACGAACGCGATGACGTCGATCGAGCGCCAAGCACGGCGATCGGCGGCGTCACATCGGACCGTGACGGCGACGACGGCCGCGACAGCGAGCCCGATCGGAATGTTGATGATGAACAGCCAGTTCCACGTAAGCTTCTCCGCGATGTATCCGCCGAGAAGCGGTCCGATCGAGGGTGCGAGCATGGCGACGGCGCCCGCGATCAAAATCGCACGCGCCTGCATGCTCTTCGGGAACATCTTGTAGCCGGCTGCAAACACTGCCGGCGTGATCGTTCCGGCGAAGAAGCCCTGCAGCGTCCGCCAGACGATCAACGTCAGAAAGGTATGCGAGAGCGCGCAGCCCAGACTCGTCAGCACGAAGCCGAGCGAGGCGCCGGCGAAGAGCCAACGCGTTGAAAGTGCGCGAGCCAGTCGGCCGCTCAACGCGATCGCGATGATTTCGGTGATGAGATACGCGGTCTGCACCCAGCTCAACTGATCGAGCGGCGTATGCAGCGCGCTTGCAATCCGGGGCAACGCGGCCGCGACGATCTGAATGTCCAAGATGGCCATGAACAGCCCAAGGCACATCGCCGCAAAGCCGAGCCATGACTTGCCGGGGGTCATACGGGAGGCGTCACATCGTGGACGACGGTCAAGAGGCGCCGCGTGTCGAACGTTGCGATATCGATCCACTTTTCGCGAAGACGATTGCGATTCCGGTAGTTGATGGGGCCTCAATTGTTGCGTAGCGGCATCCGAACAGGCTTCGGAACCGTAGACGTTGTTACGCTCGGTCGGATCTACTGGGGGAAGTTCTTGAATCATTTTTTAACGAAAATCCCGGCGGCGGAACGCTAAACAGGTGCGACGCTTTCCACCCTGGGACGTGCCGGAGGCGGCCCGGTTGGTCGCCGTCGCAACGGCGATTCCGCAATTCGAGATCGATCAGCGGGTCGCGGCGCAGTTCTCCCGCGCGTATTTCGCCGACCGCATGCCGCAATACGAACGCGTCGCGGGCGTCTTTGCCGCGACCGGCATCGAACGACGCTACTCGGTGCGACCGGTCGAATGGTTCTTAGAGCCGCACGGAATGCTGGAGCGCACCGCGGCCTACGTCGAAGGTGCAAGCGCACTTTTTGAGCGCGTCGTCTCTCGGGCGCTCGACGCCGCCGGCCTCGACGTCGGCGAGATCGACGCCGTGGTCACCGTCTCGTCGACGGGCATCGCAACGCCGAGCCTCGAGGCGCGGATGCTGCCCGACATGGGCTTTCGCGCGGATGTGGAGCGCATGCCGGTGTTCGGTCTCGGTTGCGCGGGCGGCGTAACCGGGCTCGCAATCGCGTCGCGGCTAGCGGCGGCCCGCCGCGGTACGACCGTGCTGCTCGTCGCCGTCGAACTGTGTACGCTCGCGTTTCGCGTGGATCGCGCGACCAAAGCCGACGTGATCGCGACGTCGCTTTTCGGCGACGGGGCGGCGGCCGCAATCGTCTCGAGCGACCCCGATTTGCCCGCTGTCGCGACGTTCGGCGGCGCGACGGAGCACCTCTGGCAGGACACGCTCGACATCATGGGCTGGGACGTCGATGATGCCGGTCTCGGCGTTTTGCTCTCGCGATCGTTGCCGGCGTTCGTCGAATCGCGCTATCGCGCGAGCTTCAACGATGCGATCGCGCGATTGCAAATCGAGCGGGAGAGCATCGGCCGCGTCGTCTGTCATCCCGGTGGTACGAAAGTGCTCGAAGCGATCGAAGCGGCGCTGACGTTGCCCGGCGGCACGCTCGATATCGAACGGAACGTCATGCGCGATTACGGCAACATGTCCTCACCGACGGTGCTCTTCGTGCTCGAACGGGCGCTGAAGCTCGGGCTGCCGGCGAGTACGATGCTCGCAGCCTTGGGGCCGGGCTTCACGGCGAGTTACGTTTCTCTCGAGCGCGCCGCGGCTTGACCGGTTCGCTCGCGCTGCTCGTGTTTTTGACGCTGCAACGTGCGTCGGAACTCGTCATCGCGACGCGAAACACGCGACGTCTGCTCGCGAGCGGCGCCTATGAAGTGGGCGCCGCGCACTATCCCGTGATGGTCACGTTGCACGCGTCCTGGCTCGGCTCGCTCTGGTGGTTCGGTCGCGATCGTGCGCTGGTGCTGCCGTTCGTTTTCGCGTTCGCCCTCTTGCAGCTCGGTCGTGTGTGGGTGCTCGCTACGCTCGGCGCGCGCTGGACGACGCGCGTGATCATCGTTCCGGATGAAGCGCCCATCACAGGCGGCCCGTTTCGTTTCATACGGCATCCGAATTATCTGGTCGTCGCGTTCGAACTACCGTGCGTCAGCCTCGCGCTCGGGCTCGTGTGGCACGCGCTGCTGTTCGGAGCGCTCAATCTTGCCATGATCGCGTGGCGGATACGCGTCGAGAATCGCGCGTTCGCGCTCGTAGCGCGCGCAGCGTAGGAGTTCTTCGGCGTACGGGAGCGCGACGAACGCCGCAAAGGCGAGGATCGTTGCGCCGAGCGGCCGGCCCGGGATCGGGTTGCGCTTGCGACGGAGGCGAAAACGCGCGCGAGCTTTCCCTCGACCGACGAGCGCCAGCGCCTGACCGCGATGCGCGAGCGCGACGAGCGAGAGTGCCGTAAACGGCAGTAACTCGAGCATTGCGTGGATGTGCTGTTCGAGCGGAACGATCGGCCGGCGACCGTCGGCGTACCTGATATCAAGGACCGTCATGCCCGCGTGAAGCACGAAGCCCGCCCCCATCGCCCCGAGGACGCCGGCATCGATTTCGAGCAACAGCCCGGCCAGCACCGGAACGGCGGAGAGTGCGATGCCCGTCGCGTGCAACCGCGATTCGCTCGTGCCCGAGGTTTGTTCGATGCGCGACCGCCGGTGCAGGACGTAATCCACCGCCGCCGCCGTCATCCAGAGCGGTAAGACGACCGCGAACGCATAGCGCTCCGCGGCGCGGGACGTAGCGTCAGGCTGGCCGTACAGAGCGGTGAACGTGGTTACGTCGTTCGACATCATTGGTTGAGACGCGCGTAACGACCGGATGGACGCTCCGTTCGCGTGAAACCCGGTATCAACGGTCCAACGACATACCGGCGGCCCGATCCAGGTCCGCCTGGACGCGGCGGAACACGACGTTGTCGATCTCGCCCTTTTCGCGCATCTCGATGACCGCACGCCGTTGGGCCTCGATGATCGCGCGCTCGGCGGCTTTGTGACGGGCCTTGTGGTCGACGGTGCCCTCGTCGGCGGCGTTGTTGAGGGCGCGACGGTGCTCGTACCGCTCGCGGAGCGACTCGGCGTGATCGGTGTCGATGTTGCCCGCGCGTTCGAGATCGGCGATGCTCGCCAGGGCTGCCTCCGCACTGCGGACGAGAGCCGCGCGGAGTTCGGTCTGCTCTTCGTCACCGCTGGTGATCTTGAGCGCGCGAACGACGGCCGGTAGTGTCAAGCCACCGCCGACCAACGTCACCAAGATGACGCTGAACGTCACGAACAAGATCAGGTCCCGGTGCGGAAACCGGGCGCCGCCCGGAAGCGTAAGCGGAATCGCAAGCGCGGCGGCCAGCGATACGGCGCCGCGTAAACCCGACCATGCAACGACGAGAGCGTGCTTCCAGTCGGGCGCGGCGTGGTCGGGTGGGGCGGCGGTCGGCGCGTACTCGGCCAATAGCACGAGTCCGAGGCGGACGACGATGATCACGACGTTGAGCGCCACCGTGTAGAAGATGACGAGCTGCCATGAGTTGTAGCGGAACGCGGCGAGTGCGATGTCGTGCAGTTGCAGCCCGACGAGGAGAAAGAGGACCGCGTTCGCGATGAACACGAGCGTGTTCCAGAAGCCGACGACCTGGGTGCGCGCGGCCGGCGTCACCACGCGCGGTGTGAACCGGTTGGCGTAGACACCCGCCGTAACGACGGCGAGGACGCCCGAGAGACCGAAGCGCTGCGCCGGATAGTACGCGAGGAACGGCAGTACGACGGAGATCACGCCTTGCAATTGCGCGTCGGTGATGCGGCGCCATAATTCGACGGCCAGCCGTCCCGCCGCGTAACCGACGACGAGCGAGCCGAGAACGGTGACGACGAATTGCAGCCCGATGCTCATCGGAGCAAACGCGCCGGTCGTCATCACGGCAACGGCGGTCGCGTAAATGACCAGCGCCGTTGCATCGTTGAGCAGGCTTTCGCCTTCGATGATCGCGATCACGTGACGGGGTAAGCGGAAGTGCTCGAGGACCGGCACGGCGGCCAATTCATCGGTCGGCGAGACGATCGCACCGAGGACGAATGCCGCTCCCCACGGCATCTCCGGAATGATCGCGTGCGCGACGGCCGCAACGGCCACCGTCGTCACGACGACGAGACCGATCGCCAGCACCCCGATCTGTCCGGCGTTTTCGAGCATGATGTCGGTCGGCGCGGTGATCGCCTCCCAATACAGCAGCGGCGGGAGAAACAGCAGCAGCACGAGGTCGGGGTTGAGCTGAACGTGCGGCAGGCCCGGAATGAACCCGAGGGCGAGGCCGCCCACCACCAAGACGATCGGATACGAAATGTCCACGCGCTTCGCCAGCGCGACGAGCGGTATCGCGATCACCAGCAAAGCGATGAGAATTCCGGAGTCTGTGTTCGGCATCGCGATGACGACGAGTATGGACTCCGCGGTCCTCTCCTCCTACCGTGCAGGGAAGCGGCATGTCCGGGAGCGGTGTGCAGCCTGATCGAACGCCGGCAACCTGTGAGCAGTGATGAAGAGGCGCTGGATCTGAGCCGCCAGTTAAATCTCGTCGAGGCCATGCTGAATGCCGATAATCGTGATCCGCGTGCGACGCGACTCGGAAACCGGGTCACCGCCGTCAACGCGAACGGCGACAGCGTGAGCCTTGAAATCGAGGCCGGCTCGCTGGTGCTCTCGGTGCGCCGGCGCGGCGTCTCGCGGGATGTGACCGATCGAAGCGTGGCGGAGATCGTCGACCTCATCGAACGGCACATGACCGGCGAAGCCACGGAGTAGACGATGGCCTTATCCGAGACGGCGGTCGACGCGATCGTCACCCATATGAACGAGGACCACGCCGACGCAGTGCTGGGGTACGTTCACCGTTTCGCCGCGCTTCCGTCGGCCCAAGCCGCATTGCTCGTTTCGATTGACACATCAGCCATGATCGTTCGAGCGACGACGGGCGGGTCGACCGAGATCGTACGTATCCCGTTCGACCACCCGTTGCGCGATGCGGACGACGCGCGTGACACGCTCATCGCGATGGCGCGCGAGACGGCGTAGCGGTTCAGCCGCTACGCGTTTGTCTTTTTACGGTTGCGGTTCGCTGAAGCGCGCGTCAGCGCGCGCCGTCTCGAGGTCATCGAGCCGGTCCGCGAACCATCCAATGCGCTCGGCGTCCGGCGCATCGAAGGCGGGCACGTACGGCTTGATGTCGAGAATCGGCGATCCGTCGACGGCATCGACGTCGCTCACCCGCACGTCGGCCCCATCGATGCGCACGATGCGAAAGACGGAGAATCCGATCGCATTCGGCCGCTTGGGGGAACGCGTCGCAAAGATGCCGTGCGACGCCGTGTCGAGAAACGGCACGACGGTGAGATCGTAGCCGCGAACGAGGTGCAGATGATAGAGCACGATCGCGTGCGAGAATCCCTCGAGGTCGCGCAAGCCGGCGACGAATGCCGGTTCGACGTGCAAGATGCCGTCGATGCCGCGCGCAGCCGCCGGCTGGATCGGCGCGCCTGCCGGTTGCGTCCACGGCGATGTTATGCGCCCGATCGGACGATACTCGACCATCATATCTGCGCCGGGATCGCACCGCGGCTCACTCTTCACATGCGGGCGAAACCGTAGCGTTCGAAGACGGCTTGCGCAGCGTCGGACAAGAGATAATCTCGTAGGCGCATGGCCTCTTGAGCGGCGCCGGTACCGATCGTGACGCCGTAGTCGGCGCGCACAGTGAGAGCGGGCGGCATTGCCAAGGTGCGCAGTGTGGTCGGGTTGGCCGCGGCCGTTGCGGCGAACCCGGAGCAGTACGCGAGGAATGCGTCGCCCTGATCCGTCGTACGCAGGAGGTAGACCGCCGGATCGACGCCGGGCGGAATCGGCGCAGCGTTCGGGCCGCCGACCAGCCGAAGCGCCTTTGCATCGAGGACGGCGAGGCTGCCCGGGTGTGAAGCGTCAATTTTGGCGAAAATCGTTTCGGCATAGTCGCCCGCGGGGTCGGCCTTCGGCGTCGACGTGATCAAGCGGACGGCCGGGTCGAGCATGATCTCCGCGACGCCGCGCGTGCCCGCGATCTCCGACTTGACGAGCAAACACATGCGATTGTGCACGAACACGGTCACCGGCCCCGCTTTTCCCGCATCGTGCAGGCGTTGCGGATTGCCGACATCAGCGGAGGCGAACACATCGGCCGGCGTGCCGTTTTCGATTTGCGCTCGCAGTAAACCCGACGAACCGTAGGTTTGATCCACCCCGATACCGGTCTGTCGTGCGAATGCGGCAACAATCTCAACGAGCGCGCCTTTGAGGCTTCCGGCCGCGAAAAGCGTCACGCGCGGCGGCGTTTGCGCGGACGCCGCCGCGGTCGCGGCCAGCATGAGAATGAGCGCGGCGGCAGATCGTTTCAATGGGCCGAGTAGCTGCAAGCGCGGAGTCCGTGTTGCACGGCATACGCGTCGACGTCGAACGTGCCGAGCGCGACCGTCCGATCGAGATGAGCGGCGAATGCGTGTAAATCATCTTCGAACGGCGCGTACCGCTCGATAAACATGCGCCGTAGCTCGCCGCGCTGCTGCCAATACGTCTGGATGTCGGCAAAGGTGCGCAGACCATCGTACACGATCGTCGTTTCTTGGCCGACGCTATCCATCAAATAGGAGACGGCGGCCGCGCCGCACGCCAGTAGCAGCGTTCCGGACGTGCTGCGCGGCGGAAGCTGCAGCCGTTCTCCGGGAGCCTGCAGATCGCGCGCCCCGGCCGTGAAGATCGGAAACGACAGCGTCTCATCGTGTTCGACCACCATGGCGTTACGAATCTCCGCCATCAAGCGGTAATAATCATCGACGGTCAATTCGACGAGCGGAGCCGATGCCTCGCCGAGGCAGGGCCGGCTCGCGATGAACGGCGCTTCGCCGGCAAGAGCGCTGATGTGAATGATCGGGCATTGATGCGCGCGCGCGGCTGTTATGACGTCGTTCAAAGTCGTTCGCATCGATGGAGATTTACCGCGCGCGGGGCCGGAGGGAACAGGGGTCGTTATGTTCCGTCGAGCATAACGTATCCCGCTATCGACAGTGAAAGGGCGAAACGTTTCGGGTGAGATTTCGCGCAACGCACGCGGAGGCGACGCTCGCCTATCGCCGCCGCGGCGGCATGGGTGCGATGGTCAGCGGAACCACGCACTATGGGAACAACGTCAGCATGCGTAGTGGTATGTACGTTATGGTGACAAACGGAGCGGGCACAACCTTCCCCCTGAACGTACGGTGACCGCGCGCACCATGCCGTCAAAACAGCTCGGCGCGACCGGCCCGCGCGTTTCCAGCGTGGGCCTCGGATGCATGGGGATGTCGTCGTCCTACGGCCCGGCCGACGAGGGCGAGAGCATCGCGACGATTCGCGCTGCTCTGGATGCCGGCATCACGCTCCTCGATACGGGCGATTTCTACGGGATGGGTCACAACGAGTCACTCATCGCCAAGGCGCTCACGGATCGCCCGCGTTCGGAGATCGTCCTGTCGGTCAAGTTCGGTGCATTACGCGACCCCGCCGGAAACGGTGTCGGCCATGCCGGCAGTGCGGCCGCGGTCAAGAGCGCTCTGGCGTATTCGCTCCAGCGCTTGGGAGCGGAGTACATCGATATCTACCGGCCAGCTCGACTCGATCCGCACGTGCCGATCGAAGAAACGATCGGTGCGATTGCCGAGATGGTGACGGCCGGATACGTGCGCTGGATCGGGCTCTCCGAGATGGGCGTGGAAACGATCCGCCGCGCACACGCCACGCATCCGATCGTCGATCTGCAAATCGAATATTCGCTGATGAGCCGCGGGGTCGAATCGACGATCGTGCCGCTGTTGCGTTCGCTCGGAATCGGTCTCACCGCTTACGGCGTGCTCGCGCGGGGGCTCCTCAGCGGCACCGTTCCGGCGCGCGGTGTGAGGGGCGACATCCGTACGGTTCGCATGCCGCGGTTCGCGCCGGGCAATGTGGAGCAGAATCTACAGCGCGTGGCTGCGTTACGCGCGATCGCTGATGAGAAACACGCAACGACGGTGCAACTCGCGATTGCGTGGGTGAATGCGCAAGGCGGCGATGTCGTGCCGCTCGTCGGCGCGCGCCGTCGCGATCAGCTGAGCGATGCTCTCGGATCGCTCGATCTGGCGCTCTCGGCCGACGATCTGCAACGCATCGCGACGACGATGCCGCCGGAAGCGATTGCGGGGACGCGCTACGCGCCGGCGCAGATGGCCGAATTGGACAGCGAACGGACGTAAACCAGCCGTCGCACTCGGCATGCGATACGAGCCGAAGCTGACCGTCAGTGGCTGGACAGTTGCATGCGCAGCGAGTACCGGAACGTATATCCGCGTGCTTCGATCAATACGGTGTTTTCCGGAGCGCTCTTTTGGCAGGAAACACGGTGCTGGTTCGGGTGTACCCTTGCGTGCGGGTAGTTCAAATGGCTGCGATGTTGCATGCATGAATAAAGATTCGTTAGATGCACAAGTTTTTCCGAGGGAACCGCGTCTCGATCATTTTTTGTTTGACTCACTTTGAGGGACAGAACGAATTTCGATTAATGACTGGTTCATCTGCGACTCGTCTGCAAACCGCGCCGCTCCAAGACCGTCGAGTTCGTCCTACAGATACACCGATTCGATCAATGCGGCGCGGTACTTTGCCTCGATGATGCGGACGTTGGGAAAGGCTTCCGGCTTTGGCTCATCCCGGTTTGAAATGTCGGGGGCTCGCTCGCCATGCCGAGCACCTTTCAAGCCGCGAGGTTGGCGCCCCGTTGGAGCCGCAGTCCGGCCACTTCGTGGCTCAGTCGAGATTCAAAGCTGTTGCAGAATGCGTTGCCGGGCGCGGTCAGCTACGAGCGGATCGCGACGCTTCCGCCGGACTGCACGCTGACGTTCAGCCACACGAGCTTCGCGCCGGCGCGCGACACGCCGGCTGCGGCCGTTCGCTAAAGGTTTGCGAGCACTTTATCCAATGTGATCGGCAGGTCGCGAACGCGTGTTCCGGTCGCGTTGTACACGGCGTTCGCAACGGCCGCGCCGACGCCCGTGATACCGATCTCGCCGATGCCGTGCGCGCCCATCGGTGCGTGCGGATCGGGGATGTCGGTCCAGATGACGTCGATTTCAGGCACGTCCATGTGTACGGGAACGTGGTACTCGGCGAGGCTCGGGTTCATGACGCGACCATCGCGCTCGTCGAACAGCGTCTCTTCCATGAGCGCGAGTCCCAGCCCCATGACGATGCCGCCGCGGAACTGGCTGGCCCCCGTCTTGGCGTTAAGGATGCGCCCGCAGTCGTAGGAGCCCAGGAACCGGCTGACGCGCGTCTCGCCGGTGACCGCGTTGACGCGCACCTCGCAAAATAGCGCGCCGTACGAGTGCATCGACCATTGCTGCGGCTCGACCGGCGGCGGCGCGGTCGCCTCGACGGTCACCTCGTCACGCTGCGCGTGAGCGAGGATGGAAGCGTAGCTCTCGCTGCGTCCAGGTTGGTCGAGCTTGCCGAGTTCGCCGCCGTGCATGCTGCCGACATCGTCCGGCGCGAGGCCGGCAAGCGGCGAGTCGTCGCGGACGAGCTTGAGCAACTCGGCCACCAGTTCGCGCTGCGCCGCGATCACCGCGGCACCGATCGATGCGGTCTGTTGCGATCCGCCGGCGAGGACGACACCGGGGAGCGATGTGTCGCCGTAGGAGAACGTGACGTGGTCGAGCGGCAGGCCGAGGCGCTCGGCGATAACTTGCGTTTGCACCGTCGCGGTACCCATGCCCATCTCGTGTGCGGCGACGGCGACCTTCGCGTGGCCGTCTTTGCCCAGCGTCATGCGCACCGCACCGCCGGCCATGCGGTAATACGGATACGTTGCGGTCGCGCAACCGACACCGATCAACCACTCACCCTCGCGCCGTGTGCCCGGGCGCGGATCTCGCTGGTTCCATCCGAACCGCTCGGCGCCCGAGCGGTATGCTTCAACGAGGTGACGCGACGAGAACGGCGTGCCCATCGTCGGATCGTTCTCCGGCTCATTGCGGATGCGCAACTCGATCGGATCGATCCCGATCTGCTCGGCAAGCTCATCGATCGCGCACTCCAGCGGGAACGAACCGACGGCCTCGCCGGGCGCGCGCATGAACGTGTTGGCGAGCATATCCATGTCCGCGGCCTGAACGTCGAGCTTCACGCTGCCGGCCGAATACAGGCACATCGCCGGGGTGATGAACGGTTCCGGTATCGCGTTGTGCGGCGTCTTGGCGGTCGTGCCGGTTTGAATGAGCGCATCGAAGCGGCCGTCCCCCTGCGCGCCGATCGCCACGCGTTGTTCGGTCATTGCGCGGCCGCCGACGACGCGATACACGCCTTCGCGCGAGAGCACGACCCGGACCGGACGGCCTGCGAGTTTCGCGGCCGCGGCGCCCAGGATCTGATGCTGCCACAGGCACTTACTGCCGAACCCGCCACCGACGAACGGTGCCGACACGTGAACCTGCTCTTCGTTGATCCCGAAAATTTGCGCGAGCGACCACGCTACGTGGGCCACGCCTTGCGCGCAGTCGTGCACGGTCAGCACGTCGCCGTCCCAGGCGAGCGTTGCCGCGTGCAACTCCATCGCATTGTGATTGTGAAACGGCGTCCGGTAGATGTTGTCCACCTTGAACGACGCGGCGGCAAGTGCCGCCTCGGCGTCGCCGCGCGCGTTCGCCAGCTCGTGTCCTCCGAATGACGCCTGGTACGCGTGCGTCTTCGCCTCGGCGAACGCGGTGATGGCCGGCTCGCCGGCGTACGTCGCACGGATCAACGACTTGGCATGGTCCGCCTGCTCTTGCGTTCCGGCGAGTACGACCGCGATCGGCTGACCGTTCCAGTGAATCCGGTCGTCCTGCATGATCGGCAAGTCGTCGCCGGCGGCGGCTTTCTCCGCCGTTAGGAAAACGGGTCCGGGCTCCATGCGCGGCGCGTTGCGGTACGTCATCACCAGCACGACGCCGGGCGCGCTTTCGGCCGCGCGTACGTCGAGCGTCGTGAGGCGGCCCTTCGGAATCGTGCTGTACGCCAGCGCCGCGTAGACCAGGCCCGGCAGCGGGAACTCGGCCGCAAAACGGGCGTCGCCTTTGACCTTGAGCGGACCGTCGAGGCGCGATATCGGCGCACCGATCAATCCGTGCCGGCGGATGAGGGGATCGGGGTTGCCGGCCGGCCCCCAGGTGTCCGGCGCGGGCGGGGCGGTCTGCGTGGTGGTCATGCTTGGACTCCCGAGAGTTCGTTGAGGACGGCGACGATGGTTCGCTTGGTGAGTTGGACCTTGAAGCCGTTGTCCCGTAATGGTTTTGCGGCCTCGAGTTCCGCTTCGGCCGCCGCGCGGAAGCCTTCGGTGGTGGCCGGCTTGCCTTTGAGCGCCGCTTCGGCCGTCCACGCACGCCACGGTTTGGTTGCGACGCCGCCGAGCGCGAGCCGCACGTCTTTCACGGTATTGCCGTCGAGCTCGATTGCGGCCGCGACGGCAACGAGTGCGAACGCATAGCTCGCCCGGTCGCGCACCTTCCGATACGTCGAGCGAGCCGCGAACGAGAGCGCGGGCACTTCGACAGCGGTGATCAGCTCGCCGGGCTCGAGCACCGTCTCAATGTCGGGACGATTCTCGGGCAGCCGGTGGAGGTCAGTCAACGGCAATGTGCGCGCGCCTTTCGCGCCCGTGAGGTGGACGACGGCGCCGAGCGCCGCGAGCGCCACGCACATATCCGAGGGGTGCGTCGCGACGCAGGCCGAGGAGGCGCCGAGGATCGCCTGCGTGCGATTGAAGCCGTCGATCGCATCGCAGCCTTGACCCGGCTCGCGTTTGTTGCAACGCGCGCTCTCATCGTCGTAAAAGTACGTGCACCGGGTGCGTTGCAGCACGTTGCCGCCGACCGTCGCCATGTTGCGCACCTGCGCCGACGCGCCGGACAGGATAGAGCGGGCGAGCACCGGATAGTGCCGCCGCACCGCAGCATGTTCCGCCACCGCCGTATTGTGGGCCGCCGCGCCGATCAAGAGGCTGCCGTCGGCGCGTTCCTCGATGGCGCTAGACAAACCGGTTACGTCGACCAAATTGGACGGCTGCTCGATCGTTTCGCGCAGAAGGTCGACGAGGTTGGTTCCGCCGCCGAGATATTTGGAGTTCGTTGCCGCACCCAGCCGGATCGCGTCGCTGACGCTCGTCGCACGCGCGTAAGTGAACGGGATCATTGCACGGCCTCCGCGTACTCGATGATCGCGTCGACGATGCCGTTGTAGGCGCCGCACCGGCACAGATTGCCGCTCATCCGCTCGCGCAACTCATCGGATGTGAGCGCGATCGTCTCGGCGGAGAGATCGGCGGTGACGAGGCTCGGCACGCCGCGCCGCACCTCCTCAACCATGCCGACGGCCGAGCAGATTTGTCCCGGCGTGCAATATCCGCACTGGAAGCCGTCGTGCTCGACAAAGGCGCGCTGCAGTGGGTGCAGTGCGCCGTCCGCGGCTAAGCCCTCGATCGTCGTCACCGAGCGGCCATCGTATTGCACGGCAAGCCCTAAGCACGACAAGATGCGTTGCCCGTCGACCAGCACGGTGCAGGCGCCGCACGCGCCCTGATCGCAGCCCTTCTTGGTGCCGGCAAGCTGCAAACGCTCGCGCACGAGGTCGAGCAGCGAAACGCGCGGGTCGTCCGGCAGCTGTGCTGCGGAGCCGTTTATCCTGATCATGTCCCGGGCGTACCCACAATTGGCTACGGGCGCCCCGGGGTTCGTCCCCACGATGATTGTCCGGCGCTCGGCTTTGGGGCGGATCACGGTGCGGATGAACTCGGCCGGCGTCAAGCCGCCGGGCGAAGTGTGCGTTTTTGCAACGTAGGATTGCCTGGTGGGTCTTCGGTGGGCTATAGTGGTGAAAATTGGGTGCCAGTGGAGCCTAGTGGAGAACCTTTTTGGCAGCGGATCGGCCTCTGTTCACCGGCTCGGTCGAACACAGCCTTGACGATAAGGGTCGTCTCGTCGTGCCCGCGCGCTTCCGCGAACGTTTGGGCGCGGGGTTCTTCGTCACGATCGGTGAGCCCGATCCGTGTCTCGCGCTCTACCCGGCGACGGCCTGGGCCGAGATCTGCGCGCGGCTCGAAGCCGCGCCCATAAAGGACGCGCGCTACCGCGCGTTTGTCCGTCATCTCTTCGCGCATACCGAAGAACTCTCGTGCGACAACCAAGGGCGGCTCGTGCTGCCCGCCGCGCTGCGCGGGTGGGCGACGATCGAAAAGGACGTCATGTCGATCGGCGCATTGACACACGTGGAGGTGTGGTCGTCCGGGCGGTATCAGCAGACGCGCGGGGCGATCGAGCACATCGACGACTTGCGCTCCGAGCTCGGGCTGTACTGAGTGCGTGGCTTCGCATATACCGGTCTTGGCGCTCGAGTCGATCGATGCGCTAGCGATCGTGCCGGACGGCACCTACATCGACGCGACGTTCGGCGCGGGCGGCCACGCGCGGCTGATCCTCGAGCGGTTGGGACCGTACGGACGGACGATCGCCTTCGATGCCGATCCGGCCGCCGTATCGCACGCACCGGACGATCCGCGGTTTACGCTCGTGCACGCGAACTTTCGCAGCCTCGCCGCGGAACTCGAAGCGCGCTCGATCGCGCAGGTCGACGGCGTGTTCTACGACTTGGGCGTGAGTTCGATGCAGTTCGATGAAGGCGAGCGCGGCTTTTCGTTCCGGACCGACGCGCCGCTCGACATGCGGCTCGATCCGACGCGCGGCGAAACTGCGGCCGAGTACATCGCTTCGCACGATGAAACCGAACTGGCCGATGCGATCTTCCGGTTCGGCGAAGAGCGCAATTCACGTCGCATCGCGCGCGCGCTCAAAGCACGCGTCCCACAAACGACGGGCCAACTCGCGTCGCTGGTCGCCGGGGCCGTGCACGTGCGCGGCCGTCGCGAACGCATTCATCCGGCGACGCGGACGTTTCAAGCGCTGCGTATCGCGGTCAACGACGAACTCGACGCCCTGCGCGAGAGCCTCGATGCCGCGCTGCGTATCGTGCGGCCCGGCGGACGCGTCGCGGTCATCAGTTTTCATTCGCTGGAAGACCGCATCGTGAAACGGCGATTTCGCGAGGACGCCCGGGTGCGCGTTCTCACGCGCAAACCGATCGTTCCAAGCGACGCGGAAGTCGCCGCCAACCCCCGCGCGCGCAGCGCCAAACTGCGCATCGCCGAAGTCGAAAGCGAGATTGCCGCGTGATCGCACCCCAAGCACTGCCGCAGCCGTTACCGTCGCAACGCACCCCGCTGCGCGGCCACGTGCGTGCGCGCGAAGCGGCCCGTCGCCGCGTTCGTCGCACACGTTTGCGCGGCTACGCGATGCTCGTGCGCATCTCGCTCGTCTTCACGGTAGCGCTGGCACCGATCATGGGGTACGTGCTGCTGATGGGGAATCTCACCGCGCTCAACTACTCGCTGGCACAGGCCGACGCGCGCAAAGTCGCGCTGCAAGAAGAGACGATGCGGCTCGACGATCGCATCGCGGCGTTGCAATCGCGCGACCGTCTCGCCGGCGTCGCCGCGCGCCTACGCATGCACGATCCGCACATTTATGCCGTCGTCGACGTGCCGCGTCCCGTTCTGCGGCCGCCGTCGAACGGGCTGGCCTTCCTCGATCTGCTCTTTCACCACTAAGTGTGACGGCACACTGATATGGCGGCTCGCTCATTCGCGCGCGTCCCGCCGGTACGCGCGAAACGGGCTATTCTCATCACGCTGGCGCTTGCGCTGTGGCTGTGCTACCGCTTGTGCGACGTTCAGATCCGGCAGAGCAAAATACTGGCTATGACCGCGCTCGATCAGCAGTCGGTCGTCGTCGATTCATTCGCGAAGCGCGGCGCGATCGTCGATCGCGACGGCGTTGCGCTCGCACGCTCGTTGCCGTCCGAAAGCGTTTACGCGGTACCGACCGGCGTATCGGACAAAGCGCGCGTTGCGAGCGCGCTCTCGCCGATCCTTGGTTACCCACCGCAGCGCATCAAAGCGGCGCTCGATGAGAGCGTACCTTTTCGTTATCTGAAACGGAAGGTGCCGCACAGCGTCGCCGAACGCGTCCTGGCGCTGAAAATCGACGGCGTCGGCCTCAAGAGCGAACAAACGGGCGTGCGATTCGTCCCGGCCGGACGCCTCGCATCGACGACGATCGGTTTTGTCGGCTCCGACGAAAACGGCCTGGACGGTCTCGAGTACTTGTACGATTCGTTCTTGCGCGGTACATCCGGCAAAGTCCGCATCGAAGCGGACGACGGCGATCACCGGGTGGCGCTACCGTTCGGCGAGACGTCGGTTATCGCCCGTGCCGTTCCGGGGCATACGCTCGAGCTCACGCTAGACTCCTACCTGCAATTCAAGGCCGAGCAACTCGTCGCTGCGAGCGTGAAGAAGTGGCACGCGCGCAGCGGGGTCGGCATCATCATGGATATCCACTCGGGCGACCTCCTCGCACTCGCGAGCCTGCCCGATTTCGATCCCGCGCATTACGGCGCGTCGCCCGCGGACGCGTGGCGAAATCGCGCGATCGCCGACAGTTACGAGCCGGGGTCGACGTTCAAGCTGATCACCGCAGCCGCGGCTCTCGAAAGCGGACGTATCTCTGCGCGGACACAATTCCCCGCCCGGGACACAATCGACGCGGGCGGCCGCACGATTCACAACGCCGAGGACGGCTTCATGGCCGGTACCGGGCGGACCGAATCGCTCGAAGACATTATCGCCTACTCGCACAATGTCGGGGCGGCCGAAGTCGGGATGGCGGTCGGAGCACGGCGGCTCTACGGGACGATCCGCTCGTTCGGGTTCGGTGAGGGGACCGGCGTGGATTTTCCCGGTGAAAACCCCGGCATTGTTCCACCGGTTAGTGAGTGGAGCGGGAGCTCCCTTGCAACGATTTCCTTCGGACACGGTATCTCGACTACACCGCTTGCCCTGGCTCGTGCGTACGCGGCGATCGCGAACGGCGGCGTCTTGCTCAAGCCGCGGCTGATTCGCGCGTTTTGCGATGAAAACGGCAACGTTACGAAGAGCTTTGGTCCCGAGGTCGTGCGTCGCGTCATGCGAACAGCGACGGCCGCGACGTTACGCCGGTTTTTGCGTGCCGTCGTCGTTCGCGGGACCGGCCATCCGACCGCGATGGTCGCCGGCTACACGACGGCCGGCAAAACCGGGACCGCGCAAGTCGTCGAGAACGGTCAGTATCTCGGCGGAGCGTACGTTGCGTCGTTCATCGGCTATGTCCCGGCAGAAGCGCCGCGCTACGTGATCCTCGTGAAAATCGAGCGCCCGCAGGGCTCGTATTACGGGAGCGAAGTCGCGGCGCCGGTATTCGCCGACCTGGCCCGCGCCGTCATGCTGCACGCCGGCGTGATGCCGTCGTCGCGCTTGGTCCGGCCGCGCAACGGAGCGAAAACGATCTGATCATGCGTGAGTTGCGACCGTTGCTCGGCGCACTCGACGCGCCGCGAATCGTCGGCACGTTGCCGCAGGCCGTTCGGTCGATCGCGGTCGACTCGCGCGCGGTCGGTCCCGACGCACTCTTCGTCGCATTGCGCGGCGAACGCACCGACGGTCACGACCACGCGGCCAACGCCGCGCTGCGCGGCGCAAGCGCGCTGGTCGTCGAACGCGAGCTCGCGCTGGCGATGCCGCAAATCGTGGTCGGCGATACGCGTGCGGCGATCTCGCATCTCGCGGCCGCGTTCTACGGTCATCCGTCGCGCGCGCTGGCCGTCGCCGGAGTGACGGGAACGAACGGGAAGACGACGACCGCGCATCTCGTGCGCGCGATCTTCGATGCGGCCGCCATTCCGTGCGCCGTCATCGGAACGCTCGGAGGGGCTTACGGCGAGCGGCTGTGGCCGCTCGAGAATACGACACCGCTCGCACTCGATCTACAGCGCATGCTCGCCGAAATGCGTGATGCCGGCGCGCGTGCCGTCGCGATGGAAGTCTCCTCACACGCGCTCGCGCTTGGCCGCGTGGACGACGTTGCGTTCGACGTTGCCGCGCTCACGAACATCACGCGCGATCACCTCGATTTTCACGGCACGTTCGCGCGATACACGGCCGCGAAACGCCGGCTCTTCGCGAACGCTGCGTTCGCCGTGCTCAACATCGACGACGATGCAGGTCGCCGTTTCGCGAACGACCTCTCGCCGGCAACGACGTACGCGATCGATCGCGATGCCGACCTGCGTGCGACGAACATCAGGCTCGCGGGCGACGGCAGCCGGTTCGACGCCGGCGGCGTGCACGTACAGATCGCGCTGCCGGGCCGGTTCAACATTGCCAACGCGCTCGCCGCAATGGGCATTGCGCGCGCGCGCCAGATTCCCGACGACGCGATCCGGACCGGGCTCGCGGCGGCGCATGCCGTGCCGGGACGGATGGAGCGCATCGCGGCCTACGGGATCGATGCCATCGTCGATTACGCGCATACCCCCGACGCACTCGAAAACGTGTTGCGTGCAGCGCGCGAAACGACGCGCGGCCGGTTGGTGGTGGTCTTCGGATGCGGCGGTGACCGCGATCCGGGGAAGCGCGCGCAGATGGGCGCGGTCGCGGCGCGCACGGCCGACCGCGTGATCGTTACGTCCGACAATCCGCGCCGCGAAGATCCGGTCGCCATCGCGCGAGCCGTCGCCGGTGACATCGACGCCGACGTCATCTTGGACCGCCGTTCCGCGATCCGTCGTGCGATCGTGGAAGCGCGCGCCGGCGACACGGTGATCGTCGCCGGTAAGGGACACGAAGCCTACCAGATCGTCGGCGACGTGCGCGTCCCGTTCGACGATCGCGACGAAGTACGCAGCGCCTTTTTGCTCCGTAGCGAGGCGTTGCGGTGAGGTTGCCGACAAACGACGCGATCGCGGCGCTGGGCGGAACGGTCGTTCATCGGGAGCGTCTGCCGGGGACGATTGCGATCGCGACCGACACGCGCGCGATCCGGCCGAGTCAAACGTTCCTCGCGCTGCGCGGCGAGCGCTACGACGGCCATCGCTTCGTCGGCGATGCGGTGGCGCGCGGTGCGTCGGCGGCGATCGTCGACGATATCGCGGCACTCCCGGACGATTCGGCCGGCTTCGTCGTTCGCGACACGCTGCGCGCGTATCTCGCCCTCGCGCGTCTCGCCCGGGAACGGCTGCGCGGTCCGGTCGTCGCGATCACCGGTTCGACCGGCAAGACGACGACGAAAGAGTTTCTCCTGCGTGCGCTGACGGCCGCGAATCGCGCTGCGATCGCAACGCCGGAAAACGAAAATAACGAGATCGGCGTTGCGAAATTTCTGCTCGGGCTCGACGATGCGGACGAACGCGTCTCGATCGTCGAGATGGGCGCGCGCAAGTATCGTGATCTCGACGTGCTCGTTGCCGCGGCGCGTCCCGACATCGGCGTTCTGACCAACGTCGGCGATGCGCATCTCGAGATCATGGGCTCGCGCGAACGCCTTGCGGAGACGAAGTGGGGCATTTTCGCAGCCGGTACGCGCGCCGTCCTCAACGTCGCCGACGCGGTCGCATGCGCGCGCGCGTCAACGCTCGCAGCGCCGCCGATCTGGTTCGGTATCGACGCCGAGCGGCCGGCGGCGGGCGCGCACGCCGTCGTCGTTCGGGTGGACGACGTCCTTGCAATCGACGCCGGCAACGTGCGTGCCATTCCGTTTCGTATCGACGTTCCCGGCGACCATAACCGCCGCAATCTCGCGGCCGCTCTCGCGGCAGCGGCCGCGCTCGGCGTCGACGTCGCGCTAGTCGCGAAAGCCGACGCGCACTTTGCGACACCGTCGGGGCGGTACGAGCGCATCGAACTACCGGACGGGCTGACGCTGATCTACGATGCATACAACGCGTCGACGGCCGGTGCCCTTGCGACGCTCGCGACATTCGCGCGGGAGCGCGCTGGGCGGCGGGTCGTCATCCTCGCGAGCATGGCGGAACTCGGACCGGAGGCGTCCGACATGCACCGCCGCGTCGGCGCCGCGGCGGCGGAGTCGGCAGATATCGTTCTCGTCGGCGGCGCCTTCGCGGAAGAACTCGCCGAGGGCGCGCGCGCCGCCGGCATCGAGGCTCACGCGCTGGTGCCGTACGAGGATAACGATCACGCGGTCGCGTGGTTGCGCCGCAACGCGCTCCCGGGCGACGTCGTGCTGCTCAAAGGATCGCGCATGTACCGGATGGAGCAGATCGTTGCGGGACTGCACGCGTGATTCCGGTTGCGATTCGCGAGGCGTCGTTGCCGGACGGTCTCGTGGCGATCCCCGTGCGCACGCGCTTGATCGCCAAGGGCGACGACTTGCACGCGCTGCTGCGCGACGCGCTGGCCGGCATCGCGCGGCCGGGTGACGTCGTCGCAGTCGCAGAGACCGCTGTCGCGATCGCGCAAGGACGCTTCATCGCCGCCGAAGCGATTCGTCCGTCGCGTCTCGCGCGCGTCCTCGCACGCCGCGCCGGAGCGCTCGCGACGATCAATCAGCCCGAATCACTACAGCTGGTGATCGACGAGGTCGGCATGTGGCGTGTGATCGGCGCTGCGTGTTTGCACGTTGCCGGGCGCCTCGTCGGGCGCCGCGGGGTGTTCTACGAATTGCTCGGCGAAGCGATCGCCGCGATCGACGGCTACACCGGGACGCTGCCGCCCTACGAACGCGCGATCGTACTCGGTCCGGCTGACCCGGATCGCGTCAGTGCCGAACTCGCCGGCTCGCTCGGCCTCCACATTGCGATCGTCGACGCGAACGATCTGCGCCGCGCGAAGGCGCTTGGCGCCTCAGCCGCGATCGTGCGAGAAAACGTCGAACGCGCCCTGCTCGGCAACCCGCACGGGAACGGCGACGAGCAAACGCCGCTCGTCGTTCTCGCTTGGCGTGGCCCGGGCGCGCACCCGCTTGTGCGCGGGGCCGCAGCGTGATCGCGGCTTTCACGCTCACGCTGGCGCTTACCGTGACGCTCGGCGCACCACTGATCGGCGCGCTGCGCCGCCTCGCCTACCGTCAACAGGCCTACGAAGATGCACCGCAATCGCATCAATCCAAGACGGGGACACCGACGATGGGCGGCCTGCTGTTCCTGCTCGCTCCGGTCGTCGCGGCCGCGGTCGTGCACGACGCCGTCGCCGGCGCGTTCGCGCTGTTGATCGTCGGTTCGGCGGCGATCGGGTTCGTCGACGACTACGCGGCGATCCGCAACGGGCACAACCGCGGCTTACGCGCGCGCACCAAATTTTTCGCGACCGCGCTCGTCGGCGCCGCGTTCCTCGGACTGCTCGTACAGTTGCCGGACGTCAACCGCGACGTGCTCTTTATCGGCGCCGTTCCGACGTGGATCTGGTTCACCTTATCGCTGGCCGTCGTTCTCGCAACGACACATGCCGTCAATCTCACGGACGGTCTTGACGGTCTGGCGTCGGGCACGATCGTTCCCCCGCTCGCCGTCTTGGCGTTCATCGCGGTGCGCATGGAACGAACGGATGTTGCGACGGTGACGGTGGCGGTACTCGGCGCGGTGCTTGGATTTCTCGTCTACAACCGTCATCCGGCAAAGATGTTTATGGGCGACACGGGATCGCTCGCGCTCGGCGGGGCGCTTGCCGGTGCAGCAATTTTGACGGGCACCCAGCTCTTGCTTCCTCTCATCGGCGGCGTCTTCGTTGCCGAAACTCTCTCTGTGATCGTCCAAGTCACGTCGTACAAGACGACGCGGCGTCGCATTTTTCGGATGAGCCCGTTGCACCATCATTTCGAGCTGAGCGGTTGGCCCGAAACGACGGTGACGGCCCGTTTTTGGCTCGCGTCGCTCGTGCTCGGACTCATCGGCTTCGTGATCGTGGTGCGTCTATGAATACTCCCCTGACCAGCGGCCGCTTTGACCGCAACGAACGCGTGCTCGTCATCGGGCTCGGCCGCAGCGGCCGGGCGACTGTCGAGGTGCTGCAACCGCGCGTCGCGGCGCTGTACGCCACCGACGAGAGCCCCCGCGAGAGCCTCGCGAGCGCGATCGCCGAACTTGCAACGGCGAACGTACCGTTCGTTGCCCCGGACGATCTCGCCGACATCTTTCCGAAAGTCACCGTTGCCGTGCTCTCGCCCGGCATCCCGCTCAACGGCGAGCTAGTACGACGCATTCAAGCCGCCGGCATACCGGTGTTCAGCGAAGTCGAAGTCGCGTACCGTATTTGTAAGGCGCCGATCGTCGCGCTGACCGGCACCAAGGGGAAGTCGACGACGACGGCATTGATCGGCGCGATCTTTCGGCAAGCCGGGAAGACGACCCACGTCGGCGGCAATATCGGCAATGCCTTGATCCACGAGACGGCAAACGCGAAAGCCGAAGATTGGGTGATTGCCGAGGTCTCGTCGTTCCAGCTCGAGTCGATTCGCTCGTTCAAGCCGCGCATCTCGTGCATCATCAACGTCACGCCCGATCACCTCGACCGCTATCACTCGATGGATGAGTACGCCGAAGCGAAGTTTCGTATCTTCGCGAACCAAGGCCCAGGCGATACGTTCGTCGGCAACATGGACGATCCGATCGCCGCGTCGGCGCCGGGTGAAGACGGAACCCGCATTCGCGCGCGGGCGTTCTGGTTCGCGCAAGAACCACACCGCGGCGTCACGCTCTACGTGCGGAACGAGCGCACGATCGTCTACGCGCCGCCGACCGGTGATCCGCGCCCGGTCGAAATCATGAACGTGAGCGATATTTCGTTGCTGGGCGCGCACAACGTCGAGAACGTGATGGCGGCGATTCTCGTCGGACTTGCGGCCGGACTCGACAAAGTCGGGATCGCGGCAGCTGTGCGCGCGTTCCAGCCGATGCACCACCGGCTCGAAACGGTTGCCGAGCGCGACGGCGTGATCTGGGTCGACGACTCGAAAGCTACCAACCCCGGCGCTGTCATCGCGGCGCTGCGTTCGTTCGACCGTCCGATCGTGTTGATCGCGGGCGGCAAAGCGAAGGGGACGGATTTCGCCGACATGGGGAAAGTGATCTCGTCGCGGACGAAAGCGGCGGTGCTGATCGGCGAGGCCGCGGCCGACATCGCCAAGCACATCAAACGCTCGACCGTCGCCAACGCATCATCGATGGATGAAGCCGTCGCGCTCGCTCGGACCTTCGTCGCGCCGGGCGACGTCGTGCTGCTCTCGCCGGGTTGCGCGTCGTTCGACATGTTCGCTTCGGCCGAAGCACGCGGCGACGCGTTCGCCGCCGCCGTCAACGGCGTCGAGCATGTTCGCTAGCGCAGAATACGCACGTCCGATCGGCGCGCGTCCGCGAACGCCGCTCTCGCCGCCGGACCCGTGGCTTTTCGCGACCGTCGCCGGCCTGGTCGCGATCGGCATCGTCATGGTATTCAGCGCGTCGAGCGCAACGGCGTACGCGCTCTTTCACGACACGACGTACTTCCTCAAGCGCCAGATCGTCTGGCTCGCGATCGGCTGCATCTTCGCGTACGGCGCGTATCGCGTCGACTACACGAAGCTCAAGAAAATCTCGCCGGCACTGCTCGGCGTCACCTTCGTGCTGCTGGTTCTCACGCTTGTTCCGCACGTCGGCTGGCAGACCGGCGGCGCGCGTCGCTGGCTCGGCTTTCACGCGCTGAGCTTTCAACCCTCGGAGATCGCGAAGCTTGCGATCGTGCTGTTCGCGGCCGCGAAACTCGCGACGATGGGCGAGGACGTGCGTTCGCTCGTGCGCGGCGTCGTGCCGTTATTGTTCGTCGCCGCACTCATCGCGATTCCGATCTTCTTCGAGCCCGACATGGGCACCGCGAGTCTCGTCGTCTTTACGGCGATGGGCATGCTCCTGTGCGCCGGGATGCGCTTCGAGCACTTCGTCCTTGTCGTGCTCGCCATGCTGCCGGCCGTCGTGCTCGCGGTCGGTTCGAGTTCGTATAAGCGCGCGCGCGTCCTCGCGTTTTGGAATCCCTGGAAAGACCCGCAAAACACCGGATTCCACATCGTCCAGTCGCTGCTCGCGCTCGGCAGCGGCGGGGTGTTCGGCCTCGGGCTCGGTGCCTCGCGGCAGAAGTTCTTCTACCTGCCCGAAGCGCATACCGACTTCATCTTCGCCGTGCTCGGCGAAGAGTTGGGTTTGCTCGGCACGCTTGCGGTGCTCGCGCTGTTCACGGCGTTCGCGATTCGCGCGTTCACGATCGCGCAACGCACCCCGGACCGGTTCGGATTCTTCGTCATTTGCGGCTGCACGATGTTGATCGTCATCCAGGCGTTCATCAACATCGGCGTCGTCACGTCGTCGTGGCCGGTGACCGGCGTCCCGCTGCCGTTCATCTCGTTCGGCGGAACGTCGCTCATCGTGAACTTGATCGCCGCTGCGCTCATCATGAACGTGGCGCGACGAGCACGGTGAGCGTCTTTCGTGTCGCGTTTACCGGTGGTGGAACGGGGGGGCACGTGTATCCGGCATTGGCGATCGACGACGCGATTCGCGCTGCGTACGGTGCAGGGCGGTACGAGCCGCGGTTCTTCGGCAATCGCGACGGTTTGGAGGCGCGTCTCGTGACGGTGATGCCGCTCGCGTTCGTGCCGTCGGCCGCGTTGCAGCGCTCGCTCTCACTCGGCACGTTACGAACATTCGTTCGCAATCTGGCCGGCATCGTCGTCGCGCTGCGCTCGCTCGCGGCGTTTCGTCCGCAGGTGGTCGTTGCGACGGGCGGCTACGTGTGCTTCCCCGTCGTGGTCGCGGCGCGTCTTTTGCGCTTCACCGGCGTCCTTCGTTGTGCGATCGCGCTGCTCGAGATCAACGCGCGGCCGGGGCTGACGAACCGTCTCCTCGCGCCGCTCGTCGATGAAGTCTGGACCACGTACGATGCATCAGCTCCATACTTTCGCGGCAAGGCGCATCGCACCGGAACGCCGGTCCGCGCGTCGTTCGCGAACGCCGTCCACCCGGCTCGTGCACGCATGCAACTCGACCTGGCACCGGAACGTACAACGATCGTCGCGATGGGCGGCAGTCAAGGCGCGCGCTCGATCAACGAGGCGGTCGTGGCGCTGGTGACGCGCCGAACGCTGGGCGACGGCCGCCAAGTGCTGCACGTCAGCGGTGAGCGCGACTATGCCTACATGCAAGCCGAAGAACGCGACACCGGCAGCAATCACGTCGCGCTCGTCGCGTATTTGCCGGATCCGGCGAACGCGTACGCCGCAGCCGACGTCGTCATCGCCCGCTCGGGCGCTTCGACGTTAGCCGAACTCGCCGCGACCGGTACGCCCGCCATTCTGGTACCGTATCCGCACGCCGCCGACGACCATCAAGCGCACAACGCGGCCGTTTTTGCCGACGCCGGTGCGGCGGTCGTCATCGCCGACCGCGAGTTGGACGGCGACCGGTTATGGTGGGCGCTCGATGCGATATTGCAACCCGAACGCGCGGCGTCGATGCGACGTGCGGCGCAGACCCTCTCGGCACCGAACGCCGGTGCGGATATCGTGAGCCGGATCGAATCCCTCATTCCGGCGCGGGTCGCGCAAAACGCGACCGCGAACGAGGCGCGCCGTGACTAACGGAGTACGCGCGTATCATCTTGTAGGAATCGGCGGGATCGGTATGAGCGCGATCGCGCGTTTGTTGCTCGCGCGTGGTGCGCGCGTGACGGGATCCGACATGCGGCGCACACCGCTCGTCGAGCAACTCGAAGCCGAAGGGGCCGACGTCTGCATCGGCCATCACGCCGACAATGTCGGCGATCCATCGCTCGTGATCGTATCGAGCGCGATCGCGCACGATAATCCGGAGTTCGTCGCCGCGCTCGAACGCGGCATCGATATCAAGACGCGCGGCGCGATGCTTGCAGATCTCACGGGTTCGCGCAAGACGATCGCCATCGCGGGGACGCACGGGAAGACGACGACGACCGCGATGACGGCCGCGATCTGCGAGGAAGGCGGCCTCTCGCCGACGTTTGCGATCGGCGGTGTCCGCACCGACACGGGGACGAACGCCGGCAGCGGCAACGGCGTCTGGTTCGTCACCGAGAGCGACGAGAGCGACGGGTCGTTTTTGCACTTGCAGCCGACGATCGCGTGCATCACGAACGTCGAGAACGATCATCTCTCGAGCGATGACGAACTGCCCGGTCTCCTCGCGTCGTTCGCGACGTTCGTCCAACGCGTGCCGCCGGACGGGCGCGCGATTATCGGACTCGATAATCGCGGCAGCGCCTTCATCGCGACGAATGCGAACGTCCCCAAGACGACGTTCGGCACGCGCGGCGCGGCCGATCTCACGGCGCACGACATCGTTTACGAGGGTCTCGGTTCGCGCTTTACCCTCGTTGAGCGCGGCACGCCGCTCGGCCCGATCGCGTTGCAAGTTCCGGGCGAGATCAACGTGCAGAATGCGCTGGCGGCGATCGCCGTCGCCCGCGCGATCAAGGTCGACTTCGCACCGATTGCGCGCGCGCTCGCCGCGTTCCGCGGCGTTCGCCGCCGCTACGAGATCATTGCCGAGCGCGACGGCATCGTGATTGTCGACGACTACGCGCACCACCCGACCGCGATCGCGCAGACGATCGCCGCGACGCGCGGCTACACCGACGCGCCGATCGTCGTTGCGTTCCAACCGCATCGCTATTCGCGCACGCGATACCTCGCCGGCGATTTCGCGGCTGCGCTTGCCTTTGCCGATCGCGTGATCCTCACACCGATCTATGCAGCGTCGGAAGCACCGATCCCGGGTGTGAGCGAACGTTCGATCGGCGAACCGCTCGAACGCGCGGGAACGCCGGTCACGTACGTGACCGATGCCGCAGAGCTGCTCGATGCGGTTCCGCGCGTCGCAGGCGATCGCGCCGTCGTGCTGATGCTGGGCGCCGGATCGATCTCCGGTATCGCGCACCAACTCGCCGAACGGATGACGTCGACCGCCGCGGCTCGTTGATGACGGCGCCGGCGTCGCTGCTCACGGACGACGATCGTGCGGGGCTGGCAACGCATTTCGGCGAGCGTGTACGGTTCGACGCGCGGCTCGCGCCCTATACGTGGTGGAAGATCGGCGGCCCGGCCGATGCAACGTTCGCGATCGGGACGACCGCCGACGCGACGTTCGCGCTGCGCTGGGCATTCAAGCGCAAGCGACCGTGGTTCGTCCTCGGGGCGGGTTCGAATCTCCTGATCGGCGACGGTGGTATGCGCGGCCTCGTGTTTCGACTCGGCGGCGACTACGACGCGTTGGACGCGCGCACCAATGGAGACGAGATCGTCGTGCGTGCCGGCGCCAGTGCGTCGTTGCCGCAACTCGTCGCGCAAGCCGCGTCGCTCGGCGCGGTCGGCGTCGACGGCTTGGCGGGCATTCCGGCGACGGTCGGCGGTGCGATCCGCATGAACGCCGGCACCGATCGTGAGATCGGCGAATTCGTGCGCGAGGTGCGCGTGCAAACGCCGACGCGGCCGGAGCCGCATCCGATGTGGATCGGATTCTCGTATCGTCACACGACCTTGCCGCGCGACGCGATGGTCGCCGATGTGACGCTCGCTTTCGCACGCGGCGACCCAGGCGCGGTGCGCGCGCACACCCAGCACCGGCTGGTACGACGCAAGGCCACGCAACCGGTCGCGCTGCCCAACGCGGGTTCGTGTTTTCGCAATCCGCCGGGCGACCGGGCCGGGCGGCTTATCGAGGCCGCCGGCGCCAAGGGCTGGCGTGCCGGCGGAGCGGAAGTCTCAGTGCTGCACGCAAACTTCATCGTCAACATGGCCGGCGCTACCGCCCTCGACGTCAGCTCGCTGCTCGCGCGCGTTCATCGCGCCGTCGATGACGCATTCGGCGTCGACCTTCATCTCGAAGTGCACCTCGTCGGAGAATTCATCACGTAATGCCCAAGGTTCGGATCGCGGTGGTCATGGGAGGCACGAGTGCCGAGCGCGAGGTTTCGATCGAAACCGGACGCTGCGTGATGAACGCGATCGCCAATCTCGGACACAGCGCGCAATCACTGGATTTCGACGCGCGCTTCGTCGACGCGTTGCGCGATATCCGGCCGGATGTCGTGTTCAATGCGCTGCACGGTACCGGGGGCGAAGACGGCACGATCCAGGGGATATTGGAATGGCTGGGCGTTCCGTACACCGGGAGCGACCTCACCAGTTGCGCGCTCGCGATGGACAAGCATCTCGCGAAGAAGTTGCTCGCCGCCGAAGGCTTGCCGACGCCCGCGTGGGACACGTTCGATCTCGGCGGCGGGACGCTGCCGCTCCTGCCCGGCTCGCTCAACCTGCCGCTTGTCGTCAAGCCGCGTGCCAACGGCTCGAGCGCGTTCGTTTCGATCGTGCGAACGCATGAAGAATGGACGCGCGCGATGATCGACATCGCGCCGCGCACGACGCAGATTTTGGCTGAGGAATTCGTGGGCGGACGCGAGTTTTCGGTCGGCGTGCTCGGTGAAGAAGCGCTGCCGATCGTGGAGATCGTCGCCGGCGACGAGTTCTACAGCTACGACGCGAAGTACAAACCGGGCGGCTCGCGCCATCTCGTGCCGGCGCCGATCGGCGACGACCTCACCTCACGTCTGCAGATGCTTGCGCTCTCGATGCACCGGCTCATCGGTTTGCGCGACTACTCGCGCACGGATTTCATGGTGACGAAAGAAGGCCGCCCGTACATCCTCGAGATCAACGCACTGCCCGGATTGACGCCGATGTCGCTGTTGCCCGACGAAGCTCGTGTCGCCGGTATCGGCTTCGATGCGTTGATCGAACGCCTGATCCAGTTCGCCTTGGGACGGGCCGTCCTCGTCTAACAGGGTGCTGAAGAACTCGCCGTGTCCGGATCGGGCCCGAAGAGGTGGGTTTGAGGCGGCGCGGTGTAGTTTTTCAGCACCCTGCTAAGGGAGGCGGTCCGTCCAGCGCCTTTGAAAATTGACGCGCTATGGCAGGAACAGTAGTCGATCGTGGTCTCGAGGGCATCATCGTCGGCGAGACCGTTCTCTCGAATGTCGAAGGTCAGATCGGACGGCTGACCTACCGCGGCTACGACATTCACGACCTCGCGGCCAACGCGACGTTCGAAGAAGTCGTCCATCTGCTGCTCTACGGCCGTCTCCCGACGCATTCCGAACTCCACGATCTCACCGCAAAACTCACCGAGGCGCGCCCGTTGCCGTCGGCGATGTTCGCGCTCCTGCACGCGATTCCGAAAACGGCGTGGCCGATGGACGTGCTGCGCACGTCGATCTCGGCGATCAGCCAGTTCATCCCGCACGCGGTCGACGGATCGCACACGAGCGATGTCGACGCGGCGATCAACCTGATCGCGAAGACCCCGGTGATCGTCGCGGCCTGGGATCGCATCCGCCGCGGGCTCGAGCCGATCGCGCCGGATCCGAAGTTGCGCGCGGCCGCGAATTTTCTTTGGATGCGCAGCGGTGAAAAACCGATCCACGAAGCGGAAGCCGCGCTCGACACCTACTTCGTGTTGCTCGCCGACCACTCGTATAACGCCTCGACGTTCTCGGCGCGCGTCACGGCTTCGACGAACGCCGACATCTACGGCGCGATCACGGCCGCTGTCGCCACGCTTGCCGGCGACTTGCACGGCGGCGCGCCGAGCAAGGTGATGACGATGCTCGAAGAGATCGGACTCCCGGAAAAAGCGAACCCCTACGTGCGCGAGCTTTTGGGCCGCGGCGAGAAGATCATGGGTATGGGCCATCGCGAATACAAGATTCGCGACCCGCGTGCCGCGCATCTCGAGAGCATGGCGAAAGCGCTGACCGAGAAATCACATACGAAATGGTATTTGATCGCGCGCGCGCTCGAAGACGCGTCGAACACCGTGCTCCAAGAAGTGAAGCCGGGCAAACAGATCTATGCGAACGTCGAGTTCTACACGGCGCCGACGCTCTCGAGTCTCGGCATTCCGAGCGATGAGTTCACGTGCATGTTCGCCTGCGGCCGAATGCTGGGCTGGTGCGCGCACGTGCTCGAACAGCTCGCAGCGAACCGTTTAATCCGTCCGCAGGCGACCTACGTCGGCCCCGACGTGCACCCGTTCGAGCCGATCAATCATCGTCACGTCGGCATGACCACGAACGGGAACGGCGCCCTGCCGAACGGTACAGCCCCGAGCGGAGTGCGCAACTGAGCGATCGTCATGCGACGGTCGAGCGCACGACCAATGAGACGCAGATCGATCTGCGTCTCGGGCTCGACGGCGGCCCGATCGAAATCGCCACCGACGTCATGTTCCTCAACCACATGCTGCACGCGTTCGCGAAGCATTCCGGTTGCGGGCTGCAGATCGTCGCGCGCGGTGACGGCATGGACAACCATCACCTGATCGAAGACGTCGGCATTGCGCTCGGGAAAGCGATGTACGACGCGCTCGGCGAGAAACGCGGTATCGCGCGCTACGGTTCGATGATGGTGCCGCTCGACGACGCGTTGATCGCGTGCAGTATCGATCTTTCCGGTCGCAGCTACCTCAACTTCGCGGTCCGCTTCGACGGCGTTGAAAACCTCGGTGATCTGAAGACGGAGATGATACGCGAATTCTTTCGCGCCGTCGTCGATAACGGCCGCTTCAACCTGCACCTCGTCGCGATGAACGGCGACGTCGCGCATCATCTCTGCGAAGCATCGTTCAAAGCGTTCGCCAAAGCATTTCAGCAAGCGAAGATGTTGACCGGTTCCGACGACGTGCTTTCCACGAAAGGGCTGCTCGAGTAGCATTCGTGCCGTCGCACTAGGCGCGCAGACGCGGCAGCAGCCGTTTTGCGTTGCCCTGGGTGATCGCGGCCATCACCGCCGGCGGCAAATTGCGCGCGACCAGATTGTCGATATTGATCTTTCCCGACACGTACGGGTAATCGGTACCGAAGAGGATTTGCGTGGTCGGGATGAGCGCGAGCAGCGCCGCCATCGACGGCGCGTACGTTGCGTTCGCGGTGTCGTAATAGAGCCGTTTGAGTTCGCTCGCGATTCCCTCCGGCGCGACCTCGGCGAGATTTTTCGCCTGAAAGCGTGCGAGCGTTTCGATGCGTCCGGCGAGCACCGGTATCGGACCGCCGCCGTGGCAGAACGTCCAGCGAATGTCGCGGTACCGCACAAACGCACCGTTGAACAGTAAACTTTCCACGGCGCGGCCCGTGTCGTACGGATACTCGACGTAAGATTCGGCCACGTTCGGAATCATGCGCGCGTTGCAGCAGCTCGGTGCGAGCGGGTGAAAGACCACGATCGCCTTGCGACGATTGAGTTCATCCCACACCGGCGCATACGCCGCATCGCCCGGCCACGTCGTGCCGAAGCTCGTTGGAATACCAATGCCGTCGGCTTTGAGCGTGTCGAACGCGTAGCCGATTTCTTTGAGGCTCGCGTCGACGTCCGGTAACGGCAGCGTCGCGAAGAGCCCGAAGCGTTTGGGATGCATGCGCATCATGTCGGCGGCATAGTCGTTGCATGCTCGTGCGAGTTGCGCCCAGCTCGATGCGGGGGTATCGAACCAGACGCCGTTGAGCGATGCGAGTGAAAGGATGGCGGTGCTGATTCCGTTTGCGTCCATCTCTTGCACCGTTCGCTCGGGCGTCCACGCCCCGATCGGTCCGCCGTTCAGCGGCGGCTGGCCGTGCTTGGCACCGTAGGCATTCGCCGCCGCGACAAACGGCGGCGGATAGAAATGATGGTGGACGTCGACGAGATCGTGCAGCGTCGACGTTTGCGTGGTCGCCGTTTGCGCAACCGCCGATGAGCCGCACAGCGTCGCCGCCGCGAAGCCGGCAACGCCGGCCAAGACGTCAGCTCGTGATAGGGAACTTTCTTTCACGTGCGGCGCTTATACGTGCGCGTTGCGAAGTCATCGTGTCACGACGTTTCGATCAGTGCGAGGGACGAATGCGATAGATGCCGCCGGTTTCGTCGTCGCTCACGAAGAGACTACCGTCCGGCCCCACCGTTACGCCGGTCGCGCGCGCGACGCGTGTTCCCTCCGCCGTTTGGAAGCCGCCGACGAACTCGGTCCACTGCTTCGAGGGATCGCTCCAGTCGACGGGTGTGCGCGGTTCGTCGCCGTTCATCGGGACGAACGCGACGCGCGGTGGAATCGGCGGTTGGTGCCAGGAGCCGTGCAACGCGACGAACGCTCCGCCGCGATAGCGCTCCGGAAACGCATGAGGTCCCGTCGGCCGATCGGGGTAGAACGTCGCGCCGATCGGTGTTTCGTAGGCGGGAAAGACGACGCGCGCAATGGCCTGCTGCGCGCAGTCGTGTCCCGCCAGCGCGCGATAATTTTCGTAACAGTACGGCCAGCCGTAGTCGGCGACGCCCGCGTGCAGCGTCACCGCGTCGAACATTTCGTAGGGATGCCCGTGAGGCAGTTCGTCCTGACCCGCGACGCCGGCCCACAGCGTTTGCGTTTGTGGATTCGTTGCCAGCGCGATCGCGTTGCGTATGTGTCGTGCACGCGGTTGGATACCGCCGCCGTCGAGATCCATACGCTGAATCGTTGCGCGCGTCGGGTCAAGTTCCGGTTGACAGGTATTGCACGACGAACCGACGCTCGCGTAAAGCGCGCCGTTCGCGACGGCGACGGTGGTCGTCGTGTGATCGCTCTGCACGCCGTTACGCACGGTCGCAATTTTGCGCGGCCGCGCGCGCGGTTCGCGGTCGCCGTTACGATACGGCAGTTCCCACACGCCGAATTGTGATCCGAGATACATCCGTTCGCCGTCGATCGTCACGCCGGCGACCGGCGATTCATCGAGCGTCACGAACGGCTTCGCCGGAGCAGCCTCTCCCGCGGCATTGGGAACGACGTACACGCTGCGGCTCAACGTCCCGACAAACAGATCTCCGTTCGGTGCGGCGGCCAGTTCGCGCGCACGCGGAACCGTTGCGATGCGGACGATCGTGAAGCCGTCTGGGACGCTGAGCGCCGGCCCCGACTGCGCCTCGGCCGGGCCGATGCACGTAGCAAGTACGGCGACGCCGAGTGCGGCGAACCAACGAGATGACATGCCGGGTGTTTGCCCATCGGCGCCGGAAAGAATGCGTTGCATGGAACGCAAGCGACTCGCCGTGATCGATTACGGGGGCGGAAACGTTGGTTCGCTCGTGGCGTCGCTCGAGCGTCGCGGCGCGAATTTCGATCTGACGGACGATCCGGAACGCGTGGTCCGCGCCGATGCCGCGATTCTGCCCGGTGACGGTGCGTTCGCCGCAACGATGGACGCCCTTCGCGAGCGCGGCCTCGACGCCGCCGTCCACGCCGTCGTCGCGGCGCACAAACCATTTCTCGGGATATGTGTCGGCATGCAAGTACTCTTCGCGAGCAGCGATGAGTTCGGAGGCGCTGCGGGACTCGGGATTTTCGCCGGCGACGTCCGTCGTTTTCACGATGCGCCGCGCGTTCCGCACATGGGTTGGAACGATTTGACCGTCGAGGGAACGCATCCGTTCGTCGACGGCTTACGGACGGGTATGTTCGCGTACTTCCTGCACTCATACCGCGTCAGCGAGAGCGACTCCACCGTCGCGAGCGCCGACTACGGCGGACGTTTTGCCGCGATCGTCGCGCGCGACAACGTGATGGCGACGCAGTTCCATCCCGAAAAGAGCCAACACACGGGTGGGTTGCTGCTCGATAATTTTTTGGCGATCGCCGCATGAGCCGTTCGCTCGCCGTCGTGCCCGCGATCGATCTCCGCGGCGGTCACTGCGTACGACTCGAGCGTGGTGATCCGGCGCGCGAGACGCGCTACGACGACGACCCGGTCGCGCGTGCGCGTCGCTTCGTCGCCGCCGGCGCCCGCATGCTGCACGTCGTCGATCTCGACGGCGCGTTCGGCGCGGGCGAGAATCACGCGGCCCTTGCCGCAATCGCGCATGCGGTCGACGTTCCGGTGCAGACCGGCGGTGGAATTCGCACGGCGTCCGATGTGGCGATGCGATTGAACGCCGGCGCTGCAACGGTCGTGATCGGTTCGTTGCTCGTCGACGATACGGCGACGGCGCGCAGTCTGGTTGAGGCGTTCGGCGACCGCATCGTCGCGGGGATCGACGCGCGCGGGGAACGCGTTGCGACGCGCGGCTGGCAACGCGACGGCGGCGTCTTGCTGGACGATCTCGTCCGCAGCGTGGCGTTGTGGGGGATCGGTCGAGTCGTCTACACCGAGATCGATCGCGACGGTATGGGTTCCGGCTACGACGTCGCTGCGCTCGCGCATGTCGCACACTTGACGCCGATGCGAATCACCGCGAGCGGCGGCGCAAAAACGTTGGACGATCTGGCAGCGCTGCGCGACGGCACGCCGGAGAACGTCGACCGCGCGATCGTTGGTCGCGCACTCTACGACGGGACGCTCGACCTCGGCGAGGCGGTGGCGGGATTACGTTGACGCCGCTCGCCCGCCGGCACGTCTAAACGGCGCTTCCGCTCGTTTCTCTCTACGAGTTGCCGATGCAACAAAGAACGATATGATCGATCTCGGCGAAGCGATCGCGCGGCCCAAGGATCGGCGCCGCGCGCTCGTCGGCGCCGCCGGTGTCGGCGCGCTCTCGCTGGGCGTTATCCCGGTGGTGAGCCGGCCGCTCGGAGTTTCGTACCCCGTGGTGGCGATCGTGGTCGCGGTCTCGATCGTAACCATCATCCTCTCGTCTGTGCTGCTATGGGCGCAGGCGCGCGTCAGCGGTTCTGTTCCGCTGCTCGTTCTTGCCGGAGCCTACGGAGCGACCGCGAGCCTCATGACGCCGTACCTCTTGCTCTACCGCGGACTGTGGCCGCAGATCGCAAGGTGGGTTTCGGCCGACCCGCAGACCTCGGCGTGGCTGTGGTTCGAATGGCATTTGCTCTTTGCGCTGACGCCGATCGCGTATCTCACCGCGCGACGCTTTCTCTCCCGCCGCGAACGGGCCGGCTTTGAGCGGATCGAACGCTTCGTGGCGATCGCAATGGTCGCGCTTTTCGCCGTCCTTGTGCCGCCGGCGATCTGGGTCGACGGCTTGCCGCCCTTCCTGGAGCACGGATACTGGACTGCGCTCGCATGGACGCTCTCGATGGTCCTCGTCGCGCTAGCGATCGCGTCGATCGGCTTGCTCTACGCGCGCAGCCGGTTCCGTTCGGCGCTCGACGTATGGCTGAGTGTCGCGAGCCTGTGTATGATCGCCGACGTCGTGCTCTCGGTGACGGGCGCTGCCCCCTTCAGTCTCGGCTGGTATCTTTCGCGGGCGTACGTCCTCGTCGCTTCGGGCACGGTCCTCACCGCGCTGATCTTGCAGACGGCGAACGTCTACGAACAGCTTGCCGAAACGGCGGATCAATTTCGCGACGAGTCGCTCACCGATGCGCTTACCGGCGTCGCCAATCGCCGCGATTTCGACGTTCGGCTCGCACAGGTGTTGGCGGACGGCGCGCGCATGTCGCGTGGTGCGGCGCTCTTGATGATCGACATCGACAACTTCAAATTGTACAACGACACGTTCGGGCACGTCGCGGGCGACGAGTGTCTGCGCACGATCGCGTCGGCCGTGCGCGAGTCGGTCAGCCGGCCGCGTGACACGGTCGCACGGTTCGGCGGCGAAGAGTTAGCCGTTATCATGGCGGAAACCGACATTCGTGGTGCCTTGGTCGTCGGCGAACGCGTCCGCTCGGCGATCGAAGCGCTCGCGATACCGCAATCGGCGCGCGCATTCTACGCGATGGTAACGGTAAGCATCGGCGCGACCGCCGTTGCCGACACGGTCGGCGTGACGGCCGAGACGTTCCTCGATCGCGCGGATCGGGCGCTTTACCGCGCGAAGCAGAGCGGCCGCAATCGCGTGCTTGCGGCCGTTGAAAACGAAGCGGCAGATAATGCTTATGCCGAGGGCACGAGGAACACGCGCGGCATCGCGGCGGGAAGTCGCGCAACGATTTCATAGGAAATCGTTCCGACCGCTGCGGCGAGATCGTGCGCGCCGACGCGCGCGTCGCCATCGGCGCCGATCAGTGTAACGGTCGAACCGGCATGCGCGTTCGGCGCGCCGGTGCAATCGATGAACGTCATGTTCATGCACACGCGACCGACGATCCGGCAGCGGACACCGTCGACCAGCACGGCGCCGCGATCGCCGGCGCTGCGTGGCAGTCCTTCGGCGTAGCCGATCGGGATGACGCCGATCCGCGACGGACGCTTCGTGTGAAACGCGCATCCGTAGCCGACCGGCGTGTGCGCCGGAACGTCGTGCACGATGACGATCTGCGTGCGCCACGCGAGCGCGGGTTCGAGTGCGAAGCCGCGCTCGCGCATCACCGTTTCGGTTTCGGGCGACGGCCACAGACCGAAGATGCCGATGCCCGCGCGAACGCTCGTGAGGCGCGTCTCGGGCCAGAGCATTGCTGCGGCAGTCGCCGCGATGTGACGCTCGACCGCCGGCGCGACGTCGCGCGTCGCGCCCGCGAATCGCGCGAGCTGTTCGTGCGTGAACGTCGAGTCGAGTTCTTCCGCTGCGGCCAGGTGCGAGAAGACGCCCTCGAGCTGAAGTTCCGGCGCTCGTGCGTACATCTGCAGCGTGCGCGGCGCCGTTGCGGCCGGCATGCCGAGTCGCATGACTCCCGTATCGATCTTCGCGTGAACGCGCAACGGCGCCCCGGAGCGGCGCGCGACAGCGGCCGCATCGCGCGCATACGCCCCGTTGTCCCAGAGCGTGATCGCGACGCCGGCCGCGTGAGCGTCGGCGAGCCGGCCGGCCGCAATCGGCCCCAGCACATGGATGGGCGACGAAATGTTCGCGTCGCGCAAGGCGAGCGCTTCGTCGAGTTCGTACACGGCGAGACGGGGGACGCGACCGTCGAGCGCGCGCGCGACGTCGATGAGGCCGTGTCCGTAGGCGTTAGCTTTGATCACCGGCACGATGGCCGCGGGGGCGACGAGCTCCGCGAGCGCGAGCACGTTTCGCACGATCGCGCCGAGGTCAACGCGGAGCTCGGCGATCACCGGGCGCGGGTTAGCCGGGCAGCGACCAGCGCGAGCGGGATGCCGAAGAACAGCGTGAAAGCGACGATGTCGCGATCGAACGTATAAATGTTGGGCCGTTGGAAGCGCCCGATCGGCACGAGCAACGCCTGCATCACAAACCATACGATCACGCCGAAGCCGAGCCCGGAGATGATCGGGCGCGCCAGCAACTGGGGCTGTCGCTGGGCCGCGTAGAGGTACCCGAACGCCCAGAGGATCGTGCATGCGAAGAGCACCGCGATGCCCACCGGCACCGCCCACGACGCCGATGCCACCTGCGGGCCCGCGATCGCGTCGGCGAGAAAACGATACGTCCCGGAGATTGCGTTGCCGGCTCGGCGTTGAGCGAACGCGGAGAAGAGGACGAGCCCGAGACCCGAGGCGATCCCCGCGGCGGTACCCGCCGTAATCCAGTCGCGGCGAACGAGCGTGCGAGCCATGCGTCGTGCTTCTCGCGGCCGGCGCCGCGCTCCGGCCGTGAGCGGCGCCCTCTTGCACTCATGTAAGGAGTCTGCTAACCTTTTCGGTGCTGGCACTCATGTGCCGGAACTGCCAACATTGCGTTTGGAGGAGTTTTTCGTGAATTTGAAGCCACTTGGCGATCGCGTGGTCGTTGAGCACGTGGAGCAGGCGGAGAAGAGTGCCGGCGGCGTCTTTCTCCCCGACACGGCCAAAGAGAAGCCGCAAGAAGGCCGCGTTCTCGCCGTCGGTACGGGCCGCGTTCTCGACAATGGCACCACCCTTCCCGTCAGCGTGAAGGTCGGCGACCGTATTCTCTACTCGAAGTATTCGGGATCCGAGATCAAGCTCGAAGGCACCGAGTACCTCATCATTTCGGAAAAAGACGTTCTCGCGATTGTCGATGAACGCGTTCCGGCTGGAGCAACAAAGTAACATGGCTGCCAAGCAACTCGTTTTTGACGAGAACGCCCGTCGCGCGCTGGAGCGCGGTGCGAACATTCTCGCCGACGCGGTCAAAGTAACGCTCGGCCCGAAAGGCCGCAATGTCGTCCTCGATAAGAAGTTCGGCTCGCCGACGATCACCAACGACGGTGTGACGATCGCGAAAGAAATCGAACTTCCCGATACGTTCGAGAACATGGGTGCCCAGCTCGTCAAGGAAGTCGCTTCGAAGACGAACGACATCGCCGGCGACGGCACGACCACCGCGACGGTGCTCGCTCAAGCGATCATTCGCGAAGGCCTGCGCAACGTGACGGCGGGATCGAACCCGCTCCTGATCAAGCGCGGCATCGAGAAGGCCGTTGAGGCCGCCGTTGCCGAGATGCAGAAGATGGTCCAGACCGTCGACACGACGGAAAAGATCGCGCAGGTTGCATCGATCTCGGCCAACGACAAAGAGATCGGCGGACTGATCGCCGAGGCGATGAACGCCGTCGGCAAAGACGGCGTCATCACGGTCGAGGAATCGAAGTCGATGAAGACCGACGTCGAAACCAAAGACGGTATGCTCTTCGACAAGGGCTATATCTCGCCGTACATGGTGACGGACTCGGAGCGCATGGAAGCGACGCTTACCGATCCGTACATTCTCGTGACGGAGCGAAAGATCTCGGCGATCGCCGATATTCTGCCGCTGCTCGAGAAGATCGTGCAAGTCCAGAAACCGCTGCTCATCATCGCCGAAGACGTCGAAGGCGAAGCCCTCGCGACGCTCGTCGTGAACAAGCTGCGCGGAACGTTCACCACCGTTGCCGTCAAGGCGCCGGGCTTCGGTGACCGCCGCAAAGAGATGCTCAAGGACATCGCGACGCTCACGGGCGCGACGGTCGTGAGCGAAGAGCTCGGCCTCAAGCTCGACAAAGTGACGCCGGATCTCCTCGGTCAGGCCAAGACGGTCAAGATCACCAAGGAAGAGACGACGATCGTCGACGGCCGCGGCAAAGAAGATGCGATCAAGGGTCGCATCGAGATGATCAAGCGCCAGATCGAAGAGACCGACTCGGACTTCGATCGCGAGAAGCTCCAAGAGCGCCTCGCGAAGCTCTCGGGCGGCGTTGCGGTCATCCAAGTCGGTGCGGCGACCGAAACCGAACTCAAAGAAAAGAAACACCGCATCGAAGATGCCCTCTCGGCGACCCGCGCGGCCGTTCAAGAAGGCATGATCCCGGGCGGCGGCTCCTCGCTCGTGCACGCGCTGAAGGCGTTTGATAACATCAAGAGCCTCTCGCACGACGAGCAGATCGGCGTCGACATCATCCGGCGCGCCCTCGAAGAACCGCTTCGCCAGATCGCGGAGAATGCGGGCTTCGAAGGTTCGGTCGAAGTGAATCGCGTCAAACTCGCCAAGCTTGGCGAAGGCTTCGATGCAATGACCGGCGACCTCGTCGACATGATCCAGGCCGGTATCGTCGAGCCGTTCAAAGTGACGCGTTCGGCGCTGCAAAACGCCGCGTCGATCGGTGCGCTCGTTCTTACGACCGAGACGTTGATCGCCGACAAGCCCGAGCCGAAGAAAGAAGCTGCAGGCATGCCCGGCGGCGGCGGCGGCATGGGCGGCTACGACATGATGTAATCTTCGCCTCGCGCGAAGACTCTCATCACCCCCTCCCCGACAATGTCACCCTGACCCTTCGACAGGCTCAGGGTGACATTCGATAGGCTCAAGGTGCCCTCGAAAACCTCAGCGTGCCCTTCGACAAGCTCAGGGTGACACGAAGACCAGGTGACAAGTGCCTGATTCGGCACCCTGAGCTTGTCGAAGGGCGCCGAAGGATGCACGGCCGTCCTTTCTCCGTGTCACCCTGAGCCTGTCGAAGGGCGGTTTACGACGGCAGGCCGATGACGTTGTGCAGATAGGTTCGCGCGCCGCGTGCGTGCGCGCCGTCGGAAACATAGCCGGCATAGCCGTCGGGACGCACGACGATCGTCATCGCCGCTGTGCTGTCGTTCGGATGCAGCATCATCGTCTGCGGGCGATAGCCGCTGGGCCGCGCGCCGCGCACGCGCATTCCCGCGCGCAGGCCCCGGCGTGCCGGCGAGCCGTTCACCGAGAGCGGGCTCGTCGGATAGGCGATGCGCAGCTGCGCGACATTTTCGCGCAGACGACTGCGTACGAGCTCGATGTGCGAGGCGACTGGAACGACGGCGTTTCGCAACGCGCGCACCATCGTGTTTGCGCTGAGGACAATGCGGTTGCCATAATCGGTGGCGGCGAGCAACGCGCGCGCGACCGCTTCGCGCTCGATGCCGAACGTGTCGAGTAAGGGTTCCGGTACGCCGTCGCGGATCACGAGCGCGAGCTTCCACGCGAGGTTCACGGCGTCGCCGATGCCGGTGTTCATGCCTTGACCACCGATCGGTGAGTGGATATGGGCCGCGTCGCCGAGAAAAAAGATCGGACCGGCCTGCATCGCCTCGAGCCGCCGCTGATTGATGTGAAATATCGATACCCAAAGCATTTCGGTGACGCGCGCGGGAACGTGCTCGTGGTCGAGCGCCGCTTGGACGTCGGCGAGAGACACGGCGCCGGGCAGATCATCCCGGCGCGATTCGAGAATGACACGCCAGCGGCCGGGCAATGGGAACAGCACGATAAGCCCGCCGTCGCGGCCGAGCGCGACGCGCACGGTGTCCGTCGAAAGCGCCGTCTCGAGTCGTACGTCCGCCAGCGAAAAGTGTTCGGTGAGCGCATGTCCTGCGAATCCGATAGCGAGGTCGTGCCGTATCGTGCTATGGGCGCCGTCGCACGCCGCGAGATAGCGCGCGCGCACGCGTTCGCTCATACCGGATGCATGGGTCAGCGTGACCTCGACGCCGTCCGGCGTGGCGCGCGTGCCGCCAAGCGTTACGTTCCGTTCGATCTCGACGCCGAGTTCGCTCAGCCGCGCGCCGAAAATGCGTTCGGTCTCATTTTGTGGGATCAGCGTCAGCCACGAATACGCCGTCGGCATGCCGTCGAACGAGACGTTGAAAAGTACGTGCTCGTTGCTTGATATCTCCGCGTGCGTCACGCGTTGGCCGGCCGCGAGCAGCGTATCGGTGACGCACGCCGGCTCGAGCAGTTCGAGCGTACGCGCCTGCACGCCGATCGCGCCCGAATGTTGCGTCGCCTCGGACGAGCGATCGACGATCCGGAATGGGACGCCGAAACGCGCCAGCTCCAAACCAAGCGCCAAGCCCGTCGGACCAGCGCCGCAAATCACGACCGGCGTTTCTGACATGTTGGGGAGCTTTTGTTTCTTATGAGAGCATTACTGTTCACACGACGCTGTGGACCGTGTGGATGAAATTGCGGGAAACGTGCGTTTCATATGCTTTGAACGGGGAAATTGCGCGTTTTTCGGCGGTTACCGATCAGGAACGATTCGCAACGCTTCGGGCGAGCAAGATGGCTAGGCCATCCTCGGCAAGCGCAGCGACGAGCGGCGGCACGTAGCGGCTCGCGGCTTTGCGGTACGCCGCTCCCGCATACGAAGCGCCGAGGGCGCCGGCAAGCCCCGCCAGGATACCGATCGCTCGATTTCCGCCGCCGGCTTTCGCGATCGAGCCGCCGGCAAGCGCACCGCCGATCGCCCGAACCGCTAAACCCGGCGGCATGGTCCGGGCCGGTGTCTGCGGCAGCTTGTCGACGATCAGTTCGCCGAGCGCCAGCAGCGGTAGCACGCGACTCCAGCCGGTCCGCCGCGCGGCGGCAGCCGGGCCGACCATCGAGCGAAGTCCGGTCGCGGCACCGATCGTAAACGAGTGAAGGGCAAACGACGTGTTCATGCGTGGCGTATACCCGACGATTGGACGTTCGGCCAAGTGAGCCCCGGACGGGTCGCCGAACGACGCGCTCGATGCGTCCGCTCCTCGACCGGTATCAGCAGGTCGACTTCTTCGATGAATTTTCCGACGATCTCGGAGTCCCGCGCGCGCACTACGCCGGCCTCGCAAACACGCTCCGTTCCATCGACGTTGCCGAGTTCCGTCATCGCGTCGACCTGGTCAACGCCGTCTTGCTGCAACGCGGCGTAACGTTCACCGTCTACTCGGACAGTCGCGGAACCGAACGCATTTTGCCGTTCGACTTGATTCCGCGCATCGTTCCGGGCGGCGAGTGGTCCCTGATCAAACGCGGCATCGCGCAGCGCGTGCGCGCGCTCAATCTGTTTCTCGGCGATATCTACGGTGCGCAGCGCATCCTCATCGACGGCCGCATCCCGTCGGACATGGTCTTTTCGTCGAAGTTCTTCAACCGCGAGATGGTCGGCTTCCGGGTGCCGCACGACATCTACGTCCACGTCTCGGGAATCGATCTCATACGCGGTCGGGACGGTACGTATTACGTGCTCGAAGATAACCTGCGCACGCCCTCGGGCATTTCATATGTGCTCGAGAACCGCGACGTGCTCAAGCGTTCGTTTCCACGTCTCTTCGAGCACTACCAGCCGCGACCGGTCGACGATTATCCGCAACGTCTGCGCTCGGCGCTGCGCCATTCCGCGCCGCCGGGTGTCGGCGACCCGACCATCGTGCTGCTGACGCCGGGCATCTACAACTCGGCCTATTTCGAGCACACGGTCCTCGCGCGCCGCATGGGCGTCGAACTGGTCGAGGGCAGCGATTTGCTCGTCCGCGACAACGTCGTGTACATGAAGACGACGAAGGGCTTACAACGCGTCGACGTGATCTACCGGCGCATCGACGACGACTTTCTCGATCCGTTGTACTTTCGGGCCGATTCAACGCTCGGCGTCGCGGGCATCATGAACGCATATCGCGCCGGGAACGTCGCGATCGCGAACGCGGTCGGCACCGGCGTTGCCGACGACAAGGCCGTGTATCCGTTCGTCCCGGTCATGATCCGCTACTATCTCGGCGAGGAGCCGATCTTGCCGAACGTGCCGACCTATGATTGCACCGACGTCTTGCAGCGTAAACACGTGTGCGATCACCTCGACGAACTCGTCGTGAAGAATGCGAATCAGTCCGGTGGATACGGGATGTTGATGGGCCCGAGCGCGACGGCGATCGAGCGCTCGCGTTTCAAGGACGCGATCGAAGCAAACCCGCGGGACTTTATCGCCCAGCCGATTATCCCGCTCTCCTGTCATCCGACCGTCGTCGGTGATGAGGTCGCACCGCGCCACGTCGATCTCCGGCCGTTCGTGCTGATGAACGAAGAGGTTGACGTCCCGCCCGCAGCGCTTACGCGCGTTGCGCTCATCGACGGTTCGCTCGTCGTCAACTCCTCGCAAGGCGGCGGCAGCAAAGACACCTGGATCCTCGACGATTAAGGTGCTGTCGCGCGTAGCGGAGTCGCTGTACTGGATGAGCCGCAACGTCGAACGCGCGGAAACGCTCGCGCGTATCCTCGACGTGAATTACAACCGCACGGTCGATCGCAACACGGCCGGTCGGGAACGCGCCGCGCGCGTTTGGCGCAGCGTATTCGAGATTGCCGGCATCTCGGCGGACATCGATTTGCTCGACGGCGCGTCGCTCGCGTCCGCGGCGTTCGAGCGCTGCACGTTTTCTACCGAGTACCGGACCTCAATCGTGGCCTGCATCCGCATCGCCCGCTCGAACGCGCTCAGCGTCCGTGCCGAACTCTCGACCGAAGTTTGGGAGTGCCTCAACGGTCTCTACCTCTTCGTCGAAGCCCAATCGCCGCGTTCGGTCGCGCGTGAAGGACCGTCCTCGTTCTTGCGTAGCGTCCGCGATACGGCGCAGGCGTTCGGCGGCATCGTCGACGCGACGATCGTGCATGACGACGAATGGAATTTTCTGCAAGTCGGCCGCTATCTCGAGCGCGCCGCGTTGACGGCCCGCATCCTGCGCGCGCACGATTTCGGCGACGACTCGGCGCACGAATGGCAGCGTGTCCTCGAGATGTGCTGCGCGAGCGAACCGTTCGCGAAGGCGCAACGGCTCTCGTCGGAACCGAACGAGGCGCTCGCATTCTTGTTTCTGCACCGTAGTTTTCCGCGCTCGATCCGATTCTGCACGCACGACGTCGACCGTGCGTTGCACCGCATCTCGGAAACGGCGATGGGAGCGTTCTCGAACGAGGTGGAGCGCGTTACGGGCCGTTTGCAAGCGATGCTGGACTTCGTGCAACTCGGCGAGATCCTCGACGAGGGCGCGGGGCGTTTCGCCGGCCGCATCGCCGAGCGGATCGATGCAATCGGCGGCGCGATCCAGTCAAGCTACTTTCCGCGCGTCCCCGTCGGTTAGCGCGAAGCGCCTTTACGATGGAATTCACGATTCTCCATCAGACCACGTACCGCTATCTCGAGAAGATTCACGAGAGCTATAGCATCGTCCACCTTCAGCCGCGAAGCGACACGACGCAATACTGCACGAAATTCGAGCTGAACGTCGCGCCGCGGGCACGGGTTTTCTCATACGCCGACCGATTCGGGAACGACGTGCAGCATTTCGCCGTTTTGCCCGATCACGACGTTCTCTCGGTGACGGCGCGTTCATCGATCGTGACGGTCCGGCCGGCGGTGCCGGCGATTCCCTCGCCCGTCACGCGGGGCGATCTGGCGGCCGATCCGGCCGTATCCTGGTTATACGACGAAGTTCGCGAGAGCATGTACGTGGTATTCGGTCCCGAGCTGCGCGCGTTCGCGGCCGAAGTCGGCGACCCGGGCGACGACGATCTCGTCGCATGGTTTTTGCATGCGGGCACGACGATCAACCATTCGTTCGCGTACAACAAGGAAGCGACGAGCGTCCGGACAACCGTCGACGAGGCGATTCGCGTACGAGCCGGCGTCTGTCAGGATTACGCTCACGTCCTAGTCGCGCTTTGCCGCCTGTACGGCATTCCGGCGCGCTACGTCAGCGGTTACATCTTCAGCGGTCAAGAAGGCGCCGTACTCGGTGCCGAGGCGTCGCATGCCTGGTGCGAAGCGTATTTTGGGCCGCAGGGGTGGGTCGGCTTCGATCCCACCAACGATACGCTCATCAACGACCGCTTCGCGAAGATCGGGGTGGGTCGTGATTACCGCGACGTTAGCCCCGTTCGGGGCGTGTACAAAGGCGCTTCGCGGAGTACGATGGCGGTAAACGTGGCGATGGAAGCGTTGGCGGGCGCCCAGCAGTAGTAGCGCAGCAACCCGGGCGTCTAGCAGTGTGTTTGGATGAGTGCTAACGAGCGCGAAGGGAGGATGTGGACCATGCGACCCGATGATATTTACCGGGAGTTCGAACGGACGTTCGGACCACGTGCCCACGGACGATTCGAACCGAATGCCGACGTCTTCATCGACGAGGCCGGCGAGCGCGTCGTCGTGCACGTCGAGCTCGCCGGTTCGGACGGGAACGACCTGCGCGTCTCGATCGACGACCGTTATCTCTACGTTAGCGGCCATCGCGCCGACCGCGGCGAGAACCGCTCGGCGTCGATTCTCCGCAAAGAGATTCTCTACGGCGAATTTTTCAAGAAGATTCGCCTTCCGTTGCCGGTCGACGACGCCGGTGCGTCGGCGACGTATCGCGACGGCATTTTAACGATCGCGTTGCCGCTGGCTTCGCACGATCGCATCCCGACGGTCACGACGGAAATCCGCATGACCGTCACGAGGACTTTGGCCTGATGGCACCCCGCAAACCACACACACCCGACATCCTCGGCATCCTGCCGCTTCAGGACGCCGTCCTTTTCCCGAACACCGTCATTCCGCTTGCCGTCGTGAAACGGCCGGGCATCGTGCTGGTCGAAGAAGCGCTGCGCGAGGGCAAGCAAATCGGTCTCGTCGTGCTCAAGGACAAGGATACGGAAGATCCGGGGCCCGACGATCTGCGCCGGGTCGGAACGATCGGCACGATTCAAAAGATGCTCAAAGTTCCGGACGGCACGTTACGCTGCATCGTTGCGGGCGGCCCCGTCTTTGCAATCGACGACTTCGTGAGCACCGAACCGTACATCTCCACGACGTTTCACGAACTGCCCGAGATCACGTCGGATAGCGACAAACTCGTTGCAATGCAACGCAATCTCTCCTCGCTGTTCCAGCGTTTGCTGGGCTATCTGCCGCAGGCTCCGCGCGAGATGGAGATGGAAGTCAACAACATCTCCGATCCGAATCTGCTGACGTATTTCGTCGCGTCGACGATGCGCCTCGACACCGCGGATAGGCAAGCGATTCTCGAAGAACGCGACACGGAAAAGCGCCTGCGCAAGATCACGATGCTCATCACCAAGGAACTCGAAGTGGTGGAGCTCGGACACAAGATTCAGGGCGACATCCAGCGCGAGATGGAGAAGAATCAGCGCGAGTTCTACTTGCGCCAGCAATTGCGCGCGATTCAAGAAGAGCTCGGCGAGACCGATCCGCAGCAAGCCGAAACGAACGAACTGCGCAAGAAGATCGACGAAGCCGGCATGCCCGAGGACGTTAAGAAAGCCGCCGACCGCGAGTTGGACCGGCTCTCGAAAGTCCCGACGGCGAGTCCTGAATACAGCGTGATCCGCACGTATCTCGATTGGCTCACGCAGTTGCCGTTCAATAAGTCGACCTCCGATCAGATCGATATCGCGAAAGCGCGCACGATTCTCGACGAGGATCATTACGATCTCGAGAAGATCAAAGATCGGATCGTCGAGTATCTCGCCGTCGGTAAACTCAAGAACAAATTGACCGGGCCGATCCTGTGCTTCGTGGGACCTCCGGGCGTCGGTAAGACGTCGCTTGGGCAGTCGATCGCGAAGGCGATGGGTCGCAAGTTCGTGCGTCTGTCCGTTGGCGGTGTGCGCGACGAAGCCGAGATTCGCGGGCATCGCCGCACCTACATCGGTGCGATGCCCGGCACGATCGTACGCGCTTTACGCGATGCGGGAACGAATAATCCGGTCATGATGATCGACGAGATCGACAAGGTCGGCGGCGACTATCGGGGCGACCCGCAGTCTGCGCTGCTCGAAGTGCTCGATCCCGAACAGAACAACTCGTTCCGCGATCACTATCTCGATCTGCCGCTCGATCTTTCCCGCGTGCTGTTCATCTGCACGGCGAACACGCTGGACTCGATCTCGGGTCCGTTGCGCGACCGCATGGAAATCATCCAGCTCGCGGGCTACACGGAACTCGAGAAGCTGCAGATCGCGAAGCGCTTCCTCGTCCCGAAGCAACGCAAGGCCAACGGCTTACGCGATCCGCAGGCAAACGTCAACGACGCGGCGATTCGCACGATCATCAACGACTACACGCGTGAAGCGGGGGTGCGTAACCTTGAACGAGAGATCGGGACGGTCTTCCGCAAAGTCGCACGCCGTATCGCCGAAGATGCGAAGTACCGGGCGAAGATTCGTCCCGAAAATATCGTCGACTACTTGCAGAAGCCGCGCTTCTACAACGAAGTGAAGAAACGCGTCGCGTCGGTCGGCGTGGCGACGGGTCTCGCGTACACGCCGGTCGGCGGCGACATTCTCTTCATCGAAACGACGGCGATGCCCGGGAAAGGTGCTTTCACCTTGACCGGCCAGCTCGGCGATGTGATGAAAGAGTCGGCGACGGCGGCGGTATCGTTCCTGCGTTCGCGCTCCGCGGAACTCGGATTGCCGGACGACTACTTCTCCAAGCACGATCTGCACATCCATGTGCCGGCCGGTGCGATTCCGAAAGACGGCCCGAGCGCGGGCATCGCCATGGCGACCTCGATTGCGTCGCTCTTGACCAACAACAAGGTCGACAGCGATCTCGCGATGACCGGTGAAGTGACGTTGACCGGTCAGGTGCTGCCGATCGGCGGCGTCAAGGAAAAAGTGCTCGGTGCGCGGCGCGCGGGCATCAAGAAGATCCTGTTGCCGAAGCGCAACGAGATGGACCTCGACGACGTGCCGAAAGACGTACGCGACCAGATGCAGTTCTTTTTCGTCGAAGAACTGAGCGAGGTGTTCGCGCACGCGCTCGGCAAGCCGATCATCACGCCGGTACTGCTCGGCGCGCCCGAACCCTCGGGACGCAACAACGTCGTTGCGTTGCGGCCGAGCACCGCGCGCAAAGCGGTGCGGCCGGACCCGCGTAAACGTCGCGCTCCGGTTGGGGCGGCGCCCCGCAAACGCGGCTAAGCGGCGTCCGGAGCCGCGACGGAACATCCACTTGGACGCAGGCACGTTCCGCCGCGAGTGCTCCATAGGCGGTACCATGATTCACCAAGCCGTCCTGCTTGACGGCGTTGCCCCCGATGTCGATTCGTCGCTCCTGCGGGCGGTCGACGTCGACGAAGTCGATCGGCTCCGGCCCTTACTCGAGCGCGTTACGCTGCCGCACGGCGCGACGCTGGCACGCATGGGCGAACCGCTCGAGTACGTGTATATCCCGAACGGCGCGATCGTTTCTGCGATCGTGCGGCTGAACGACGGCGAAATGGTGGAAGCCGCTCTGATCGGTGCCGAAGGCGTGGTCGGCATCAACGCCTTTTACGGCGACTCCCGCGCGCTGATGACCGCCGTCGTCCAGGTAGCTGGTCCCCTGTTTCGCTGCCGGGTCGATGCTCTACAGGACCGCATCGACGAATTTCCGAGTCTGCGCCGGTACGTCTTGCGTTACGGCGGTTCGCTGTTGGTGAGCATCGCGCAAGTGGCGGCCTGCAACGCCACGCACGATCTGCGGCAGCGGATGGCACGCTGGCTCTTGATGGCGCACGATCGCGCGGGCCGCGACCGTTTCCGCCTCACGCACGAGTTCATCGCGACGATGATCAACGTGCGCCGCGCCGGCGTCTCGCAATACGCGAGCGAGCTACGGGCCGCCGGCGCGATCGATTATACGCGCGGTGAGATCACGGTCGTCGACCGTGCGAAGCTCGAACACGAAGCGTGCGAATGCTACGAAGTGATCCGGCGGATCACGACCGACCTGCGCGCGCCGACTGAGCGCTAGCGCGCAACCGGGGATCGAGCTGGGCGGTTACCGGATGCACGCCGTGTGGTGGAGGCGTTCGAGGGTGAACCGAAATGGTCTCAGACACGAGCAAGCTTGAGCGCGTGGGCGTCAGGTTGCAGATTCTCGACGAGCGCGCGCCGCCGTTGACGTCGCGCGAATACGACATTTTGCGGCTGATCGCGGCCGGCCGCGAAAACGCGGAGATCGCGGTCGAACTGCATTTCGCGCTCGGCACGATTAAGGTGCACGTGCGCGATATCCTGGCCAAGCTGGGGTCGTCGAGCCGGACCGAAGCCGCCGTGCGCGCCGTTCGCCTGCGGCTGATCTAGGTTAGGCCAGAAACATCGCGGTCGGCGACGGCACGCGATAGGTCGTGCCGGCGTGATCGTGCCGGACGCCCTCTCCGAGCGTTCGCGCGGCGTGCCGCTCCGAGCCGGTGATGACGCGGCGCTCTTCTGCCGAATCGAATCGCGGGTCGGGCCGGTTCGCCAAAACGGAACCGACGGCCGGCGCTTCGACCGCATGATCGACCTCGTGCCCCAAGCCGAGCGCGGGCGATTGCGACGATCCGCTTGTCGTCCGTAGCGCCGAATGCGGGTCCCAGTGGATCGTGTGCGTCGCCGGATCGTACGAATCGTTGTCACGCGCGTTCGTCACCAGGTGGTAGGCTTGCGAGCCGTGTTCGAGCCGATCGAAGAGCGCGCGCTCGACGGCATCGCGCGACAAGTAGCTGACCGCGCGATCGAAATCGCCGCGTGCGTGCGCGGGAACCGCGAGCGAGAGCATCATGTTCATGCGCGCCGATCACGACGAGCGGTCGCGTCGACAAGAGCCGGGCCTTACATGACGGAGATCGTGCCGTCGCCGTCTTCGGTCACGCGCCCGACGACGCCGACGCGATGGGTCGGCGCGAGTGCCGCGACGATCGCGCGCGCGCCGGCGGGCGTCGCCGCGATCAGGAGACCACCGGACGTCATCGCGTCCGAAAGTGCAATTCGAAGCGGTTCCGTGACATAGTCCGCATACGACGTGAACGAGCTGTGGTAGACAAGGTTGTCTTCGGTACCACCGGGGATGATGTCGCGCTCGATCAGTTCGAGGACGCCGGCCAGGAGCGGCACCTGCGCCGCGTCGAGCTCGATGCCCACGTGCGAGGCGCGCGCCATTTCGACCGCGTGGCCGACGAGACCGAATCCGGTAACGTCGGTCGCCGAATGCGCGCCGTGCGCGAGCATCGCGTCGCGTGCATCGACGTTGAGCCGCACCATCTCGGCGATCGCCGGACGGAGCGCATCCTCACCGATCGCGTCGCGCTTGCGCGCGGTCGTGAGGATTCCCGTTCCGATCGGCTTTGTCAGCACGAGCACGTCGCCGGGCCGTGCGGTCCCGTTCGTGACGATGCGGTCCGGGTGAATGGTCCCGGTTACGGCCATGCCGTATTTCGGCTCGTCGTCCTTGATCGTGTGGCCGCCGATGATCGCGACGCCGGCCTGCGCAGCGACGGCGGCGCCGCCCTCGAGAATGCGGCGCAAAATGCCTCGGTCGAGCTCGTCGATCGGAAACGCGGCGATGTTGAGCGCCGATATCGGCGTGCCGCCCATCGCGTAGACGTCGCTGAGCGCGTTGGCGGCGGCGATGCGGCCGAAGTCGTACGGGTCGTCGACGATGGGCGTGAAAAAGTCCACGGTCTGGACGAGCGCCAGATCGCTGCTGAGACGATAGACGCCGGCGTCGTCGCTGGTCGTCACACCGACGAGAACGTTCGCGTTTTCCGGGAAGGGCAAGTGGCGCAGAACCTGCGCCAGGTCGGCAGCGCCGACTTTACTCGCTCAACCCGCGAAACTCGAACGCTTCGTCAGCCGGATCGTTTCGGGGGACTGCATATCGGCCGAATACAACATTGAAGAACCGTCATCCGCCGGAGGCATCGTGTCCAAGCAGCTTCTCTTCATTCCAGGCCCTGTCACCGTTGCCGAGCCGGTGCTTGCTGCAATGGCAACGCCGATGGTTGACCATCGAGGCCCGGAATACCGCACGCTGCAAGCGGCGATCGTCGCGAAACTGCAACCGGTATTCGGCACGAGCGGTGAGGTGTTGCTGCTCGGATCGTCGGGAACCGGCGGACTCGAAGCAGCAGTTACCAACATGTTCGGCCCGGGCGAACGTGTCCTTGCCTGTCCGATGGGGGTCTTCGGGGAGCGTTTTCTCGCGATCGCGAAAACGTGGGGCATCGACGTCGAAGTTTTGCCGACCGAATACGGCTACGGCGTCGATCCGGTCGCGCTCAAAGCGCGCCTCGACGCCGATACGAATCGCGACATCAAAGGCGTGTTGCTCACCCACAACGAGACGTCGACCGGGACGCAAAACGATATGGGTGCACTGGCCGATGCGATTCGCGGTCATGGCGCGTACGTGATCGTTGATTCGGTGAGCGGTCTTGCCGCCGGCGCGTTTTCGATGGACGCGTGGGGCTTCGACGTGGTCGTTACGGCTTCGCAGAAAGCGCTCGCGGTGCCGCCGGGACTCGCGATGGTTGCCGTCGGTCCGCGGGCGTGGACGAAGATGGCGCAAGTCACGAGCCCGCGCTACTACTTCGACTTGAAGAAGGCGCGCGATTTCGCCGCCGAGGGACAGACGCCGTGGACGCCGCCCGTCTCCCTGTGCTTCGCGCTCGACGTCGCACTCGATCGCTACAATGCGGAGGGTCCCACGAACGTGTGGGCGCGTCACGAACGGTACACGCGCGCAATTCACGCCGCGGCAGAAGCGCTCGGCCTCTCGATTTTTTCGCAGCCGGGCGTGCACTCCGTCACGGTCAGCGCGATCAACGTTCCGGAAACCGTCGACGGCAACGCGATTCGCAAAGCGCTTCGCGTGCAGCAGAATGTCGTTCTCGGCGGCGGCCAAGGCAAGCTCGTCGGGAAGATCATCCGCATCGGAACGATGGGCGATCTCTCGGCGGACGACGTCCTGCGGATGCTCGACGCCCTCGAGGCAAATTTGCGGGCGGGTAACCCGGCCATCGCAACGGGCACCGCGCGAGCTGCGGCGTTACGTGCGATGGGCGACGCCGTCCCCGCGTAAACGACCCACCGTATTCCGGTGGTCCGCGAGCCTCAGATCTTGCGTATGGTTAAATGCCGCTATCGGAGGTACCCGCAATTCTTACCGCGCGGCTTCTAAGCGCTCCGGCCAATCCGACTGCCCGGGCGATCGCCTGGCTGCGCGTGCGGCCCTGGATTGTGGCGTCTGCCGTGATATCGGCGTGGATTTTTTTGCCTGAAGTTCGCCGAATCGTCGATTCGCGGGTGGGTTACAACTCCGTCTCGATTGTCAGCGCACTGCCGCTGTTGGCGCTGGTTCCGCTGGTCATCCCTTTGTTGTATACGCGCCGCCTCGAGAAGCTCGACCGCGGGACCGCGCTCTTGGGGTGGACATGGTTCGGCGGGTTCACGTTTTCGCTCGCCGTGTCGCTCGTCCAGCAGAACGTCTTCGGCGGAGTCTATGCGTACGCGTTGTTCTGCTTGCCGGCAATCTTTGGATTCTGGCTTGCAACCTCGGAGGTGACCGGAACACAGACGTACGACCGCATTGCGACGTTCATGCTGTGGTGTGGGACGGTGGTCGCGATCTACGGCGTGCTGCAATTCGTCGCGCTCCCGCAATGGGATGCCGACTGGATGAACGCTGCGAAAATCGTCTCCATCGGCATCGCGAAACCGTTCATGTTTCGGCCGTTCAGCACGCTCAACTCGCCGGCGCTGTTCGCAGATTTTTTGGTCGTGGTCATCCTCCTGAATTTACCGCGCTTGCAAGCCTCGAAGTTCATCGGACTGTTGCAAGTCGGGTTGTTGACCGGCGTCCTCATCCTGACGATGGTCCGCAGCGATTGGCTCGGCGGCGCCGTCGGCGCTCTCGTGTACGTTCTTCTCAGCCCGCAACGGTTGCGCAATTTGACCGTCATCAGCGCGGTCGCGATCGTCGGTTTTGTGCTGGTCTCGAACGCGTCGGCGTTGCTCGGAAACAGCGATGCCGGGACCAGTATCTCGAGCCGTTTCTCGACCTTCGACAATCTCGACGGTGACGTCTCGTACAACGAACGCGAAAAATATTTTGGTGCCGTCTTGGCCGACGCGCTTGCACAACCGTTCGGCCAAGGACTGGGCGTCGTCGGTACGGCGGCAAAATTGGGAAACACCGGTGAGACGAAAGACTTCGATAACGGATTCATCGCGCGATTCACCGAGATGGGATATTTCGGAATGGCGTGCTATCTCGCCACGGTGATCGGCGCGCTGGTGATCGCGTTACGGCGATGGCGTTCGTTACGCGGCCCGTCGATGATCGCCGCGCGCGGACGCGCGGCGGCAATCGTCGCTGTGCAGGCCGCATTGTTCAGCATGGACCTCTCCTCCGACCATCATAGCGCGTTACCCGGACTCTTTTTTTGGCTCGCGGTCGCGCTCTTGCCGGCCTATGTCAACGTCGTGCCGGAGCGAGCATCACGACCGTCGGGCCTGCGCTCAGCGTAACGTCGATCGACGTTGCCGGCGTCGTGTTCGTCATGGCGGCGCGCAAGTGCCCGTCAGCCGCCGCATCGTAAACGACCGTTCGCATCGACGGTTCCGCGAGACGAAGCGTGACGTGCCGCGGTGCGACGGCGAGCGCCGTCTTCGCCGCGCTGTCATACAGCGGCACAGCTTGCCAGATCGCGAATAGCAGCGTTCCATCATGACGAACGAGCACGAGGTGGTGGACACTCTCGGTCGCGCCGTCAAGCGCATAGCGTAACGTCTCAGGCGAGCCGGAGATTGCCGAGCGCGTTTGTCCCTGCGTGCCGGTCAGCGCAATGAGATCCGCGAGCGCGTTGAATGCGGGCTTGGGCTGAAGATTCGCATTTGCCAATCCGTAGTGTGCAAACGGTGGACCGCCCTCGTCGATGAGCTGGTAGTAGAACGTGCGTGCGACGCCCAGCGAAAACTGCTCCAGAAACAATTCCGGAACGTAGATGCCCTGCGTTGTCGCGTCGACGGCATAGTTGTCACCGCCGCTCGAGTAGCCGGTTTCCGTCGTCATGATGTCGCGGTTGCCGGCGACGAGCCGCGCGCTACGAACGTTCCAGCGAATGCCGCCGTAACCGTCGAGCCCCCAGCCGCCGCTGCCCGGCTCGTGCCCCGCGAAGTAGTTGTGCATGTTGCCGTAGTCCATCGACGACGAGAGGTCACCGACGGCGCGCCATGCCTTCTCGCTCGTGAGTGACGGGCCGATGACCGGAAGCCGTGCAAGAGTCGGCGCGTCTTTGACCATGCGGTAGAGCGCCGGCGTGAAGTTCTGCAACGTTCCGACCCAATTCGTGTCGCTTCCGGGATGGCTGATGTCGTATTCGTTCGGGCCCTCGTAGGCTTCGATGGCGGGACCGGCGCAGGCGGCCCACTGCACGAGCTGCGGTTGCTTCAAATTTGGCTGGGTGACGTACGTGAAGCGCACGCCGCTCACTGCCATCGCGCGCTCCTGCATGCACACCGCCGGTTGATCCGCGATGACGCCGTCACGTAAATGATGCACGCCCAACCGTTTGACGAGTGCATTGACCTCGGGGACGCGCCCGTACGGGCCGTCGTGATAAGCGAGGTGCACGTTCACACCGACGGAGTCGACGAAGGCGTCGGCCGAACGTGTGCGCTCGGTCCGGAAGACGCCCTCCCCGACCGGCCCGGCGCTTTGCGCGGAACACGCACCGATGCCGAGCCCGTAGGCAACGAAGACAGCGAACGAGAGCGTTCGAACCGAAAAACTGGCGCGGGCCGACGGAACAGACATATTGCCGGACGTTATCGCCGATGGCGCGGGGAAACACCCCCGGAAACCCGGGACTCCAACGATTGATGCGTTACGGGGTGATGTCGACCATTGTCGGCGTTCCACTTATTCGGACCGTGACCGACCGCGCTGCGCTGACGTTCGTTGTGGCAACCTCGCCGTTCTCGTCGAACGTGGTCGACGACATCGCGTGCGGCACGTTTGAGAATGTCAGCGTTACCGGCCGCGGCGAAATTGAGATCGGTTGTCGCGTGTCGGGATTCCATTCTTGGGCCTCGTCCCACAGGATCAGCACGAACGTTCCGTTGCGGCGTTGCAGAAGCAGGTGGTGGACGTTCCCGCTGAGCGAGTACGACAACGGTGTGAGGTTGAAGACCGGACCGGGATCGCTCACGTGCGCGATCATCCGCTTGATCGCGCGATACTCCGGTTTTGGGCCGCCGCCCGAATCGACCAGACCATAGTGCGAAAAAGGTTCGGGCCCTTCGTCGAACAGCTCGTAGAAATAGGTGCGGGTGACGCCGGCATTCCAGTGCTCGAGCAGCGTGCGCAATGCATAGCGCGACTCAATCGACGCAGGCAGCGCATACGGGTCGGCATCGCTCGAATATCCGGTTTCCGTCGCCCAAATCCACTTTCCGACAATCGGTTGATGCGCGATGTTGATATTCCACTCCAACCCGCCGTAGGTACCAAATTTGTCCGTGCCGCCCCAGCCGCCGGTGCCGGGATTCCGTCCGGCTAAATAGTCGTGCATGTTGGCCACGTCGGCGATCGACGTCAGGTTGCCGACCTGCGTGAAGTGGTTCTCTTGCGTGAGTGCCGGCGCAATCGCGGCGACGTGCAGGCCTTGTGCGACGGGATAGAGTTGCGCCTGATAGGCATCCAATGTGGTCCACCAATTTGGTTCGTTCGAGAGATCGAATTCGTTTGGGCCTTCGAGTGAATCGAGCCCGGTTCCGATCGCGCGAGCGAATGAAAGAAGACGTGACGTATTCGAATAGATCGAAACGACGAAGTCGACGTTCACGCCCGATGCGGCGAGCGTATGAAACTGCTCGAGCAAGGTCGAGTCGCCGATCGTTCCGCCGGTACGGTAATGCTTTATGCCGGACTCGATGAGGAGCGACTCGACGAGCGGCATGTTTTTTCCGTACACCGAATTGGCGTCTCCAAGATGTACGTTGACGCCGATCGAGTTCACGAATCGATCGGCGGAAGTCGGCATTTCTTGGGTTCCCGCGGCGGTCTTCACGATCGTTTCCGCCGATGTGGACGAGAGCGATTGAGTCGGCGGCGGTGGCGCCGGCGCGGTACCGCCGCCACCGCAACCCGTCATGAGCGCGCCCGCGAAAGTTGCGGCGACGAGCCGGCCCACGGGGTGTTGAAGCAAAAGAGAAAACATGAGGTGAACGGTATGGTACGGTTCGGCTCGCCTTGTTCGCCCACCAAAAATGGCGTATTTTTTGGCCGGGAATTGTCGATACTGATGGTAAGTTTCGATCGCTTGAACGCTATGCGCCGGAGCAGGTGCTCTCGAGCAAGCGGCACGAGTAAACTACCACCGAAAGCAATGGGCTTGTAATGTCGCCGTGACGGCTAAACTGGCAGTGTGGGTTCTCCCGCGTTTGCCGCGTCGTCGCGTTCGCTGACCGCGCTGCAGATCGGTATGACCGCTGCCGGCGGAGCACGCGGCGGCGTCGATCGGTACTTCTTCAATCTTTTGCGCGCGTTGCCGGCGCAGGGCGTGTCGTCGCGCGGGCTCGTTGTCGGCGATGCGGCGGCGCTCGCCGGCGAAGGCCGCGGGTCGATCGAGTGCTTTGCGCCCGACGGGGCGAACCTGCTGGCGCGGTGGAGCGCGCTGCGCGCAGCGGTCATACGTGCCATGCCCGGTACCGATCTTGTCGTATCGCACTTCGCGCCGTATGCGTTCCCGGTGCTCGATCGCATCCGGTCGCGCCCGCTCGTCGTCCATTTCCATGGACCGTGGGCGCTCGAGAGCGCGATCGAAGGCGCGAGCGCGCTGAACGTCACGGCCAAACGCTTGATCGAGCGCGCGGTGTATCGGGGCGGTTCGCGTTTCGTTGTGCTCTCACGCGCGTTTGCCGACATCGCAGCACGCGATTACGGCGTACCACATGAAGCGATACGCATCGTTCCGGGTGGTGTCGACGTCGATCGCTTTCGCGACGCCGGCTCACGCGAAGACGCACGCCGTGAACTCGGCTGGCCGCTCGACCGCCCGACGGTTGTCACCGTGCGTCGTCTCGTTCGCGCGAAAGGGTTGGAACATCTCATCGATGCGGCGCCCGCTGTACGCGAAGCCATTCCCGATGTGTCGATCGCGATCGTCGGTGCCGGTCCGCTCGCCGCGGACCTTCGCACGCGCGTCACCGAGCGCGGCCTCGATTCGACCGTGCACTTCGCCGGTTTCGTCCCCGACGACCGGCTGGCGCTCGCGTACCGCGCAGCGGATCTCTTCGTCGTTCCGACCATTGCGCTCGAGGGCTTCGGCTTGGTCGTCGTTGAGGCGCTCGCGTGCGGCACGCCGGTGCTCGTCACGCCCGTTGCGGGACTCCCGGAGGTCGTACGCGACCTCGATCCGGGGCTGGTGCTGCCGAGCACCGATCCGCTCGACATCGCAAACGGTATTATCGATGCGCTGCTCGGTCGCATGCGCCTACCGTCACCGGAAGCGTGCATTGCGTACGCGCAACGCTTCGATTGGTCCGTTATCGCTGCGCGCGTCAGCGACGTCTACGGGGAAGTCGCGTGATGTTGCGGACGTTGCAAATCGGAATGACGGCGTCGCGCCGTCACATCTCCGGTACCGATCGCTATTACCTCTCGCTGTTGCGAGAGTTGCCGGCGCACGGTGTCGGCGTTCGCGGGGTCGTGCTGGGCGATCCGCAATCGCTCGACGATCCGGTGCCCGGAATCGAAAGCTTCGCTTCAGAGGGGGCGACGCGTTGGCAGCGCTGGAGCGGGTTACGCAACGCCGTTTCGCGCGGGATGCGTGACTCCGATCTGGTCGTCTCGCACGGCGCACCGCACGCGTTTCCGGCGATCGATTCGATTGCGCGCCGCCCGCTCGTCGTTCATTTCCACGGGCCGTGGGCACTCGAAGGGCGCGCGGACGGCATCAGCCGGACGAAATATCTAGCCCGGCGTTTGCAAGAGCGCACGGTGTACGCTCGCGGGCGCCGATTCATCGTGCTCTCACGCGCGTTCGGCGACATCCTCGAACGCGAGTACGGTGTCGATCCGGCAGCCGTTCGCATCGTACCCGGCGGCGTCGATCTCGGGCGGTTCGGAACGCGCGTCTCGCGAGCGGAAGCACGCGCGCAACTCGGCTGGCGAACCGATCGGCCGACGATCGTCACGGTTCGCCGGTTAGTGCCGACGAAAGGCATCGAAGAACTGATCGACGCCGTCGCTGCGGTGCGGCGTGACGTACCGGATATCTTCGTTGCGATTGCCGGAACGGGGCCGCTCGCGGCCGATCTGCAACGGCGCGTCGACGAACGCGGGCTTCGCGACGCGGTCACGTTGGCGGGACATGTCTCGGAAGAAGCGTTGCCGCTCTTATATCGGGCGGCCGATGCGCTCGTCGTCCCGACGCAGTCGCTCGAGGGTTTCGGTCTGGTCGTCGTTGAGGCGCTGGCATGCGGAACACCCGCGTTGGTGACGCCGGTCGGCGGATTACCGGATGTCGTGCGCGATCTCGATCCGGGTCTGATCTTTGCGTCGAGCGCGAGTGCCGACATCGCGCGCGGTATCCGGGACGCATTCGCCGGCGCGCTTTCGCTGCCGTCGACGGAAACGTGCGTAGCCTACGCGCAACGCTTCGCGTGGCCGACCATCGCCGCGCAGGTGCGCGACATCTATCGCGAGGTTGCATGAACGATCTGCGCGTGGCGTTTGTCAATCAGGCCGGCGCGGCGGCCGGCGGCGCGGAGGAAACGCTGGCGACGTTCCTCGAGCACGTTCCGAGCGGAATCGTCCCGAGCGCCATCCTGTTCGAAGACGGACGATTTGCGGACCGCTTGCGCGCGATGGGCGTCGGTGTCGACGTCGTCGCGGTGCCGGAGACGCTCGGTTCGTCGACGCGCGAACGCATGCGGCTCGGCGGCGCGGCGCAAGTTCCGCGCGTTGCCTTCGCCGTCGCGCGGGCGCTCAAGCAGCGCGGGGCGAGCGTCGCCTACACGAATTCGATGAAAGCGCACGTCGTCGGCTCGATGGCGACGCGCCTGGCCGGCGTGCCGTGCGTCATGCACTTCCACGACATCGTCGAAGGCCGCGCGCTGACGGCGCTTCGGTCGGCCGCGCGTTTCGGTTCACGCCATCGGGTCGCGTGCTCGCAGTTGGTCTCCGACGCGATCGGCGTCGGAGATACGACGGTCATCTACGGGCCGATCGAACTCGGCCATTACGCGCAGCTGCCCGACCGCGCCGCGGCGCGCGCGAGCCTGGGCCTCCCTGCTGCCGGACCGATCGTATCGATCGTCGGCCGCATCAATCGATGGAAGGGGCACGACCGCTTCGTTCGCATCGCCGCGCGTGTCGCCGCCGAAACCGACGCGCATTTCGCGATCGTCGGCGCGCCGATCTTTCGGGATGCGGATTTCGTCCCTGAAATCGACTCGCTTGCGCGGCGAATCGGCGTCCGTGATCGCCTGACGTTTGTCCCCTGGCTCGACGACATCCGCGACATCTACGCAGCCACCGACGTGAACTGCAACTGCTCGACCCGCGAACCGTTCGGCCGCGCGGTCGTCGAAGCGGCTGCCTGCGGTGTACCGACGGTCTGCTTCGATGACAGCGGCGCGGCAGAAACGATCGTCGACGGTGTCACGGGCCGCACGATTCATGCCGGCGACGAGACGGCGTTTGCCGCCGCCGTCATCGCGTTGCTCCGCGAGCGCGCCACCTACGAACGCGTCAGCTCGTCGGCGCGAGCGGAGGCCGTGCGGTTTGATGCTCCGCAGATTGCAGATGAGATGGCCGCCGTTATTCGTCGCGCCGCTGCATAGTGCGCGTCGCAATCGTTTCTGATCCGCTGGTTCAGCGCGGCGGCGCTGAGCGCGTCGTCGAAGTGATGGCGGCGACCTTCCCCGACGCTCCGGTGTTTGCGATCCTGTATTCACCCGAACGTGGCCCCGCGTCGCTTGCCTCGCGGGTTGTCGCCTCACCGCTCGGGCGAATCCCCGGCGCGACACGCCGTCATCGTTGGCTTTTACCGTTGTATCCGGCGACGGTCGAATCGTTCGATCTCGCCGATTACGATGCGATCGTTTCCTCGCATCATACGGCCGCGAAGGGTCTCGTGCGGAGCGCGCAACAGTTCCATCTTTGCTACTGTCACACACCCATGCGCGCATTGTGGGAACGCCCGCACGATGAGATCGCCTCACTTCCCGCGCCGGCTCGCCCGCTCGCCGCAGCCTTGATGAGCCGCCTTCGTGTGTGGGATTATGCCACGGCCGCGCGCGTCGATGCGTTCGTCGCGAATAGTGAAACGACGCGTCTCCGAATCGAAAAGCACTACCAGCGTGAGAGCGCGCTGCTGCATCCGCCGATCGATGTCGATGCGTTCACACCGGGGCCGGCCACTGCCGGCGACGATCCCTACTACCTGGTCGCATCGCGCCTCGTTCCATACAAGCGTGTCGATCTCGCAGTGGCGGCGACGGCCGCGCTCGGGCGGCGGCTCGTCGTCGTCGGCGCTGGTCCGGGCGTCGCGGCCGTCAGCGGACTCGCGCACGTTGACTATCGGGGCCATGTCAGCGACGCAGAATTGCTGGCGCTGATGCGCGGCGCACGCGCGATGATCTTTCCCGCGTACGAAGATTTCGGGATGGCGCCCGTCGAGATGATGGCCTGCGGACGACCCGTCGTCGCATTCGGACGCGGCGGTGCGCGCGAAACGGTCGTCGACGGCATCACCGGCGTGTTCGCGGGTGAGCAAACGGTGGATGCGTTCGTTCGCGCGATCGAGCGCCTCGAACGCACGGCGTTCGATCCGGCAGCGATCCGGGCGCACGCGCAAACGTTCTCGCGCACGGTCTTCATCGGGCGGCTACGCGCTCTGGTCGAGGCCGGCTACGCGACGACGGTCGAGCGCTCGAACGAGCCGATGCGGCGCGCGAGTTCATCCGTCGATGCGCAGGTCGTAACCGCAGCGGACGGCGACGCCCAGGTTGAGACCAATGCCGAAATCTTCCCGTCGAGCGAGTCGAAAGCGACGTTCCGAATACCGAGCAGCGAGGCAAGGATATGAGCGTGGAGGCGATCGGTAACGACGAAGGTTCCGCGCGAGAGTAACGCGATTCCCGAAGCGACGCGCAGCTCTGCGTTCTTCCGGCGCAGCGACATGAGCTGCGAGCGGAAGGGCGACATCATCCGTGGGCGCTTCGCAACGGCCGCGCGTAGTCGGCGATCGAGTCGTGTCACGAGGTCGTGCGTGTCGCCGTCGAGCCAATCGCGACTTTCAAACGCGTAGCCGCCGTCAGCAAGAATTTGCAGGATCGCTTCGTGATCGGCGACGGCCTCTTTATCGGCGCGCAGCAGGCAGAAAAAATCAGCGCTGGGAAAGGCGGTGCGCTGAATCGGCTTCATGGCGAACGCCATGTCGGGAGTCAACAACACGCGGCATTGAAAGTGTTGTTGTGCGAACGTGTAACTCTTCGCGTCGCGTACACAGAGCGTCAGATTTCCATGTTCTTCGATCCAGGCTGCCGTATCGGCAACATTGTCGTGATTCTGAAAGAAGATACTTTGCGGAAACTGGACGATCGCTTTATCGGGAAACTTCTTCACGATCGCCGCGCGAATCGCATGGTGGTGCGGCCACAGGTCGCCGAAATTGCCGCCGCCGTGCAAAAGCAGCACATCGGCTTCCGCGATGTAGCGGTCGGCGCCGCTCGAGTAACTGTCGACGTCGTAAAAACTCAAGCGGGCTCGTGGAAAATTCCGCGCGAGATAGTCGAGCTCTCCGAGGAGAATGGCGCTATCCCCGACGTTGAAGTGGGACGGCGGGTCGATGATGCAGATATTCGCGACGCCGGTCCCGATCAGCGGATTGAGGGTTTCCTCAATCGTTGCATTCAGTTCGTGGCGCTCGTAGTTCACGTGCTAAGGTCCACCTCGAACTCATACCCGTTTGCTACGGCGTCACGTCGAGAATCGTCGGCCACGGCGAAGCGCTCAGGGACACACTTGCGCTACTCCGCAGGGACGTGGACGTAACGTCGCCGCTATCCGAGAACGTCGTTTGTTGCATGGCGGAAGGCGCCTTGGCAAACAACAACTGGACGGGTTGCGGCGTTGTCGCGATCGGAGCATTGGCATTCGGATCCCATTCTGCCACTTCGCTCCAGAAAACCAATTGATAGGTTCCGTTTCGGCGTTGAAGCAAGGTGTGGTGCACCCAGGACGGAGCGCTGAAATCGTAGTTCAGGGGTGTCGTCCCAAAGGGGGCGCCGGGATCGCTGAGGAGTCGTATGAAATTGGAGACCGCGACGTAGACGGGCTTCGAACGACCGGCCGAATCGACGATTCCGTAATGGGAGAACGGCGTGGTGCCTTCATCGATCAGTTCGTAGATGTAGGTACGCGCCGCGCCGGCGTTCCAGGCTTGGAGAAACGTTCGCAGCGTATAGCGTGCTTTCGTCACGGGCGGTACCGCGTACTGATCGATCGAATCGCTGTAGCCGCCTTCGGTGAGCGCGATCGGCTTCGTGCCGCTCACGATGGCTGCGAGAGCCATGTTGTCCGCGAGCGCCCCGTACGTTCCGTAGGCGTCGGTGCCGCCCCAGCCGCCGGTTCCCGGGTTGCGACCGGCAAAGTACGCGTGGGCGTTGCCGAAACTGACGTTTGGCATGAGCCCGAGTGAGATATCCGCGCCCTCGCTCGTCAGCGCCGGTGCGACGAGCGGCACCGCTGGGAATTGTGACGAGATCGCGTTCGTGTTCACGCGAAGACCGCCAACCCAATTCTGCTGGCCGCTGATGTCGGCTTCGTTGATGCCTTCAACCGACTCGACCGCCGAACCGAGGCAATTGACCCCATCGGCGAGATCGTATGAGTTGCCATCCGTGAGGAGGTTGAAGTGCACTCCGACGGTGGCCAGCGATGCTTCCTCGCTGCACAGCTGCCCGTTGTTGCCGGGGGTGCCGTCACGCACGTGACGGATTCCGGCATTCTGCAGTAACGACTTCACCAGCGGAAAGTTGTCGCCGTACAATGTCCCGTAGTTCGAGAGGTGGGTGTTGATGCCGATCTCGTCGACGAGTGCGTCCGACATGTGCGGAACTTCGGTTTTGATGACGGGCGAAACCGCTCCCGGCGTCGCTCCGGCGAGAATCTCGACGCCGTTGAGAATGGGGCTGTTCGCCGCTCCGTTGGTCAACGACAACGTGATCATTCCGTTCGTATCGGCGACCGCCACGAAATCCCGAATGACGGCGATATTCGCGCCTCCGGCGGCCGCGTACACGTCGAAATTGGAAAGGTCCGGTGCGCCGTTGATCGCGACGTTGAATTGGCGTTGGCCGGGTCCCGGCTGTCCGATCCCGAAAAACATTTCGGCAAAATGCAGCCGTGCCGTATACGTCGCGCCGGGCGTCAACCCGCTGAAAACGCGCACGAACTCCCCCCACCGCTGCGACTGATACACCGCCATCGGTGCGGCGTTCGGAGCCGCGACGTTGATGGCGGCTCTGGTCCCGGCAATGTTGCCGTTCGATCCACCATTCGGAGCCGAGTCAGCGACGAAGTTGCCGACGGCGCTACCGCCGATGTTTACCGCTTGCACGTCTGTCGGCGACGCGGGCGGCTTGATCTCGATGGCGTTGAGCGCCGCGTTGTCGGCGGCGCCGTTGGTTAAGCTGATCGTGAAGCGTCCGTTCGGATCGGCCGTCGCGGGAATGTCGACAACCACGGCTTTATCGGGGCCCCCGGCGGCCGCATAGATGTCGTAGTTCGTCAGCGCGCCGGCACCGTTGATCGCCACGTTGAATTTTCGCGAACCGATTCCGCCGGCATGCCCGTTGACGCCCCAATAGAGCTCGGCGAAATGCAGCCGGACGATGTAGGCGCCGCCGCCGGTCAAACCGGGGATGGTGTATGTCATCGGCCCGTAGCGCTGCGTCTGATATGCGGCGGCGGGCGCCGCATTCGGAGCACTCACATTGATCGCGTCGGAGGTCGCGCTAGCGGTGCCGCCTTGATAGCCGGTGTCAGCGGCGAACGACCCGACCGCCGGGCCGCCCACGTTGATCGCGGTCCCGCCCGTCTGCAGTACGCGGGCGACTTCGATGCCGTTGAGGATCGCGTAATTCGCGTTGCCGTTGGTCAACGCGATCACGATTTGCCCACTCGTGTTTGCGCTAACGGTGAAATCACGCACGACCGCCGTGTCGGCTGCGCCGGCCGCCGCGAAGACGTCAAAATTGCTCAGCACGTTGGCGTTGTTGAGCGCAACGTTGAAACGCCGCTGCCCGTTGCCCGGCCGGCCGCCGAGGCCGAACCACGTTTCTGCAAAGTGTAACCGGACGGTGTAGCTCGTGCCGGCGGTCAAGCCTGGAATGGTGTAGGTCATCGGGCCGTAGCGCTGGGTCTGATAGATCGCAGCCGGCGCCGCATTCGGCGCACTGACATTGATCGTGTCGGAAACGGACGTTGCCGTCCCACCTTGCCCGTCTGCGTCTCCCGAAAACGCCCCGCTCCCCGGCCCTCCGACATTTATTGCCACGAGATCGCCGCCCGGGAGTGACTGGGTCGTCCGGGCCCCCGTTTGCGGAGCCGAGAGCCCGGCCGGAAGCAGCGAGCTCGAACCGGAGCCATGCCCACAGCCGGACAGCGCGGAACTCATGATTGCAAGCGCGCCTGCAGCAATGGAAAAAAACTGCCGATGACTAAAGAGACGACGATTTAACACCACACCCCCCACGACGTACTGTGTTCGTTTTTGTAACGTCGGCTTTACAAGGGGGTGGGCTTTACATGGTCGCCTGCTTAGTGCAGGCGATCACATCAGCATGTGCCGCAGCTTTTTTTTGCTACCGTCGCATCTTCGCTGGAGGGTGTCGGAGCGGTACTCGCTATGGTATGTTTGCCGCTACATAATGGGACTCTTAGTCACCCTCGAACGCACGCTCGGAAACGTTGAAACGGGTCTCGTCAACGCCGCACTTGCGGCCGGTTCCCTCCGGCGTACCGTTAACGGCATGTGGCAACGCCGTCATAATTGGTCGACCGAGAGAGAAGATTTCTTCAAGCAGGCGATGGTCGTCGAGAATCACCCCGACCGCTGGCCGCTCTTTCGCGATCTGTGTGTGGGCCGTGACGTGCTGCATATCGGCTGCGTTGACTGGCCGATCTTCGATCCGCAAACGAATCTGCATCTCGCTCTCGCACCGATCGCACGAACGCTTGTCGGCGTCGACACGAACGTTCCGGGCCTCGATGTTCTCCGATCGCACTATGACGGTGAGTATTTTACGCACCCCTCGCAGATCGACCGCCACTTCGATGTGCTGCTCGTCCCGGAGGTTTTGGAACATGTGCCGAACGCCGGAACGTTTTTTGCAGAACTCGAACTGATCGACTTCGACGTCGCGATGGTTACTGCGCCGAATGCACTGATTCGGCCGCCAAATCCATGGTGGAATGCTACGTATCGACGAGGCGACACGTTGGTCGAATTCGTTCACCCGGATCACAAGTGCTATTACAGTCCGTACACGTTGCGAAACGCGGTTCAGTCATTCAGCCCGTGGAGGGTGACCCGCATCGGTACGACCACGGCGGAGACGGCAGTTTTCGTTCAAGCGGTGAAGGAACGAAAGGTCGATGAACGTTGCCCTCCTCAGTAAGAGCGATGCCGCAGGCGGCGGCGCGAGCCGCGTAGCGGAGCAACTCGCTCGCTGGCTGCGCCAACGCGGTCACCAGGCAACGCAGTTCGTCGGCTGGTCGTCGAGCGGTTTTTCGAGTCTCTGCCGTCCGCTCTACGGGCCTCGCGTTACACGTGCGCTCATTACGCGGGCACAGCGCGCGGCACGTCGGAGCGGTTTTCCCGATTATGTGCCATTCGAATTGCCGGTTGTGATCGCGGACCGCATCGCGAAAAAGTTCGACATCGTGCACGTGCACGATCTTTCGTCCGCGATCTCACCGTTCACGGTACGTCACCTGGCGCGCCGTACGCCGACGTTCTGGACGTTGCACGACTGCTCGCCGTTTACCGGCGGCTGCCTCTACCCGATGGGCTGCGAACGATACCGTGCTCGATGCGGGACAGACGGCGGTTGCCCCCGTCTCGGCGAATGGCCGCTCGACACGCAGTACGATCGAACGGGAATCATGCAGAGCGCAAGGGCAACGGTCCATCGTGACGCGCGCATACACTGTCTCACGCCGTCGCGATGGATGGCCGAAATGGCGACCGGCAGCAGTGCGGTACGCGAAGAACCTGCCGTCATCGCGAATGGCGTCGACACCGACGTCTTTGCGCCCTCGCACGACCGGGTCGCACTCCGATATCGCTTGAGCGTGCCGTCGGATCGTCGGATCGTCTTGTTGTCGGCCGGCTGGCTCGATGACCCGCGCAAAGGTGTTCGTCCGGCGATCGCTGCCCTGCACGCAATCGCTGACCTACGACCGTTTGTGATACTCGTCGGCGCAATCAACGAAGGCGTGCGTACGGCGCTCGGCACTCTCGATTATCTGCACGTGGGCTTCGTGCGGGACGAAGCGGTTCTCGCGCAGTGGTATGCCGCGGCGGACGTATTTCTCTTTTGCTCGCTGGCCGACAATCAACCACTCTCGATTTTAGAGACCATGGCGTGCGGCGTTTCGATGGTGGGCTACGCAACGGGCGGTATCCCCGAAATCGTCGACGACGAATGTGGCGCGCTCGTGCCCGCGCACGACACCGATGCACTCGCATCGGCACTACGGCGCGCCGTGTCGCGGGAAATTGCAAAAGCGCGCGGAGCCGCAGCGCGTCGCCGCGTCATCGAAAGGTTCGGCGCTGACAGATTCGTCGACCAGCATTTGTTCGTTTACGAACGGGCGCTGGCCGACGCTAGCAACTGCTGAAGACGGCCCTTCACGCCGGTTCGTGAACGGCGCAGTATCGCACGGAAACCGAGCGTAGCACGAGCCGCGATGTTGCTTCGCAACACGCGCTGCAGAAACGCCAACTCCCAGTGCGACTCGCGATATGCGTCCACCATCGTCCGCGGTCGCCGGACCGTTTCTCGCAACGACGGAGGTGACGCGATCGCTTGAACTTCCGTCGTCGTGCCGAGTCCCCCGATATGAATCATGTCGCCGAAAAAACGCGCTTCGGCGTTCGTCGGTCGTCGCACGAAACGTTGGAATCGGGCGAACGTCGAGCGCATCGGTAGCGAGGGCCCAACGCCGCCGAAGATGCGCAACCACCGGTCGACCACATCGAGCGAAGCGGCGTGAATGGCGCGGGATGCGCGCGCGTTTGGAATCTCCGCATCGTACGCATGGTGAACGGCACCCACGCTTCCGTCTGCTTCGCGACGATACCCCAGAACGGTTCCGTGCTGCGCCGCGAACGCGACTTCCAGCAGCCAATACCCAGGCGCGATCGCCTCTTGCATCCACGCCGGCTGCGCCGCGTTCGCGAACCATGCGCGCGCCGAGCCGGCTGCTGCATCGAGGGTCAAGATGCGTTCGTCCGTCGACAGATAGAAGGCTCGCATCCGCGCGTGCATTCCCTCGGCCGTGAGGGCGTCTGCCAGGGCTTGTTGCAGCGTTCCGCCCCATCCAATGTCGACCAAGACGAGGTCGTGCGCATCGAAAACGCCGCTCTGCTGCAGATACTCGAGCATGAGCCCGCGCTCGGACCGTGCCCGTTCGAGCACCACCTCGGAGAGCGATGCAAACAACTCGCGTACGCGCCGGCGCGAGTCTTGGTCGTAGACGCGCGAGTCGGCCTGCAAACCCACGGCGGTGAGCTGGTCCGGATACTCGCGTATGTCGATGCCGATGCGGGAAAAAAACTCCGAGAGGACGAGTGCCGCATTATTGGCGCAGAGCACGTCGAGCGCGCGCGTATCGAGCGTCGTGATACTGGGGAAAACCAGAGCGCGACGTGACACTTCGAAGTAACGACCCGGGGGCAGCGCAATGTGACGCGCAAACCGGGCGTACAATTCGTTGAGAAAATATCCGTCGCGCGCGCAGAAAAGGACCAAGTCGGAAGGATCCGCGCGAACCTGTTCTGTTAACCATTGGACGAGGCCCAGGAAGATCGGTGCGACGATCCCGTAGCTGACGTCGCGCAAAACACGCTCTTCGGCCGAACGTGCCGTGTTGTATCGCGCGAGATCGCGCAAACGGTCGATCACTTTGTCGGCAATGTTCGGCGCGGCCGAGCTTCGCCGCGAGGCGCGCCCGACATACCAGTACGCTGTTATTCCCGCACGCCTCGAAGACCGCACGTCGGCTCCGAAATTATCGCCGACGTGGACCAGCTCGGACGGTTCGATGCTGAACTGTTGTGCGACCAACGGTAAAAGTGTTCCGTGCTCCTTCGTCGCATCACGGGCGTTCGAGACGATGAGTTCATGCGCGTCGCAATAGCCGCATTCTGTCAGCAGCTGCGCGACCACGGCGTGCGGGAGGTACGTATCCGAGACGAATGCGACCCGTCGGCCGTCGGCGTGCAACGAATCGTACAATTTCTTGATGTCGGGGTTTGCGACGCAGACCGCGAGCTCGACCGCAACTTCCTCGGCCGACGCGCGCACGACGTCGATGCGCGGTTCGTGTTGTGCGACGACGAGGTAAATTTCTTCGAGCGTCACTTCTTCGCGGCCGGATTGCGCCGCAACTTGTCGAGCCTCGCGTTCGGCTTGTCTGCGCAGTTCGCGGAATGCCGCTGGGTCAATCGGTGAGGCGTCTGCGTCGCGCAAGCGCATGCCGGCGATCTCGAAAACATCGGCCGGTTCGGGAACGCAGCGAAACAGGGCCGTATCAAAAACATCGATCGAGACGACACCGGCCGTCGAGAGCGCGTGACGATAGGCGCGATGCGACGTCGTGCGGACCCGCAAACGGCCGTAGCGCAGACGCTTTTCGGCGACCCATGCAATATGTCGCGCGCGCCGTATCCAACGGCGGCTAACGCTTTTCACAGGCATCCATCAGTTCCATTCTGCGTGAACGGTCGCGTAAAGGCGCGCCAGCCGCGAGCCGTTGACCGTTGCGTCAAAGTCCCGTTCGACCCGCGCTCGACCGACATTCCCCATGCGCGTACGCAGGTGGGCATCGCCGATGAGCCGGCCGATACGATGAGCCAGGAGGGTCCCATCGTCCGGCTCGATGAGAAAACCGTTCTCACCGTCGACGACGATCTCCGGAATTCCGCCGATCCCGGTGGTAACAACCGGTAAGCCGGAGGCCATCGCCTCGATGGCGACGTGCGAGGAAGCGTCTCGTGACGTCGGAACGACGAGCATATTTGCCTTCTGATATAACATTCGCCAGCGGTCGGAAAACGGCACGACGTCGCGATGGACGTGCACGCGCGGATGATCGATCGGGATATCGCTGTGCGTCACGATATCGAGATCGACGGCCGCCGCCGCGAATTGAGCGAGAAAGACATCCAGCAACAGAGGGCCGCCTTTGCGCTCGAATTCACCGCCGACGAAAAGGATCCGGCAAGCGTCTCGATCGCACGTGCGCGCGTCCGATGCAATTTCGGCGAATTCCGACCGTCGAATACCCGGATGAATGACGTGGATGCGCGAGCCCTCGACGCCGTGCCCGCTTCGTATCGAATCGGCCGCCCAGTGTGAGAAAGCCACGACGGCCGATGCTGCGCGGAACGCCCGTCGTTCAAACAATTCCCTAGGCCGAGACGTCCATCGCCATTGGGGGGCGGTCTCTTGTTCGGCCGACTGCATCGCCGTCATGTCCGCGGAAATGACGGTTGGCATGCGATGCATGAGGTCGATCGATCGCCAGGCAATGTTTTGCGTATGCAAGTGGAGCACGTCGGCGGGGCGCTCGTCGAGGGCCTTCCGTAAGACGGCTCGTGCCACCGACGAAGCCGCGAACTCGAATCGCGTTCCCCAGAAGTCGAGGTTGACGCGTGGCGTTCCGATGTGGTTGCCGGGAAAGGTCAGTGCGCGGTGAACGAGTCGCGGGAGAAGCTCGCGCGTGTCGTTGCTCCAGACCGCGCGAAAATCAAGCTCGGCCGAATCGCCGAAGAGTTGCCGCAGCAGCATTCCGTACGTTATATTGCCGAGCAGACGTGTCTGTACGCAGAGCACCGCAAGTTTTCCGTTCGCCGACATCAGCGCCGTGCTTTGGCGACGTCGACAAAAAGCCGTTCGAGACGCCGGATGTTTCGCGTTGCGTCATATAGGCGCTCGGCCCGCGCGCGACCGGCGTCACCGAAACGCCTGCGAAGCGCGGGATCGTCCACGAGAACGGCAATGCGGTCGCCGAGCGCACGCCCGTCCTCCGGTGCGACGATAAAACCGGTCTCGCCGTCGACAATCGCTTCTGCGATCGATCCGATGGCCGTTCCGATGGCGGGAATGCCTGCGGCCATGGCTTCGATAAAGACATGCGGCGATGCATCGCGACGCGTCGGCATGACGAAGACGTCGGCGGCGCTGTAGAGGGCCGACCATTCCGGCGAAAACGGACGCACACCATGGTGTACGACGATCTGCTCGTGGGCTGGGATGTTGGTCGCGTGCGTGACCAAATTCAAGCGCACGTTCTGTTTGCCGAATCGTTCGACGAACGTTCGTACCAGAAAATCGCCGCCTTTTCGTTCGAATTCACCGCCGACGAAGAGAATCGAAACCGGTTCGCCGGCCGAGTTTGGACGGCGCGCTGCGCGAATCGCGTCGAATGCGATGAGGTCGGTCCCCGGTGGTATCGCATGCACGCGCTCCGGTGCGAGGCCGTGTTCGGCAATGACGGCGTCAGCCGCCCATTGGGAAAGCGCGACGACCGCCGTAGCACTGCGAAACGCCCGCCCCTCGAGCATGGCGCTTGGCTCGTATGTCCAACGATACGCCGTCGGTGCTTCCTGCGCCGCAGTTTGCCGCGCCGTGATATCGGCGGAAATGACCGTCGGCACCGATCCAAAGAGATCGGTGGCAAGCAAGGCGATGCCCTGTGAGTGAACGTGCAGCACATCCGGCCCGACGGCGTGCATCGCTTCGCCGAGTGCCTTCCGAGCCGTGAACGATGTTCCGAGTTCGTACCGTGTTTTGAAAAAGTCCAAGTTTCGCTCGCGTACCCAGGGTGACGCCGCCTGGCGCCAAAAAAAATACCCAAGTCCGCGCGTTTTGAATTCCGTCCAGTCAGGGCTCCATCGCGCATCGAAGTTCACGACGTCCGATGTCGCCAATAGATGCCGAAGAAGTTCTCCGTAGGTCCGGTTGCCGAGCAGCGCTGTTTGAAGCGACAACACGCGCACCCGCCGGACCGCCTCGTCGATACGGTCGTCGTACGAACGGCCGTCGACCACCATCAGGCGACCTCTCGATACACATCCCCAACACGCGCTGCCACCGTCGTCCAGTCGAATCGTTGCACGTATTCGCGGCACGCCGATTCGTCGGGTAATCGGCGTCGGCCGCTGACGACGGACGCGATCGCGGTCGCGATATCCGCGGCGTCGCTGCCGCTTAAGATCAACCCGGGGTCGAGATCCCGCACGACTTCCGGAAGTCCGGCGACGGGAGTGACCATCGCCGGCGTCCCACATGCCAGCGACTCGACGACGACGAGACCGAAGCCCTCGAGGGCAACGGTCGGTACGATAAGCATGTCGGCCGCGCGATACATCAACGGCAACACGTCATCGTCGACGTAGCCGGCAAATGACACGGCACCGCCGAGACCGTTCTCGCGCACGCGTTGCTCGAGGGCTTCCTTCATCGGTCCGGTTCCGGCGACGACGAGCATCGCGCGCGGGGCCTCTCGAACGACGTTCGGCATCGCGTCGATGAGGCGATCGATGCCCTTGGTCGGAGCAAGGCGCCGGACGGTAAAAACGATCGCGCGGTCGAGCGGCCAGCCAAGACGGCGCCGCGCGTCGGCTTTGCTGATCGGAACGTTGAAGCGCGTGAGATCGACACCGCCCGGCACAACCCGAATCTTCGCGTGGGGCACCTTGTATTCGGCTTCGAGAATATCGCCGAATGCACGCGAGAGAACGATGATTCGCTCCGCCCGTTTGTACACGAGACGCTCGGCCAAACCGCGCATGAGCAAATTTTTTGCGCCGACACCCTCCGCGCGTCCCTCGTGCACGAGCGGTCCATGACAATGGACGACCAGCGGGCGCGATCGGATGAGGTCGAGGACCGGTAGGGCATGCTGCGCGTGGTGCGATACGACGACGTCGCTCTGCGCGATCGCGCGTCCCACCGCACGACGTAGCTGTGTGATGCGGGGGATTGCGGAACCGCCTTCCAAGGCGAAGCTCTCCACCGACTCGTGCGACGCGATCGTAGTGGCGGGATCGCCCACGACCAGACCGCGAACGCCGATGCCGGCCGGCGGCAACGCGTGCAAGAGGTCCCAGTAATAGCGTTCGGAACCCGCCGCCGGCGAAAGCCGGCCCGCGACGATGAAACCGATCTGTAGCGTCGAGAGCGACGCGGTCGCAATCATGCGACCTCGGCGTAAATGTCGTGAATCGCTGCGGAGACCGTCTGCCAATCGAAGCGGCGCGCGTAGGTCGCGCACGCGCCCGAATGCGGCAACGCGATGCGCCCCGTCAATGCCTCGACCGTTTTGCGCGCGATATCCGCGGGTTGCATGCCGTCCATGATGAGGGCCGGATCGAGCTGCTTCACGACTTCCGGCAATCCGAGGAGCGGCGTGACGAGCACCGGCGTACCGCATGCAAGCGCCTCTGCGGCGACGAGACCGAAACTCTCAAAGGCGATCGACGGCACGATCGCAACATCTGCGGCGCGATACGCGTCGGCGACCGACTCGCGCTGAAACCCCGCAAAATGAATCGCATCGTCGAGGTTCAATTCATGCATCCGAGCGTGCAGCTCCGTTGCCTGCGGCCCGTCGCCGACGACGACCAAACGCACGTCCGGAACGTGCCGCCGAATTTCGCTCATCGCGTCGATTGCGCGGTCGATTCCTTTCGCCGGAACGAGTCGAGCGACGATCGCGATCGTCGGCCGGTCGACCGGCCAACCGAGACGCGCTCGTGCTTCAGCACGCGTTCCGGCGGGCCTGAAGCGGGTGAGATCCGTTCCGCCGGGGACGACGCGGATGCGTGCCCGCGGGACGCGGTATTCGCGTTCGAGCACGCTTGCGTTCGCTTCGGAGAGCACGATCAGGCGTTTTGCCCGTGCATAGACCGACATTTCTTGCAACCAGCGCAAGGCGAGCGTCGCGACATTCGCGCCGCGCGCGCGGCCCTCGATTGCCCATGGATTGTGAAAATGCACGACGAGCGGTTTCCGCCCGAGCTGATCGAGCACCGGAAAGACATGCGGTGCGAAGTGCGACACGACGATCTCGCTCTCACGAGCGAGCGTCGGAACGATGCGGCGCAATCCAGCCCACCGACGCATCGTCCGGCTCCCTTCAGGCGCGAAACTATCGACGCCGTCTAGCGGATGTTCGACGGCGTTCGGATCGCCCAGCACAACGCCGCGGACGCGGTCGCCGCGAGCCCGCAACGCGCGCACGAGCTCGAAATAGTAGCGGTCGGACCCGGACGTTTGGTTGGGCGAAGCGATGAGACCGATTTGCAGCAGCGATAGTCCGACCATCGGCGTCACGCAGCGTTTCCCCGAGCGAGTCCGAACAGACGCGTCGTCGTCGCGATGCCGCTGCGGGTGGCGCGACGTAAGAGCCGTGTGTCATCCGGCAGCCACGAACGAAACGCGACGGTCAATGAAACGTAGACGAGCGAATACAGCGCGCCGACGAACGCCAACGCCACCAGGCCCGACGAGCGATGCGCGAACCAGCCGTTCATCAACGGCTGGGCGACGACCAACGCGACGACTCCGGTCGCTGCAGCGCACGCAATCGCCAATCGTGCGACGCGCGACCCGACGCCGCTCCACCATGACGTGCCGCGGATGGCATGAAAGCGCACGAGAAAATAGATCGTTCCGGCCGTCCAGCCGAGCGCGGTTCCGGCGGCGACGCCCACGATTCCGAACGTTCGGGCGAGCACCGCGGTCGACGCGAGGTTGACGAAGGCGCTGATTCCGGTATAGTACGATTCCACGTTCGGCCGCCCACAGGCGCGCAAGATCGTCGTTCCGACGCCGGTGAGCCCGCTGATCGCGTAACCGATTCCAAGCCAGAAGATGATGCTGCTGATGTACGGATACGCTTCGCCCAGCCAGACGCGAACGATCGGCCCGGATGCGCCGATCATCAATCCGCCGATGCCGAGCGTCGCGAACATCGAGTAGACCGTTCCGTTGGAGTAGAGGCGCTCGAGCGCCGCGTTGTCACCGCGCGCGTCGGCGGCGGCCGCGCTCGGCATGATGGCGCCCAAGAGATATCCGGGCATCGACTTGGAGAAAAACGACAACTTGCTGCCGAGTTCGTAGTACGAGACGCTCGCGACGCTTACGACGCCGGCGGAAATGAAGCGCCCGACGTCGAGGCTGATGATGTTGAGGATCGACGTGAGTTGCGTCCAGCCGCCGAATCCGAGCATCCGCTTCATGATGTCGCGCTCGATACGCAGCGGGTTGTGCAAGAGCGGGCCGAAGACCCGAAACGCCGTCACCCACTGCAGCACCGCCGAGGCAAAAATTTGCACGGCTTGACCGCCGATAACGCCCCAGATGCCCCAACCCAACTTGACGAAGACGACGGTCGCAACGGCATACGCGAGGTATCCGGTGAAATTGTTCCGGCTGACCAGGTCCATGCGCTGCATCGCGATGATAGCGGCGCCCGGCATTCCCAGCGTCATTGACGCCACGAGCAATCCGAAGAGCGCGTAGAAAATGTGCGTCGCGCCCGCGTATTGGTCGGCGGGCATCTTGAAGAGATGTACGATGAACGGCGCAGCGAACGCGATCGGAACGGCGAGGACGATGCCGAACAGCACGTAAAACGTAATGCCGAACGTGAGCACCTGGCGCGCACGCGCGTGATGACCTTGTTCGATGAACTCGCTGAGGAATTTCACGAAAGCGCTGCCGAGGCCGAAGTCCAGCAAGCCGAGGTACCCGGCGAGCGAGCCGACCACCGCCCACATACCGTACTGTTGAAGGCCGAGCGCGTGCACGATGAACGGGGTGAGGAGGAACCCGATCGCCATCATCGCGATACGCGTGCCCGCGCCGCTCAGCGCGTTACGAAAAATGCGCAGGGCGTCCGCGCGCGGCGGAGCCGAAGGCGGCATGGCGGTCATTCCGCGACGACCGGCTCGAGGATCGAACGATACAGGTCTTCGAGACGATCGATGACGCGGTCCCAGCCGTAGACGTCTTCGATCCGTGCGCGATTGTGCGCTCCCATCCGAACTTGCAACTCGGGCGAGCGCAGGATTTCGATCAACGCTTCGGCGAGCGCCCCGGGATGTTCCGGTGGAACTTTCCGGCCGCCGTTCTCATCGACGATGTGTTGCGGACCGCCCGCATCCGTGACGACGACCGGCTTCCCGCACGCCATCGCTTCGAGCAGCGACATGCCGAACGGTTCGCCCAGCGACGGCATCGCGAACACTGTTGCGCTCGCGAGCAACGTGGGAACATCTGCACGCCGGACGCGGCCGAGTAACGATACGGCACCAGGCTCCGGCAGTTCGCGAATGCGTTGATCGACACCCGACCACTTTGCGCCGGCACCGCCGACGACGAGACGGCACGTCGGGATCGCCGCGCGCACGAGCGGGAAGGCGTCGAGCAGCGTGAAGATGCCCTTTCGTTCTTCGAGGCCGCCGAGAAACAGGATGGTCGGCGCCGCCGTCACGGGGCGGAACGACGGCGTGTACAACGTTGGGTCGATGCCGTGCGGAAGCTGCACGATTTTGTTAACGTTCCGCACCGGATCGACGATGCGTGCACGGGCGCCGGGCGTGGTAACGATGAGCACGCGTGCATGCCGTTGTTGGAGCGACGCAATGCGGCGTTTAACGTTGGCCGCAATGCGCATCCGCGTGCTGCGGCGCCCATGCACGTGCGGCCAGTCGGCCAGAAAACTTCCAAGCACGACGGGAACGTGCGTCCCCGCGAATGCGAGCGAGATGCCCGTAAACACCGGATTGAGTTGGTGGACGATATCGAATCGCTGCGCGGTGTGAAGCCGGTCGAAGAGTCTGCGAACGGCGACCATATATCGCAGGCGCGGATGACGGCCGGCAATCGCCGTCTCGTGAAAGTGCAACGTCGGGGGAACAGCAGCTTCAACGTCGATCTTCGGTGCGGCAACGTGAACCGTGTGACCGCGCTCGGCCAAACGGCGCGCGAACTCGAATGCCACGAGTCCGTCGCCATGAGCCAAGTGATCCGTGAAGCAGTCAGACGCGTGCGGGACGAAGATCGTAAGCGGACGCGCGCGGCAGCGGTCCCGTCCTACTTCGGGAGACGTCATCATCGCCGTCACGTCAGCCGCGCTCGTTACGATGCGTAGAGCAACGCGTCGCCGAGAAGCCAGGCGTACGTGCTGCGTAATCCGTCGTGTAACGGAGTTGTGGCGCTCCAGCCCAGCGAGCGTGCCCGCGTGGTATCCGGGCGGCGTTGTTTGGGATCTTCCGGACGCGCCGGTAACATCTCCGTACGATACGAGATTCCGGCGATCTCGGCGACCGCGCGCGCGATATCCGACACGCTGAGTTCTTGTTCGCTTCCGAGATTGACGGGCAGGCTCCCGATGCCGTTGAGGCCGGCGACGTGCACGAGACCGTCGACGAGATCGTCGACATACGTCATCGAGCGCGTCTGTGTCCCGTCGCCGTGGATGGGCAACGGCCGTCCGGCATGAGCGGCGGCCATCAAGGACGGGACGAGCCGTCCGTCTTCGACGTCCATGCGCGGTCCGTAGCAGTTAAAAATCCGCGCGATACGCCCGTCGAGGCCGCGTTCGCGAATTGCCACCGACATCGCCGCCTCACCGAAGCGCTTGCCTTCATCGTAGCACGCACGCGGACCAACCGGATTGACATTACCAAAGTAGGTCTCAGGCTGCGGGTGAACGAGCGGATCGCCGTATGCTTCCGACGTTGATGTGAAAAGCATCGTTGCTCCACATGCGATCGCAAAATCGATCAGCGTCATCGTTCCGATGCCGTTGACCGCGAGCGTTGCCCACGGATGCATGCCGTATGCGACGGGGCTGGCCGGCGAGGCCAAATGAAAGACGTACGTGTACGGTTCGTCCGTTGCCGCTGCGAGCGTGTCGCGCACCATATCGGCCGGAGCCGAGAGGTCGCAGTACACGAAAGTTGCGTTCCCGCTGGCAAGTGCGCGCTCGAGATTCGCGAGCCGTCCGGTCGACAGATCGTCGGCCACGACGACGTGTTCGCCGTCACGGACAAGCCGATCCGTCAGGTGGCTTCCGAGGAAGCCGGCACCGCCGGTAACGAGAATTGCCATCGTTAGCGGAGCGTCTTCGCGGCTCGCCGCGCCGGCGCGAGCAGACGGTTGAACATCTCGGCCACGGGCTGCGGCACGAAGGTACGAACCGGCGCGTTCGGTCGGCTCTGGCGGTTGGTCGTGACAACGCCGAGGATACGGCGATCGGTCAGCAAGCGCATCATTTCAGCGTCTGCGGTTGACTTGCGACGGCCGAGCCGCACGGCGAGGATCACGCCGTCCGACGCCCGTGCCAGCGACAGCGCGAGGCTGGAATTTGGCAGCGGCGGTGCGTCGATGACGACGACGTCGTACTGAGCGCGAAGCGATTCGAGCGTCGTCGCGACGTTCTCGGTCGCGTCTTCGCTGAACATCGCGCGCACGCTGAGACGCGGCGTCGTGGCGCCGCCGAGTTCGTCCATTGCGCCGGCATCGTTGCCGTGTGCATCGATCAAGAGCGTACGGTGACGAAACTCGGCGAACGCGCGAGCAAGACCGCTCGCGACGTACGACGCCCCGTCGCCGCGTAGCGCCGAACTCACGACGACAACCGATGGAATGGGTGCCTGGTCTTCAACGCGAACGCGAAGGATGCGAAAATCTTCTTTAAGCTCAAGCATGTTCGGTGCTCCTACGTAACGTTGGTCAGGACGGGGCTGCCGTAGAGTTCTTCGACCGATGTACGGGTCCGCAGACGCCCGTCGGATTGGTCGACGAGGAACGCCAGTGAGATAGCGAGCCAACTGAAGGCGATGGCCATGGCGGCGAAAATCACTTCCGGACGAGAGAGCATGGTGGGACTCGCCGACGTCGCATTATCGAGGAGAACGATCGAGTTGACCGACGCGGATTGCGAACGGTCCGCGATCGCGAGCGCGAGCCGATCGGAAAGCTGCGCGTACGCCTGGTTTCCCGCTTCACGTTCGCGGCGCAGCGTGCTCAGCGCGACGTTCTCGTCGCGGCTCGACGTCAGGTGCGCGGTCAAGTTCGCGATCTCCGTATCGAGTGATTGCAGTTGCGAACGATCGCTGGCATACGTGGTTTGCGCCTTATTTTGGTCGAGTTCGGCTGCGACATACGACGCGCTCTGGCCGGGATTCTTCGTCGCTTCGGCGGTGGCGACGCTCAAGTCGACGCTCTCGCGTTTTACCTGATCTTGGGCACCGGGCAGGCCCGGGAAGCTCGGCGAGTATTGCGCTTTTTGCTGGTTGTACGCGGCAAGATCTTTACCCAATTGCGTACGCAGGCTCTGGAAGACCGGATCGTTTTGGACGATTTCCTTGCGTGCGAGATCGCGCGTGAGCGTTGGACGCTCGGCCGCTTTCACGACCGCCGCCGAGTCACCCATCAGCTGCGTACGCACGGTGTCGCGTTGTGTCTCGAGCGCGACCAGGCTCGTGTTGATCGCCGCCGTACCGTTAACGTCCGAGATATACGGGTCCGCCGATGTCAGCGACGCGATCTTCTGATCGAGGTTTCCGAGCGTCGTACGCTCCCCGCTGAGCTGGTTGCGCAGATCGCTGATCAGCAGGTCATAGCGTGACTCGGCGATCTCTTGCTCGAAACGCTGCAATTCGCGTGCGAGTGCGTTCGCTTCGGCGATTGCGAGGTCGGCGGTGGTATCCGTCACCGTGATCGGCACGGCGGCAGCTCCCGATGCTTTCGCTTTGATGTTGCCGCCCAGTTTCTCCGCGTGTTCCGGCGTGAGCTTCAATTCTTCGGCAACCCGCTTGAGGACCGTCGAACTGTGCAGCAGCATCGGAAGATCGGTCGCGCTTATTGCGCTTTCGATCGGATTCTTCGTCGGATCCAAAACCGCGGCGTTCGTCGACGAATCACTGCCGGCAAGGATGACCGAAGAGGCGCTGTACTTCTTCCCCTTGGAAAGGGCGAAGCCGAAACACACGAGGCCGATAAGGAGAACGGCGGCAACGACAACGCGCTGCCGCCAAACGACCTGGGCGAGCGATCCGAGATTCATGCAGGGTCCTTAGCTGACGTTGGCAAGCGGGAGATCGGACATCGGACGACGCCCGACGCCTCGGTATTTCAAACCGGCATCCGCGACCGCTTGAGGATCGAGGATGTTGCGGCCATCGACAACGACACCCCGTCGAAGATGCTTGGCGATTGCATACGGTGAAATCGTCGCAAATTCGTCCCATTCGGTGAGCACGAGCAGCGCATCGGCGCCTTCGATCGCTTCGATCGGCGAGCGGGACAGGTGACAGTGCACCTCGGCATGCGGCTCGGTCACGGCCGGATCGTAGGCGAGCAGCAGTGCGCCTCGCGAGATCAAGTCGTCGACGATGCGGATCGCCAACGAGTCCCGGACGTCGTCGGTGCCGGCTTTGAACGCCAACCCCCAAACCGCGACGCGCGCGCCGTTCAAATCACCGAGTTCTTGTTCGAGCATGTTCACGATGTGTTTGGGCTGCGCTTCGTTGACGCGGAGCGTCGCCGCCAGCAGCTCGCGCCCGACTTCGAGACCGCCGGCGGCATGATGGAGCGACTTGACGTCTTTTTCGAAACACGGACCGCCGAAGCCGATGCCCGGCGCTAAGAAAGCCGTGCCGATGCGACGATCGTGCCCGACACCGCGCAGAACCGCTAGCGCGTCGGCATCGACGGCATCGCAGAAGTTCGCCACTTCGTTGGCAAAGCTGATCTTGAGTGCGAGAAACGCGTTCGAGAAGCCCTTGATCAATTCGGCGTTGCGATAAGTCGTCACGATCGACGGACGGCCGAGCGATTCGAGTAGCGCCGCGTATCCGCGTGCGTGATGTTCGGCGCCGGCGCCGACGACGATGCGGTCCGGATTGAGGAAGTCGTGGAGCGCCGCACCTTCGCGCAAAAACTCGGGCGCATAGACGAACGTGCAGTCGTATGTGTCGGCCAGACGTTCGGTCGTCCCGGCTGGTACGGTCGAGCGCAACACGATGACCGCATCGTTTTTCACGATCGGTGCGAGGGCTTCGATCGCGCTGTAGACCGCCGAGAGATCGGCCGAACCGTCGGGGAGCGACGGCGTTCCGACGGCGACGATGATGTAATCCGCATCGCACGCTGCGGGTTCGAGTTCTTCATGAAACGCGATGCGTTCGGCGTTGAGGTGACGTTCGAGCGCCTCCTCGATTCCCACTTCGCGGTACGGCGTCACGCCGCGCTGCAATCCGCGGATGCGTTCCGCGATGATGTCGTAACCCGTCACGGCGTGACCGAGTTCGGCGAAGCCGATCGCGCTCGCCATCCCGACGTAGCCGGTTCCCATGATGCAGACGTTCTTGCGGTTCACCAAAGGCTCCTAATAAGCGCCTTGCGTGGAGACCAGCGCGCGGAATGTGCGAAGCACGATTCGTCCGTCGGTCGCCATCGAGGCTGTGCGAATGTACTCGAGGTCGATATGTGTCGCTTCCGGTTTGTGGAGTGGCACCGTGGAGCGGCACGTCGTCTGCCAAAGCCCGGTTACACCGGGCTTCGCGAGGTGACGCAGGTGCTGCCATTTCTCGTACTTGCGTACGATGAAAGGCATTTCGGGTCGCGGTCCGACAATGGCCATGTCGCCGCGCAGGACGTTCAAGAGTTGCGGCAACTCATCGATCGATGCTTTGCGCAGAAAGCGCCCGACCGTCGTGATCCGTGTGTCGGCGCCGCCGGTCGGCTTGAGCGCGTCACCGCAGTCAGTCGAGCGCATCGTGCGCAGTTTGTAGATCGTAAAGAGCTTGCCGTATCGTCCGACGCGCTGTTGACGAAAGAGCACCGGCCCTCCGTCCTCCAGCTTGATCGCGAACGCTGAGGCGAGCAAGACGGGCGACGCCGCGGCGAGCGCGAGCGACGCGATCGTCAAGTCGAAGACGCGGCGAGCGCGCCGATAGTTATGGTTTTCACGAAAGTGAACGCGCGGCGCGTGATTGCTCACAGACGTATCCCGAAGAGGCCGAGAGTGCCCAGTCCGCTCCAAACCTGGCTCCACTCGAATGTGCTTCCCTGCGGAACTTGCACGACGTCGCCGTCCTGCAGCACCGGGTTATCGCCCGTCGCGCCGTGCTGAAGGCGGGTCAGGTCGTACTGCGTGCGCGAGTCGCCGCGGATCAGCGTGACCGCCTTCAGATTGGCATACTTGGCCGGGCCGCCGGCGTAATAGATGGAGCTGACGAGGGTGTTGTTGCCGCGCAACAGTGTGTCGCCCGGCTTCGTGACGTTGCCGATAACGTCGACGCGAACAGCACGCGGAACGACGAGCCGGTCGCCGGGCTGGGCAGGTTGCGAGAACTCCGGGCCGCCGATCGACACTTGCGTCGGTTGGCCGCCTCGGTACAAGATCAGTCCCGACTCACGCGAGCTGTCCGCGAGGCCGCCCACCTGCGAGACCGCTTCGGAGAGCGGCTCGTTGGTGTTTAAATACGCCGTCCCAGGTCGCTCGACTGCTCCGGAGATGTTGACCGGAACCGGTTTGTTCGCGAGAGCAATGGTGTCGTTGGGCTGCAGACCCGGCCCCGGGTCGCCCGCGGCACGCAGCGCGAGAACGTCGTAGGGCCCAAGCGACTTTCCGTCGCGCATGAGGCGAACGCGATGAAAATCGATCGGACCGTTTTCTAAATCGAGGGCGCTTTGCGAAACGTTGTGGCGCGAGATCGTCTGCTCGTTCTTTGTATCCGGCAGCGGTTGTGAAACGGCTTCATTCAAGCTGTCGACGACGCTCGCGACCGTCATGCCGGGCGCATAGTTGATCACACCGATCGGGCCGCCCGCTACAAAAATCGACGTGTTCTGCGTCATTAACTGAACGTTCACGGCGGCGTACCGAACGTACGGCGAGAGCCGTACGCGAACGCGGCGTGCTAGTTCGTCGGGCTCGACGTCGAGTGCCGACACCGTGCCCGCAATTGGGACCGAAACGTTCCCCGATGCGTCGACCATATGATCGCCCGAAAGCTCCGGGTGATTGTAGACGACCACTGTAACCTTATCGCCGGGATGCAACGCTGCTTCCGCTCGCCCAGCTACAACTACGGTGAAGGCGAGAGTAGCCGCGATGAGAGCGACGCGTTGTCCGCGCATGTGTCCCTCGCAAGATAGTGCTAAGGCCACAATAGCGTGCCCCCTGACGAGGACAGACCACCGTTACCGGTAGGTCTGCAAGTGCCGCTTGGTGCGACCTTTACCGCAACAAACTTTCACCCTTGCTTTAGGTCGATCGGGTAACCAAGTTAGGAAGGATCGGGCAACCAACCGATGGTGCGCGTTGCCATCTGGGTGCGATTCTGCGAGTCCGTTTTTAAAAGCAAACGCTTCGTGTGCCACTCGACCGTTGCGAGAGAAATCGAGAGAAAGCGCGCGATCTCCGCCGACGATTCTCCGTGCAGAATGCGGTCGAGAAGCTCGCACTCTCGGTTAGTAAGCAAGTAGCGACGCCGGGCCGTTTCGAGTGCGCGCGCGCGTTGAAAGCGCCAGAGTGAACAGGCAAACAATTCGTCACCGTCGAGCGCGTTGACGCTCACGACGACGTCACCATCGACGATCATCACGGTCGCGGCGGCTTCGATCGGCGGGTTGGCGTGATGACGCATCACGACCCGCGAGAGCTTATCGGGAAGCCGTTCTCCGCTTGCCGGACCGATGAGCGAAAGAAGATCGCGCCACCCGTGCCGGCGATCGGCGAAGACGATTGCGCCGTCACGACCGACGACCAAAACGTACGGCGTTCCGTGCTGATGGACTTGTGTCGCAGCAAACGACCGCGTATGCGGCCCGCTGTCGAACTCTTCAGCAAAACAGAATTTGCCGACCGCGCTCTGCATTATATCTGCCTCGTGCGTTAAATGATCGATTTGGTTCCCCACAATCATCCGTTGCTTACGTGTGCTGTACATCGTTGGGCTTCACCTATTAGCGGCTCGTTATAAACCTCAGGCGTGATGACGCGCAAAGAACGGTTCGAGTGGCGGGAACATGAACCACGGCAGCAACTTGCGCACCGTATCGTCGACACCGGCATTCGATTGCACGAGCATTGCGACGAGCGGTGCGTTATGGAGCGCGGATCGCACGTCCGCGCTCAGCGGAAAGAACAGCGTCACGTACAGCACGACCCATAGCGCGAGCACTGCCTTTCCCGCGCCGACAACCGCCCCGGCAACACCGTTGATCACGTTGACGCCCGGCAGCGACGCAATGCGACCCAATATCCATGCGAGCATGACGACGATCGCGTACACGATGACGGCGAAGATCAGGGTGCCGGCCGCATGCGCCGGGCCACGCCCGAGCCGTATGACGTTGCCGATCGCGTCGTCGAACGACCCCGGATAACGGAATGCGGCGAAAACAGCGATCGCGATTGCTACCGGCCCGGCAAGTTCGGCGATAAAGCCGTTGCGGAACCCTTTGATTGCGAAGAAAAGCGTGACTCCGCCGATCGTGAGATCCGGCCAGTCCGTCACCCGCGCAAGGTCGCGCCGAACCGGTCGCGCATATCGGCCACGATCGACGCGATGGCAATGTCGGCTTGCGCGTCGGTCAGCGTTGCGTCATCGCGCTGCAACGTGACGCGCAACGCGAGTGATTTTTTTGCGAGATCGATTTGCGCGCCGCGGTATTCGTCGAAGACGCGCGCGTCCGAAACGTTCTCGTGCGCGCGTGCAGCAGCGGCGAGCGCGCTCGCCGGCACATCGGGCGCGAGAACGAAGGCGAGGTCGCGTTCGATGGCCGGAAATCTGGACGCCGCGACGACGGGCATGTTGACGCGCTGCGGCAGCGCATCGATGTCGATCCAAGCGGCGACGACGTCGTCGTCGATCGCATACACGCGGATGAGTCGCGGATCGACGAGCCCGATGCTTCCGACCCGCGTCCCGTCGATCGTGATGTCGGCGCTCTTGCCCGGATGCAGATAGAGCGGCGTTGCACGGACCAGCGCCGCATCGCGTCCGATCAGGCGACGCACGGCGCCGAGTACCTCTGATGCAAGCGCGAGAAACGGCGCGCTCCGCCACGCGGGTTCCTCGACGCGCTGCGTCGCCGCGAGGATCGTTGCGACGTTCGTTTCGACGGGCGTGCTCTGCGTGTCCGTGAAGATGTGTCCGATCTCGAAGATGCGGTACGGACGCAACCGATCGCGCGCGACCATGGCAAGATGCGCGTGGAGCATGGTCGAGCGCAGATAGCGCTGGTCCTCGGAGAGCGGATTCGTTATCCGCACGGGCGCGGGAACGTCCAGGCCGAGGGCACGATCGCGTTCGGCGATCGATCCGGGTTCGAGCCCGAGCGTCATGCACTCGCGGAAGCCGAGCCCGGCCAGCATCAGCGCCATCGCGTTGTCACGTTCGAACGCGGCGCTGTTCAACGGTTGATCGAGGACGACCGGCATCGCAGCGGCGAGCCGATCGTAGCCGACGACGCGTGCAATCTCTTCGACGAGATCGGCCGCGATTGCAACGTCGGTGCGCCAAGGCGGCGCCGTTACCGCGAACGCATCGGCGCCGTCGGCGACGTCGAAGCCCAACGACCGCAGCGCGCCTGCGACCGCGTCGTCGGGGAGCGCAAAACCGAGCAATCGCAGGACGTCGCCCTTCGGCAGCACGATCGCCGGCGGCGGCGAGAGCCCTTGGCCGTACGGCAGCGGCGCGTGAACGTGTCCGCCCTCGGCGGCGAGCAGAAACGCGGCGCGCGCCGCGCCGTCGTCCGTCGAGGCCGGTGCAAGCGTCTTTTCGTTGCGTGTCGACGCCTCGGTGCGTAGGCCGAGGGCGACGCTCATGCGGCGAATGCGGGGGCCCGACCAGTTCGCGCTCTCGATGACGATCTCGGTCGTGCCGGCATTCACTTCGCTGACCATCCCGCCCATCAAGCCGCCCAGACCCGTCGCTTGCCGCTCGTCGGCGATTACTAGAGCCGTCGCGTCGAGCGAGCGTTGCGTGCCGTCAAGCGTCGTCAGCGTTTCGCCCGGTCGCGCGTCGCGGACGATGATGTGCGCGTTCGCAATCTTCGCGTAATCGAAAAAATGCAGCGGCTGCGCCGTTTCGAGCATCACGAAGTTCGAGATGTCGACCAGGTTGTTGATCGGGCGTTGACCCGCGAGCGCGAGGCGCACGCGTATCCAGGCGGGTGCCGTGCGGACGGCAAGCCCGCCGACGCGCTGCACGACATAGCGGCGGCAGTCGAGACTTTCGAGCGTCACGCGGACGTCGCCGCTCGTTCCCGCGATCGCGGCGACGGCCGGCGGTTCGCGCAGCGCGACGCCGAACGACGCTGCGAGCTCGCGAGCGAGGCCGAGCATCGAGAACGCGTCGACGCGATTCGGCGTCACGTCAACATCGAGGACCGGGTCGTCGAGACCGAGCAACGTCACCGCGTCGACACCGATCGGCATGTCGCGGTCGAGTTGCATGATACCGTCTTCGAACCACTCCGCTTCGAGCGCGAGCTCGCCGCCGGAGCACAGCATGCCTTCCGAGGCGATGCCGCGCATCGTTCGCGGCTCGATCGTGAGCGCCGGCAGTTTTGCACCGATCGTCGCGACGGGCACGACCTGCCCTTCGGCAACGTTCGTCGCGGCGGTCGCGATCATCAGTTTGCGTTCGCGCCCTCCGTCGACCGTGCAGATTTGCAGACGGTCGGCATTGGGATGCTTCTCGATACGCTCGATGCGCCCGACGACGACCCCGCTGATCGTCGGGCGCGTCTCGACGGCATCGACCGGAAATCCGAGCGCCGCAAGTCGCGAAACGATCGTTCCGCTCTCGCGCGGCAAATCGACGTAGTCGCGCAGCCACCCGATCGGAACGCGCATTAGGCGCTTTGCTCGAGAAACGACGGGGTGTTTTCGACGAAGTCGCGGATGTCGTTCATCTCGTAACGCACCATCGCGATCCGCTCGAGCCCGCAGCCGAACGCCCAACCCGAGACCTGGGCCGGATCGTAGCCGACGGTGCGCAGGACGTTCGGATGAACCATGCCCGAGCCGCCGATTTCGATCCAGCCGGAGCCGCCGCACGTGCGGCATTGCGCGCCCTCGCGCTGGCCGCTGCCGGCGCAGCCCGGACAGGTGGTATCGATCTCCGCGCTCGGCTCGGTGAACGGGAAGAATGACGGCCGGAAACGCACGTCTTGAACGGGTCCGAACAACTCGCGCATCATCCCGGTCAGCACGCCCTTGAGATGACCGAAGTGAATGCCTTCACCGACCATCAATCCTTCGACCTGATGGAACGCATAGAGGTGTCGCGCGTCGACCGCGTCGCGGCGGTATGCCTTGCCGGGCACGATGACGGCGATCGGCGGCCCCGACTCGCGCATTGCGCGCACTTGCATCGGCGACGTATGCGTTCGCAGTACGAGATCGGGGCGCAGATAAAACGAGTCGAGTCCCTCGCGCGCCGGATGGTCGGGCGGGATGTTGAGCGCGTCGAAATTGTTCGCGTCGGTTTCGATTTCGGGGCCCTGCAAGACCGCGAATCCGTGACGCGTGAAGTAGCGCCCGACGTCCATCATCACGCGCCGGATCGGATGGATCGAGCCGATGCGCGCCGGCGGCCCGGGCAGCGTCACGTCGATCGTTTCCGAGAGTTGCGCGTCGAGTTGTGCACGGGTGAGGCGCGCCGCGCTGTTCGCGAGCGCCGTTTCCATTCGTTCGACGGCCGCGTTGATCACTTTGCCGGCCGTCGGACGTTGTGCCGGTGGCAGCGTGCCGATCCCTCGCCGGATCGTCGTCACCTCGCCGCTGCGGCCGAGAAATACGACGCGAATCTCCTCGAGTGCGCGCTCGTCGGTGACGGCGTTCAGCGCGGCCGCAAGCCGCGTTTCCAGCACCGCGATGGTCGAATCAAGGTCCGTCATCCCGGACGCTCAGGTTGGACAAAGCGAAACGCCCGGTCCTTCGACCGGGCGTTTCGTGGTGTTGCGGCGGAAGCTCAGGCGCTGGCGGCCGTCGGGTTCAATCGCCGATAAACCAAGTACGCGTTGACCGATCCGGTGGAGGCGAACAGTTTCCAGAAGAGCTCCGAGGTGCGCATCGGTGGTCGATTCCTCTCTGTCATTGCTGCGTTTTTCGCGAAACTTGAGCGGAGTATACCGCCTGTGAACCAGGTCGCCAAGACTTGACTTTTCACGCGCGACGCGACACGACGTAAAGAATGATGCTTCCGGCAACGGCGGCGTTCAGACTTTCGGCTCGGCCGCCTTGCTCGATTCGGACCGCGCGGTCCCAGCGCGGCAGAAATGCGCCCACGCCGTGACGTTCGTTCCCGACGGCAACGACCGCGTTCGTGGGAAGCTCGGCGCCCCAGAGCGGTTCACCGGTCAGATCTGCTGCGACGATCGGACGGCCCGCGGTGGCCGCGGCGGCAATGACGTCCTCCGCATTCACCGTGGCGACCGGGAGCCGAAACAGTGAGCCCATGGCCCCGCGGACGACTTTCGGAGCGAATGGATCAACGCCGCCGGGCATGGCCAGGACGCCGGCGGCGCCAAATGCTTCCGCGGATCGCACGAGGGCGCCGGCGTTCCCCGGGTCATTGATGCCGGCAAGCAGCAGGACGGGCCCGCTTCCTCCCATCACCTCGGCGAGGTTCGCACGAGGCAACCGGACCTCCGCGACGAGCCCCGGCGGTGTCGTGAGGTCCGAGAGCCGGGCGATGGCCTTTTCCGGTAGCGTGAAGACTGACAGGCCGGCCTCTTCGAGCGGCCCGATGAGGGCGACGTCGCGCTCCGCAGCGGCGGCTGTGGCGTAGAGGGCCGTAATAGAGAGTCCGCTCCCGTGCGCCTCCGCCAGCAGCGTCCTGCCTTCGATGAGGAAGCGCCCGTGCCGGCGGCGGCCGCTCCCGTCGAGGAGTTCCCGCGCTTGCGCCACGCGCGGATTCTGCGGGCTCAGGATGGTCGGCACCGCCGGACCTTCACGGCGGACTCGACGCGGCCTTGCCGAAGCGATGCGGCCGGATGCGACGGAAGGGCGAGATGATTGCGATGGGTGCGATCGCATTGTTGATCGCGATCGGCGGACGCCAACTGCTCGTGATGCTCGGCCACTACAAAACCTGGGGGGCGCTGCTCGCCGCCGCGCTCGTCTTCATCGCGGTTCGCGAGCTGCGCGCCGCCTATGACCCCGCGTCCCCCGACGTTCGTGTCGAGGTGACCAAGGCCGGGGCGTATTTTTGCGCGGCCGTGCTGGCGCTGTGGGCGGTGCTCGCGCCGGCGCGCTGGGTCTTCGGATCGTGCATCGTCGCCGCCGAAGTCGCCGTCGTTTTCGATCTCATAACGCTTGCGGCACGAAGCCGCACCGCCGGAGGAAATTGATGCGAATCTTCGTCACCGGAGCCAGCGGCTTCATCGGCCGCGCGGTCGTTCGGGAGCTCCGGCTACGCGGACATCGTGTCGCGGGCCTCGTTCGGAGCGACGCGGCGGCAGCGACGGTTCGCGCACTGGGCGCGGAGACGGTGCACGGCTCGCTCGACGATCTCGACGTGATCGAGCTCGCCGCACGCGAGCACAACGCGACCGTGCACGCCTGCGGCGTCGCCGGGCCGGAAGACATCGCGCGCGAGCGGCGCGCGCTGGAGCGGATGTTGGCGGTCGCCCCGACCGGTCACGCCTTCGTCTACACGAGCGGCGCATGGGTGTACGGCGACCGAGGCGACGCGATCGTCGATGAAGATGCGCCGCTCGCGCCGCTCGCAATCGTCGCATGGCGCCCTGCTCACGAGCAGATGGTGCTCGCTGCGGCGGCTCGCGGCATTCGGGCGATCGTCGTCCGGCCGGGCGTCGTCTTCGGCGATGGCGGCGGCATGGTCGGACGCCTCGTCGCGCAGGCTACGCCCGGACCCCTTCGCGTCGTCGGCGACGGCGCCAATCGCTGGCCGCTCGTGCGGGTCGATGCGCTCGCAGAGCTCTACGCGTCCGCCGTCGAGCAGCCCGGAGCGGGCGGCGTCTACAATGCGCAGAGCGGCGCCTCGGTGCCCTACGTCGAGCTGGCGCGTGCCGCATCGCGCTCGGGCGGCGGCGATGGGACGATCGAATACATCACGCTCGAGAACGCTCGCGCGCAGATGGGTGGTTTCGCCGAGGCGCTCGCTCTCGATCTGCAGATTTCCTCGCAGAAAGCGCGCCGCGAATTGGGTTGGGAGCCGCACCATCCGACCGCGCTCGAAGAACTCGCCAACACGGTCGTGCCATAAATGCGCATTCTCGAATCCCGGCGTATCTACGACGGCAACGTCGTGAATCTGCGCATCGACACCGTGGCCACCGGAACCGGAACGCACCGGTGGGAGGTCGTCGAACACAGCGGCGCCGTCGTCGTCATCGCGCAGCCGGAACGCGACGAGATGGTGCTGGTGCGCCAGTACCGTCATCCGCTCGAGCAACAGACCTGGGAAGTGTGCGCGGGCGGGATCGATCCCGGTGAGTCACCGCACGACGCCGCGGTGCGCGAATTGCGTGAAGAGACCGGCTTCCGCGCGCGTTCGATGCGGCGGCTGTGGTCGGCGTATTCGGCGCCCGGATTCTGCAGCGAGTTGTTGCACTTTTTCGTGACCGACGACTGGGAAGCCGGCGAGCCGGAACCCGATGCGTCGGAAGATATCGAAATCGCGACCTTCCCGGTATCACGGCTCTTTGAGATGATCGAACGCGACGAATTGCCGGACGCAAAGACGCAGATATCGGTATTGTGGGCGTTGACCGCGCGCGCGACGACCTCGTAGCGTATCTCGCCGCGCGTGACGACGCCGATGTCGACGTTGCGCCGGCGATGCGCTCGCAGGTGTTGGCGGGGCGCCCCGGTGCCGGCGCAATCGTTCTGTTGCACGGGCTGACCGCGAGCCCGCCCGCGTGGCGCGTCGTGGCCGCCGAGCTTGCGGCGCGCGGCCGCACCGTGGTTATCCCGCGACTGCTCTTGCACGGCTACGCGGATCGGATGACGCCGGTGCTGCGACGGTTGCATCCGGAGGCGCTGATCGACGACGTACGCGCGATCGTCGATGCCGTCGCCGCCATGAACGAAGAGATGACGATTGCCGGTCACTCGCTCGGCGCGACGCTCGCGATCGACGCGGCACGCCGCGTGCCGGCCGTCGCGCGGATCGTTCCGGTCGCGCCGTTTCTCGGCATCGCGAGCGTTCCGCATGAACTGCACCCGCTGTTGATCGGTATGATGGCGGCGATGCCGGATCTGTTTTTCTGGTGGAATCCCGTTCTGCGCGCGAACCTCGAGCCGGCGCATGGCTACCCGCGTTATCCGTTACGCGCGCTCGCGACGGGAATAAGCATCGCGGATGCGGCACGCGCGAGCGCACACCGGCCGCCGTTCGCGCGCGCGATCGACGTCGTGCTCAACGAGCGCGAGTCGTCGGTCAACAATCGCACCGCGCTTCGCCTCGCGCGCGATTGGCGGACCGCCGGCGCGTCGGTCGCGGTGCACCGATTGCGCGGCCTGACCTGGTCGCATGACATCATCGAACCGGCTCGCAGCGCCGCCCGTCTCGCTCAGACGGCGCTCGTGCAGATCATCGACGGCGCACACGTCGCAACGGACCGCGAATGGCATCCGTGATAACGTACGTCGCGTTGCTGCGTGCGATCAACGTCGGCGGCCGAAACTCGATTGCCATGCCCGCGCTGCGCGCGATGTGCGTCGAGCTCGGCCTGGTCGAACCGCGCACCTTGCTGCAAAGCGGAAACCTCGTCTTCCGCAGCGCGATCGCTCGAACGAAACTCGCGCCGCTCTTGGAAGGGCAGACGGTGAAGCGATTCGCGGTGACCGTCGACTACGTCATCCGTTCCGCCGAGGAGTGGGCGCGTTTGATTGAGGCGAATCCGTTTCCGGACGCAGCGGTGCACGATCCCGCGCATCTCGTCGTGATGTGCTGCAAAACGGTTCCCGGCGCGCTCTCGCTCGCGGCGCTCGACGCCGCGATCCGGGGACGTGAATCCGTACGCGCCGCCGGTGCGAACGTCTACATCACGTATCCCGACGGCATCGGCGATTCACGTCTAACGAACGCGGTGATCGAAAAGCATCTTGCGACGAACGGAACGGCGCGCAATTGGAACACCGTTCGTAAGCTCGCCGCGCTGACGGCGACGTAGCAGAACATTTCCGCCGCGCGGCGTAGACGTAACGCATGACGCAGATTTCACCGGTGCTTGCATGATTCGCCGACCGGCCGGCCTGTTCGTGGCGCTGCTGTTCCTCGCGAACTCCGGGTTCGCGCTCGCGGCGAGTCCGGTCACGGTCGCCGACGCCTGGGCCTTGCCGTCGAGCGGAGCCGGTGCGATCTACGCGACGATTGCGAACGCGGGCGAGGAGCCCGACCGGCTGATCGGCGCGACGACCCCGAATGCGGCGTCGGTCGAGTTACACGATACGTTGCACGGCACGACCGTCCAGCCGGCGATCGTCGTTCCGGCGCACGGTTCCGTCACGCTCGCGCCGGGCGGTGCATATCTCAGCGCCCTCGGCTTGAAGAGCGCGCTGCAGGCGAACGACGCCCTTCTGGTCCGTCTGCATTTCGAACGCGCCGGATGGATCGTTGCGATCGTGCGCGTGCGCGCGTCCTAACTCCAGTGGCCCTCGCGGTACACCCACCCGTGTGGACTTTGGGCCCAGTGGCCGGGAATCCATGCGGTACGTCCGTACGGACGCCGGACATAGTAGCCGCCTCGCCAGACGTAGCGGTTGCCGTTCCATTGCCAATACCCGGGGCGCCACGCGTAGCCTGGCCCCGGCAGCACCGGACGGCGTTCCACGATGGGGGCAGGCGGTCCGAACCGGACCGCTCCGTAGACCTGTGCGCTTGCCGCCTGCGCGAACACGGAAGCCGTGACGAGAGAAAGAGCGAGAATGAGTGCGCGATGTTTCATGCAAGCACCGTACCCGCTCCGACGCACGCGTTGCGCGAACTCAGCGAACGTTAACGTTACGCGGCGGACGCGATCGCGTTCTTAGCGGTTTCCATCAGACGTGCAAATGCTGCTTGATCGTGGACGGCGATATCGGCGAGCGCCTTACGATTCACGACGACGCCGCTCTTCTTGAGACCCGCCATGAAGCGTGAATACGAAAGGCCCTCGCGGCGTGCAGCCGCGTTGATGCGGGCGATCCACAGCGAACGAAAATCACGCTTGCGTACGCGGCGATCCCGATATGCGTACGAGAGCGAATGCAGCAATGCTTCGTTTGCAACGCGGTAGTTGCGGCGGCGAGCCGCGCGAAAGCCCTTGACGAGCTTCATGACCTTGCGGCGGTGCTTGATGCCGTGAACGCCGCGTTTGATCCGTGCCATCGATCTGTTCTCCTACACCACTAAAGCAAATACGGGATCTGCGGCGCGAAGCGCTTGAGATCGCCGGCGAAGACGTGCTGATCCTTGCGGAAATTCCGTTTGCGTTTGCGCGTCTTTTTGCTGAGAATGTGCCCGCAGCCGCTGAACTGGTGACGATGCGTGACGACGCCGTTGGCGCTCACTTTCACCCGCTTGGCGGTACCGCGGTGGGTCTTGATCTTAGGCATGGGCTCCCTCAGCTGGTTCTGCGACGTGATCGTTCGTGTGCTCGTCCACATGTTCGCCGACGTGCTCGGCCTCGGCGGCGGTCGGAGCGGCTTCGTCCTTGTGGTGAACGAATCGCGGCGGCCCGACCGGCGATTGGCGCGGGGCGAGGATGAGAAACATGTTCTTGCCTTCGAGTTTCGCATCGCGCTCGACGATCGCCGTGTTCGCGAGGTCGACGGAGATGCGATCGAGCAGACGTTTTCCATACGACGTGTAGGTGATTTCGCGACCCCGGAACATGATCGTCACCTTGACTTTGCCGCCGTCGAGCAGAAGACGTTCGGCCATCTTCGCTTTGACTTCGTAATCGTGGGTATCGATCTTCGGTCGTAATTTCACTTCGCGCAGTTCGAAGTTTTTCTGCTTCTTGCGCGCGTCTTTGTCTTTCTTCGACTGTTCGTATTTCAATCGACCGTAATCGCCGATACGACAGACCGGCGGGACCGCCGTCGGCGAAACTTCGATGAGATCGAGACCTTTGAAACGCGCCATCCCAAGCGCTTCTTCGGTCGGCATGACGCCGAGTTGGGTCCCCTCATCGTCGATCACTCGAACGCTGCGGATGCGGATCTGGTCGTTGACGCGTAACGGTCGTGCTATGGGCTGAACTCCTGATAGAGAAACAAAAAGGCGGGGACGCCGAAGCATCTCCGCTTGTCACGAACCCGTGCCGACGGGCTCCTGAGGTTGCGACCGGATCGCCCGAGGGCATCCGGTGAGAGCCTTTCGACCCTGCTTCGGCCGGGGGATGATACCACGCCCCCGGCCCTCGGTCAAACCCGCGCACGCCCCGAATCGTTTCGGTGCCCCCGGTGTCACCCTGAGCTCGTCGCGTCACCCGAGCTTGTCGTCCTTCGACAAGCTCAGGATGACGAGGTACTCCGTCACCTTAAGCTTGTGGTGTCACCCTGAGCTTGCCGTGTCACCCTGAGCTTGCCGAAGGGTGCGCGCGGTTCGGGTACGGCGCAAAGGCGGGCCGGGATGGGGCCGCCGCGAGCGACACGCCGATCAGCCTGAGCGCCGTGTCCAACTGCGGATCGATCCCCGCCGCGGAGTCCTGCGGCGCGATATCGATCTCGACGTCCGGATCGGTACCATAGTTTTCGACGTGCCAACCGACATCGGCGAACCAGAACGAGAACTCCGGTTGGGTCGTCGTCGTGCCGTCGACGAGTTCGTGATATGGATTGATCCCGACGACGCCGCCCCACGTGCGCATCCCGACGAGCGTGCCGAGCCCGTAGAGTTTGAAGCAGTGCGAGAAGATGTCGCCGTCGGAGCCGGCGAACTGATTGGTCAGCGCGATCATCGGGCCGCCGACGGATTCGGGCGGATACGGGACCGGCGGACCGTAGCGCGAGATATCGTAGCCGACGCGTTTGCGCGCGAGCTTCTCGAGCAACAGCGGCGAAACGTGGCCGCCGCGATTGTACCGCACGTCGACGATCAGCGCGTCGCGTTCGAATTCGGAGAGAAATCCGCGGTGGAATTCCGCGAACCCCCACGGTCCCATGTCGGGGATGTGAACGTACCCGACGCGGCCGCCGGTGCGCTCGCGCACGAGCCGCCGGTTCGCGTCGACCCAGGCGCGATAGCGCAACATGCGCTCGTCGCGCAACGCGCGCACGAGCACGCGCCGCCGCTTGCCGTCGCGTTCGATGTCGAGTGCGACGTCGCGCCCGGCGCGGTTAACCAGCAGCTCGTCCGGCGTTCGTTCGTATGTTACCGGGACGCCGCCGACGGCGACGATCGCGTCGCCCGGCGCTACGTCGAGCCCCGGTTCGGCGAGCGGCGAATCGTCGCTGCGATTCCATGAGTCGCCGCGCAGAATGGCGTCGATACGGTAGCCGTTGCGCGCCGCATCCCAGCGGTAATCCGCGCCCAAGAATCCGCGTTTGTACTGCGGGGGAACGCGCAAGTCGCCGCCGATCTCGTAGGCGTGCGATGTGCCGAGTTCGCCTTGCATCTCCCAAATCAGATCGGAGAGTTCGGCCCGCGTGCGAACGCGCGGCAGCAAGGCTTCGTAACGGGTGAGCACGTGCGGCCAGTCGACGCCCGACATCGCCGGATCCCAGAACTGCTCGCGCTGCAACCGCCAAGCTTCGCGCAACATCTGCGTCCACTCGCGCGCCGGCTCGACGAGAACGCCGATACGGCCGAGGTCGAGCCAGCCCGAGCGGCGGTTCGTTTCCGTCGCGACTTTCTCGTCGGGATCGTCATCCGGCAACTCGCCGCCGGCGTCGATCGCACGGAGTTTTCCGTGCGACGCGTAGACGAGTGTGCGATGATCGTTTCCCAGGACGAAGTCGTCGATATCGGTAGCGAGCACCGCGCTTCGCGCTTGCCCGAAGTCGTACGCCTGCAGCGTTCCGCCCGCGTGTTCGTCGTCGTCATCGCCGCGCGTCTTAATGCCGCGAACGGTGAACCGAGAGAAGAGGGCGCGACCCTTGACACCGGCGATGCGTTCGTATGAACCTTCTTCGACGGGAAACGCGAGGATGCGATGCGGCAGTCCGGCGGCGTCGATCGCAATCGGCGCCGGAGTCTTCGGCAGGTTGGCATCGTCGCCGTCCTTCTCGTCGTCATCGCGGTCATCGTCTTTCGCTTTGTGCAACGACGCCGGCACCGGCGTAAACGGGTTCGCGACGTCGGCGCGCAGCGAGACGACATATGGCCGCATGGCCTGCGGGAAACTCAAGTCGAACTGGAGCGCGTCGTAGACCGGATTGAAATCGCGCGCGGAGATGAAGTAGAGATATTTCCCCTCCGGATCCCAGGCCGGTGAGCGGTCTTCGCGCAGCGGTTCGGTCGCGTCGATGATGTTGCCGCTCGCGCAGTCGGCGATGCGCACGATGCTCGTCGCGGCGCGGGGCGACCACGCATAGGCGATCCAGCGTCCGTCGGGCGAGAACGCGAGATCCGTACAACGACTCGCGTCGCTCGTATCGAGCAGCCGCGGCGCGGCTCCGAGGTCGATCGCGTGAAGCTCGTGTTTGTGATTCGCGAACGCGAGCCGGTCGCCGGCGGGTGATGCGACGAGTTCCGTGACGCGCCCGATGTCGCCATCGGTCACCGCGTACGCGGGGGCCGACTGATCGACCGGCGCGACGACGATCCGTTCGTAACCGGCTGCATCATCGACGTACGCAATCCGTTTTCCGTCGTGCAACCACACGACGTCGCGCCGGCGCGCGTCCCCGTCACCGTGTTCGCTAACCGCTTCTTCCCACAACGGCATCGTGTACGCCCGTCCGCGAGAGACGAGCGCGAGCGCGCTGCCATCGGGCGAGGGCACGAACGTTTCGAGCAGATCGGCCGCGTCGACGAAGCGCCGCGCGGTCTGCGGTGCCGCCGAGGGTGCGTCGATCGCGACCCGGCGCGTCGTTCGCGCGCTCGCATCATAGACGACGATGTCGCCGCCGGCTGCGTAAACGATGCGCGTTCCGTCGGTCGACGGGAAACGGGCGAAGTACTCGCGTTCGTCGGTGAGTTGCTGCAGATCCGAACCGTCGGGCGCGATGCTGTAGAGGTTCCCGATGCCGTCGTGGTCGGAGAGAAACGCGACGCGTTCGCCGAGCCACATCGGCCACACGAGGTTGCCGTTGACGTCGCGCGCCAAACGTTCGAACGTTCCGCTGCCGCTGCGATCGATCCAAAGTTGTCCCGCGGTGCCGCCGCGATAGCGCTTCCAACGCGCCGGATCGAGGTTGTTCCTGCCGATGAGAAACGCACCGTTCGCCGCGATCGCGAAGGACATCGCATGACCGACCGGCAATCGCCGCGGCGCGCCGCCGTCGCGATGGACCGCGAACGCGACGGTTTCTTTGACGAACGGCATCGCGCCGTCGCAGGTGAAGTAAATCTCGTTGCCGTCGCTCGACCAGCCGCTGACATGCAGCGCATCGCTGCCGAGAAACGTGAGGCGCCGCGGCGGTCCGCCGATCGCGGGCAGCAGGTAAACTTCCGGGTTGCCCTCGTCGCGGCCGACGTACGCGACGAGCGTTCCATCCGGGGAGATGCGAGGCAGCGAGCTCGGCCCGGGGCCGGCGGTCAATCGGCGCGCGATACCGCCGCCGGCATCAACGCTCCACAGATCGTCCTCGCAGACGAAAACGATCGTCGATCCGTTGATACTTGGTGTGCGATAGTAGCCGTGGGAATCCATCCGGCGCGCCTTTGGTGTGTGAGCGGCGCAGTCCCTCGAACGCTTACAAGCGGATGCCCAAGCCCAGCCGCAACGCGAAGTCGTGCACGTTGCTCGGCGCATTTGTGCGTCCGAGCAACGATTCGCCGTCGACGCCGCCGTCGAAATAGAAATGCGTGCCGGGTTCCTGGAACAAGACGCCGGCGCGATACCGGAGGGCGCGATACGTCAGCGCTGTTTGCGATAAATCGGCGAGCGCGTATTTTCCGCTCATGTTTCCGTAGTAGCTTACCCAGCCGTACGGCGCGATCGCGGCACGCGTGTTCGGCGTAAGCAGCACGACATAACCGATACCGTTGAGCGGCGGGTAGCCGGTGTTTTGGTGGCGATTCGCGGTCGCGAGTCCGACGAAGAGGTGCGGCGCGACCCGGATACCGCCGCCGTTCTCGAGCGTCCACTGGTGCACGACGAATGCCGGTACCAGCGTCGATCCGCCGCCGCCGACCGTCGTGACCGGCTCGGCGGTGACATGATCGTACGCGACTTCACGATAGTCGTTGAACGATGCGAAAGAGATACCGATGATTCGCATCTCGCCTGTTTGCCAAAGGTCGAAGCCGGGTCGTGCCGGTGTCGAACCCGGCCGAAACTCCGAGGTGATCCGCGTTGCCGGCGCGACGCCGAGCGAGATCACTTGCGTGCCTTGCTCGAGGAATTTCCGATGCTTGCGCGCTGCGGGTGACGCGCTCGGAGCCGGGCTCGCTGCGGCGCCGTTTTGCGCGTGAACGGTAACGGGAGTAGCGAGCACGATAACGGCGGCAACCAGAACGATGAGAACACGAATCACCCCTCTCTATGCCTCGAATCGGCTTGGGGAACCCGCGCGCCCGCTCCGAAGCAAGGCCGGAATGGATGAACTGCTCGAGGCGTTCGAACGCGGCGAGGCGCGCGCGCTGGCGCGTGCGATCACGCGCTGCGAGAGCGGCACGGGTGAACCGCTCGTGCGCGCGCTCTACGCTCGGGCCGGTCGCGCGCTCACGGTCGGACTCACAGGGCCGCCGGGCGTCGGAAAGTCGACGCTGACGGCGGCGCTCGTCACGTACGCGCGCGGTCTGGGTAAATCCGTCGGTGTCATCTCGGTCGATCCGAGTTCGCCGTTCACGCGCGGGGCGTTGCTCGGCGACCGCATCCGGCTTGCCGAGCATTTCACGGATCCCAAGGTGTTCATTCGCTCGATGGCGAGCCGCGGGCATCTCGGCGGCGTCGCCGGCGCGACGGCTGATGCGACGACGCTGATGGATGCGTTCGGCTTCGACGTCGTCTTCGTCGAAACGGTCGGCGTCGGACAATCGGAGATCGAGATCGCGGAGATCGCGGATACGACCCTTGTCGCATTGCAGCCGGGATCGGGCGACTCGGTCCAAGTGCTCAAGGCCGGCATCCTCGAGATCGCCGACGTGTTCGTGGTGAACAAACGCGATCACCCGATGGCGTTGCAGCTGCAACGCGAGATTCGCTCGATGATGGAAATGCTCGATTACAGCGGCTGGGTGCCGCAACTCGTCTCGACGCAAGCGCGTGAAGCACAGGGCGTCGACGAACTGTGGAGCGCGATACTTGCGCATGACGCGTACTTGCGCGAATCGGGCGAGCTCGCGTCGAAGCGCCGCGCGGCATTCGAGCATCGCGTGCGCGGGCTCGTGCTCGGTGCGCTCGAGCGGCGCGTCGATGCGCGCGTGCAGGTCTTGCGCGGCGCCGGCGACCCTTACGCGGCCGCGCACGACGTGCTCGCCGAATTCGGCAGCGCGTCGAGCGTGACGGATCAGCCGCGTCGCCATGCAAGCGTGCGCGCGACCGTCAAGGGCCTGTAGCCACGATCGTCTCAATCAGTCGTGGCGCGCCGTGCTCGTTCCAAAGCGCCGCAATTTGCTTGTCGTTCCTGCCAAGGTCTCCCCCGTTTATCGAGTAGAGTGAAACGATCTGCGAACGCTCCCAATTCCGAATTTCCTTGACATCGGCGACGAGACGGCAGACGTATCCCGCTTTTTGCGCCATCCAAAAAAGCCAAAGATCGTCGTTTGTCGGGGTCGTACGCCGGAACGCGTCGGCGTCGCGCGTTTCCGGGGGAAGCGAACCCGGCGGATAAAGCACGCCGCCGACGCCGGTCGGCATGAGACGTCCGGACCAGCGCGAGCCTTCGGAACTGAGCGGCCAGGTTTCGTATGAGGCAATTTGTCCGTTCGGTTCAAAGCGAACTTCCCGCGCTCGATGGGCGATAACCGCCGGCGGCCCGGCGAGGTACGCGGCGACGAGTTCGCCGAGCCAATCTCGTCCGTAAATCACGTCGTCATCCGCGGTGACGATGAATGCGTCCGGAAACGCGATGAGCGATGGAATGATCTTATTAAAGACTTTGAGATCGTCGCACTCGCGAATGTCGAGTCCGTGAGATGTCAGTTTTCGAACGGCGGAAGGTACGATCGAGGCGTCGTCCCGGGCGACCCACAAGACGACGCGATCCGGTTTCATTCGCTGCGCGAGCAAACATTTCAGCGTAAGTACCAACGCGCTATAACGCGGCGGATACGAGGTAAGCGACACGACCAACTCGTGACCCGTCAATCCGTGCGGCAGCCCGCCCTTCGGAAGCGGGCGGTAACGGACCCACATTTCCAAGAGCGACGTTCGCAGGCGACGGCCTTCGTGCGCGAGGCGTCGGCGAATTCGTTCCGTCAGCCGCAACATGGCGTCTCCGTACCCGCGTTCTTCGAGTCATAACGGCGAGCAGACGAGGCAGTCGGAAGTAGCCGACGCGCGGATAGCAAATGAGCGTCGACGATGAACGAGAAGGTCGGCTTTGTCGGCGTCGGCCGCATGGGCGCGAACATGGCGCGCCGTCTCAACGATGTCGGCTTCACCGTGAGCGCCCTGTACGACGCCGATCCGGTTCGGGCGCGCGACCTCGCCGGGGAGCTTGACGCGCCGGCCGTCGAGACGCTGGCGGCGGTGACGGCGGCGAGCGACGTGATCGTCACCGTCGTTACCGACGATGATGCGATGCGCGGCATCTACGCGACGAACGGCGACTCACTGCTTACCGGCGCCGGCGGGAAGATCTTCATCAATGCGGCGACGCTCACTCCGGACGTGCACGTCGACGTCGACGAGTTGATCGAAGACGCGGGTGGACGCGCGATCGAAGCGTGCATGGCCAGCTCGATTCCGCAGGCGCGCAACGGCGAACTCTACCTGATGTGTGCGGGCGACGAGTCGGCCTACGCGGCCGTCGAACCGCTACTTGCAAAGATGTCGTCGTCGATGCGTTGGATCGGCGAAGCCGGATCGGCCGCGCAAGTCAAAGCGCTGGTAAACATGCTGATGAACATCAACACCGCGGGCCTTGCCGAAGCGCTCGGGCTCGGCGATGCGCTGGGTCTCGACCTCACGATGTTGCGCGAGGTTTTTTCGCAGACCGGAGCGGCTTCGCGCGTGCTCGAGACCGACGGCCTCGACATGCAGAACCGCGAGCACGAGACGTACTTCTCTGCGGCACACGCGGCGAAAGATTCGGGCATCGCCTTACGGCTCGCGCACGACGTCGGTCTCGATCTGCCGCTCGCAGAGGCGACCAAAGACCAGTACGATCTGCTCGTCGCGGAAGGCCTCGGCGACATCGATAAGTCGGGCGTCGCCGAATTGACGTTCCAAGACCGCCGTCCCGTCAACATCAGCGACGGTTGATGCTCGCCGCGACGGCGACGACGGTCGCGCTCGGCGACGGCGAAGGGACGACGCTTGAGCAGTGGGGTGAGAGCGGCCCGATCCTGCTCTGCGTGCACGGCATCAGTAGTTCGCGCCGATCGTGGCTGCGGACCGCCGAATATTTGGCGGCATCGTTTCGCGTTTGCGCCTACGATCAGCGCGGGCATGGTGATTCGGCGCGCATCGACGGGCCGATGACGCTCGAACGGTCGGTGGCCGATCTCGCCGCCGTCGCGGATGCACTCGGCGATCGCGTACACGCGTTGATCGGTCACTCGTGGGGCGGCGCCGTCGCTCTGCTCGGTGGCCCGCGTATCGGCGCCGAGCGCGTCATCGCGGTCGACCCCCTGATTCATCAAGCGCCGGGGACGTGGCGCGCCGACTTCGTCGACGACCTCGAGCCGGTGCTGACCGTCGCGCCGGACGCTCGCGCGAACGTCATTCGCGAGATGTTTATCGCATTGCCGGCGGTCGAGATCGACGCGAAGGTGCATGCAATGCGAAACATGTCGCTCGCCTCGGTGGTCGCGCTGGGCGAAGAGAACGGTGCCGACGCGGGGCGCTGGGACCTGCGTCCTGCGCTGCGCGAGTACCCGTTGCCGCTCTTGATAATGCTCGCCGACCCGACGGAGTCGGTCGTTTCAGCCGGCGATCTGACCACCGTCCGTGCGACGGCCGGCCCGAACGTTCGCGTCAAGGTGTTCGCCGGCGAGGGTCACGCGCTCGTGCGTACCGCTTTCGAACGATACGCGGGCGCGCTGGAAACGTTTTTGCGCGGCTGATGCCGCGTTTGAGGAAACGTCGCCGTACCGCCGAACGTCGGTCGGCTGTGGCAAAGATGATCGAATCGGGTCGGACCGGGCCGGGTTCCGGCGCGACCGATCGAACGATCTCCGACGTTCCGCTCAAAGCGGTGTACGGCCCCGAGGACACGGCGCAGCTAGATAGCGACCGCGATCTCGCCGCGCCCGGCAGCTACCCGTACACGCGCGGAATTCACGCGAACATGTATCGCGACCGGCTATGGACGATGCGGCAGTTCGCCGGTTTCGGCAACGCGCGTCAGACGAACGAGCGGTATCATTTTTTGCTGGCGCAAGGCCAAACCGGCCTTTCGGTCGCGTTCGATATGCCGACCCTCATGGGCTACGATTCCGATGCGCCCAAAGCGCTCGGCGAGGTCGGCAAGTGCGGCGTCGCCATCGATTCGGTGCGCGACATGGAGACGCTGTTCGCCGGTATCGATATGGGCGCGATCACGACGTCGATGACGATCAACGGGCCGGCTGCAATCGTCTTCGCGCAGTACGTCGTTGCCGCCGAGAACAAGGGCATCCCGCGGGCTGCGCTCGGCGGGACGCTGCAGGCAGACATCCTCAAGGAATACATCGCGCAGAAAGAGTGGATTTTTCCGCCGCGGCCGCACGTGCGCGTCATCGTCGACATGCTGAAATTCTGCACGGCGCAGATGCCGCTCTGGAACACGATCTCGATCTCCGGCTATCACATACGTGAGGCGGGATCGACCGCCGCGCAGGAGCTCGCGTTCACGCTCGCCGACGGGTTCGCGTACGTCGAAGCGGCCGTAAAGGCCGGCCTCGACGTCGACGCATTCGCACCGCGGCTGTCATTTTTCTTCAACTCGCACATCGACTTCTTCGAGGAGATCTGCAAATTTCGGGCCGCGCGCCGCATCTACGCGCGACGGATGCGCGAGCGGTACGGCGCGCGCGACCCGCGCTCGTGGACGCTGCGTTTTCACACGCAAACGGCGGGCTGCAGCGCGACCGCGCAACAGCCGGAGAACAACATCGTGCGGGTCGCCTACGAGGCCATGGCCGCGGTGCTCGGCGGCACGCAATCGCTGCATACGAACTCGATGGACGAAGTGCTCGCGTTGCCGACCGAAAAGTCGGTGGAAATCGCGCTGCGTACGCAACAGGTGCTGGCCTATGAGACGAACGTGACGAACGTTGCCGACCCGCTCGGCGGTTCGTACTTCATCGAGTCGCTCACCGACGAACTCGAGCGCCAAGCCGAGGACTACTTCGGCCGAATCGCGGAGTTCGGCGGGGTGATCGAAGCGATCGAAGCGGGTTTCTTTCAACGCGAAATCGCCGATGCGTCGTACCGGTATCAGCGCTCGTTGGAAACGAAAGACCGCATCATCGTCGGCGTCAACGCGTTTGAACGCGAGGATGAAGCGACCGGCATCGATTTGCTCAAGATCGGGCGTGAGGTCGAACTCGGGCAGGCGCGCGCCGTGCAAGCCGTCCGGGCCGAACGCGATGCAGCGGCCGTCGCGGAGACGCTCGCCGCGTTGCAACGCGCGTGCCGCGGCAGCGAGAACGTGATACCGCCGATGATCGATGCCGCCAAAGCGCTTGCGACCGAAGGCGAGATCGTCGAAGCGATGGTTGCGGTGTTCGGACGCCACACCGAAACGGCTGCGTTCTGACGCGCGTCTGGCGCGACGTGCCCGTCGCCGTGACCGGTCACACCGGCTTCAAGGGTGCGTGGCTCTGCTCGTGGCTGCTGCGCGCGGGTGCGCGCGTGAGCGGCTTCGCGCTGCCGCCGGAGGGCGATCCGAATCTTTTTTCGTTGCTGCGCCTCGGCGATCGCATGAACTCGACGTTCGGCGACGTTCGCGACCCAGCGGCAGTCGAGACGTGGCTGCTCTCGGCCGCGCCGTCCGTCGTGTTCCATCTGGCCGCGCAGCCCATCGTGTTGCTTTCGATCGAAGATCCGGTCGGGACGTTCGCAACGAACATCATGGGAACGGTGCACGTCCTCGACGCGATCCGGCGCGCACCGTCGGTGCGGGCCGCGGTCATCGTGACGAGTGACAAGTGTTACGAGAACACCGGATCGGAATGGCCGTATCGCGAGATCGATCCGATGGGCGGCAAAGATCCGTACAGTGCGAGCAAGGGCGCGGCCGAGCTTGCGACGGCCGCCTATCGCCGGACGTATTTTTCCGAACGCGTCGCCGTTGCGACCGCGCGAGCCGGCAACGTCATCGGCGGCGGTGACTGGTCGCGTGACCGGATCGTGCCCGACATCGTGCGTGCGCTCGTCGACGGCCGCGAACCGGTGCTGCGCTTCCCGGCCGCGGTTCGCCCCTGGCAGCATGTTCTCGACGCCCTATCCGGCTATGTGCTGCTCGCCGAACGGTTGCAGACCGACCGCGGCGCCGCAACCGGTTGGAACTTCGGGCCGTCCGAGGAATCCATTCGAACGGTGGCCGACGTGACTGGTCGCTTCCTCGAAACGTGGGGTGCGCAACAACGGCACGTCCTCGAGGGGAACGGCGCCCGGCACGAAGCGGCGACGCTGCTGCTCGATTCCTCGCGCGCACGTTCGCGGCTCGCGTGGCGGCCGCGGCTGACGTTCGACGACGCGATTGCGTGGAGCGCCGAGTGGTACCGCGGTTGGCACGATGGCGCCGACCCGCAGGCGGTCACCGCTGAGCAGCTCGTGCGCTATGACGCGGTGAACGCAGCCCTCGTAGAGAACACCGACATATCGTGAATTCGGGACTCGGGACGACGACGGCGATTCGGCCGCTGCGCGTCATCATCGCGAAGGCGGGGCTGGACGGCCACGATCGCGGTGCCAAGGTGATCGCGCGCGCGTTGCGCGACGCCGGCATGGAAGTGATCTACACGGGGCTTTTCCAGACACCCGAGCAAATCGTTCAGACCGCGATCCAAGAAGACGCCGACGGCATCGGTCTTTCGATCCTCTCGGGCGCGCACATGACGCTCTTCCCGCTCGTCGTCGAAGCGCTGCGCGAGCAGAACGCGAACGACATCGTATTTTTCGGCGGCGGGACGATTCCGGCCGACGACGCCGCCGAGCTCAAGCGGCTCGGGGTGCGCGAAATCTTTACCCCCGGCGCACCGCTGGCAGATATCGTGGCGTTCGTCGAACGCGAGTGCGGCGAGAGACGCGCCGACGTTGGCTGACGAACGTCCGGTGCGCACGCGCATCGCGCCCTCGCCGACCGGCGACCCGCATGTCGGGACGGCCTATGTCGCATTGGTGAACTATTGCTTCGCGAAGAAGCACGGCGGCCAGTTCTTGCTGCGGATCGAGGACACCGATCGTGCGCGCAGCACGTCCGACTCGGAATCCGCCATTCTCGCGTCGTTGCGTTGGCTCGGCCTCTCGTGGGACGAGGGCCCGGATGTCGGCGGACCCAACGGCCCGTACCGTCAGAGCGAACGAACGGCGATCTATCGCGAACACGTCGACCGGCTCCTCGCCGAGGGCCACGCATTCCGCTGCTTCTGTACGCCGCAACGGCTCGAAGAGATGCGCGAGTCGCAACGCCTCGCGAAGCTGGCGCCGCGCTATGACGGACGCTGTCTTGCGATACCGCTGGCCGAGTCGCACGACCGCGCGCAGCGCGAACCGTACGTGATCCGGCTGCGCGTCCCCGATATCGGGACGGCCGTCGTGCACGACGTGCGCCGGGGCCCGGTGCTCTTCGAGTGGGCGACGGTCGACATGCAAGTGCTGATGAAATCGGACGGCATGCCGACGTATCATCTCGCGAACGTCGTCGACGATCACCTGATGGGAATCACGCACGTTTTGCGCGGTGAAGAGTGGATGTCGTCGGCGCCCAAGCACCTGTTGCTCTACACGTATTTCGGTTGGGAGCCGCCGGTGTTCGTGCACCTGCCGCTCTTGCGAAATCCCGATAAGAGCAAACTCAGCAAACGCAAGAATCCGACCAGCATTCTGTTCTACGAGCGCATGGGGTACGTTCCCGAGGCTCTGTTGAATTTTCTTGGACTGCTGATGGGGTCGGCCACGGACGGCGAGGAGATGCTCTCGCTCGCACAACTGATCGAGCATTTCGACGTCGAGCACATCGCCGTTGCCGGGCCGGTCTTCGACGTCGCGAAACTCGATTGGCTCAACGGAAAGTATCTGCGCGACTTGCCGGCCGGAGAATTCGTCGAACGGTTGTTGTCGTGGTCGGGCGGCCGCGAGCGTTTCGCGCACGTCGCGTCGCTCGCGCAACTGCGCATGGAGCGGATGAGTGACGTAGGGCCGCTGCTCGCGTTCTTCTACGCGGGACGCATCGCGCCCGCGCGCGAGGCGTTGCTCGCAGGCAGCAAGCTCGCGCCGGACGACGTGCGCCGCGCGCTTGCGCTTGCGATGTGGGAGCTCGACGCGATGCAGCCCTTCGATCGCGCGATGATCGAAGCGACGCTCAAAGGCGTCGGCGAACGGATCGACCGCAAGTTCCGCGATCTCGCGCGCATCTTCTACGTTGCAATGACCGGCAGCGCGACGTCGGTCCCGCTTTTCGAAGCGATGGAGATTCTCGGCCGCGACATGTGCCGCGAGCGCTTTCGCAATGCACTCGACGCGCTCGGCGGCGTGACGTCGGCGGAAGAACGCGATTGGCGTGCGAGCGATGCGCAGGCCGGCGCGGCATGACGCGCGCGATCGTGCTTGCGGCCGGGAAGGGCACGCGCATGCGGTCGCGCGAGCCCAAGGTGCTGCACGATCTCTGCGGTCGTCCGATGCTCTGGCACGTGCTGGAGGCGTTGCGTGCCACCGGCGTCGGGGAAATCCTCGTCGTAACCAGCCCCGAACTCGAGCCGGCGCTTGCGGCGTTCGACGTCGCGGGCGTCGTGCAAGAACCGCAACACGGCACCGGTCACGCGGTGCAGATTGCGCTGGCGGCGCTCGAACCGGGCGATGCGACGATCGTGATCGCGAACGGCGACATGCCGCTGGTCGATCGTACGATCTTCGAAGACGTGCAAGCCGCCGTCGACGCCGACGCGGGTACCGCGCTTGCGCTCGTCACCGCGAAGATGCCCTTGCCGTCGAGTTTCGGACGCATCGTCCGGCGCGACGCGACCGTCGAGCGGATCGTCGAATTTCGTGACGCGACGTCCGCCGAGCGCGACATCGACGAGATGAACGCGGGCATCTACGCGTTCGACGAGCGCGCGCTGCGCAGCGTGATCGGGCGGCTCAGCGACGACAACGCGCAACATGAGTTCTATCTCACCGACACGGTCGCACTCCTCGCCGCCGAATCGCGTCGCGTCGTTCCGGTGCAGGCGATCGATTATCGGCTCGTGCTTGGTGTCAACGACCGCGTCGAGCTGGCGCTGGCGCGAGCGACGATGAACGAGCGGCTCGCGCACATCCACATGCGTGCCGGGGTGACGATCGTTGATCCGGCGACGACCTATCTCGAGCCCGGCGTAGCGATCGGTCTCGACACCGTGATTGCGCCCAACACCGCGATCGGACGTGGTACCACGATCGGCGAGCGAGCGCGAATCGGACCCAACACGCGACTGGTCAACGCGCAGATCGGCGACGACGTCACGATCGTCGATAGCGTCGTGCGCGACACGTTTGTTGCGCAGCATGCGACGATCGGTCCGTTTGCGCACCTGCGCGGAGGCACCGCGATCGGCCGCAACGTGCACATCGGAAACTTCGTGGAAGTGAAGAACACGCGCGTCGCCGATGGCGTCAAGGCCGGCCACCTGGCCTATCTCGGCGACGCGACGATCGGCGAGCGGGCAAACATCGGCGCGGGTACGATCACGTGTAATTTCGACGGTGAGAAAAAGAACGCGACCGAGATCGGACGCGATGCGTTCATCGGTTCGAACACGTCGCTCGTGGCGCCGATCTCGATCGGTGAAGGTGCGCTGACCGGTGCGGGCGCGGTCGTCATTCGCGACGTCGCGCCGGGCGAACGGGTCGTCGGCAACCCGGCGCACTCGCTCGCGGCCAAGAAGACCGCGTCGACCTGACCAACACCGAACCGCTCCGGATTCCGTCGTACGTTCTTTTCTGGTGCACGCGAATCTGCACGACGATCGCCCTTCAAATGATCGCCGTCTCGGTCGGCTGGCAGATGTACGACTTGACCCACAGTGCTCTGGCCCTCGGCCTCGTGGGTCTTGCGCAATTCATGCCGCTACTCGCGCTGTTGTTTGTCGTCGGCCCGGTAATCGATCGCTACGACCGGCGGTCGGTCGCGCGTGCCGCGCAAGCAATAAGCGCGGCGGCGTGCGCGGTGCTCTTCGTCGCGACACTTCGCGGGTTTGCGCAGCCGGCGCTGATCTATGCGATGGTGACGGTGTTCGGTGTCGGGCGCGCATTCGAGCAGCCGTCACTGGCGTCGCTGCTCCCGAACATCGTCGAAGCCGAACTCATTCCGGCGGCGACCGCGCGCATGTCGATGGCGCAGCAGACCGCGATCATCATCGGTCCTGCGATCGGCGGCGTGTTGTTCGCGCTCAATCCGGCGACCCCGTATGCCGTCGCCGCCATCGGCTACGTAACGGCGTTGATCTTGCTCGCATTCGTGCGCGCGATTGGTCCACAGCGCGAACGGCCGCCGTCATCGATCTTCGGGGGACTCGCGTTCATGCGCCGGACGCCGGTGGTGCTCGGCGCGGTGTCGCTCGATCTGTTCGCCGTGCTCCTCGGCGGTGCGACGGCGTTGTTGCCGATCTACGCGCGTGAGATTCTGGTCATCGGGCCATCCGGGCTCGGTCTGCTGCGCACGGCGCCGGCCGTCGGCGCGTTGGCATCGTCGATCGCGGTGAGCCGCTACCCGATCCGCAAGCACGCCGGGCGTATCATGTTCGGTTCGGTGATCGCGTTCGGTTTCGCGACGATCGTCTTCGGTGTGTCGCGCTCGTTCGTGCTCTCGTTCGCAGCGCTTGCGTTCCTCGGCGCGTCCGATGTGCTCAGCGTGGTCATTCGCTCGTCGCTCGTCGCGTTGCGGACGCCCGACGACATGCGCGGACGTGTGAACGCCGTCAATTCACTCTTCATCGGAACCTCGAATCAGCTCGGCGAGTTCGAGTCCGGCGTCACGGCGGCGTGGCTCGGGCCGGTCGAGGCCGTTGTCATCGGCGGCGCCGGATCGGTCCTCGTCGCGCTGCTGTGGTCGCGCCTCTTCCCCGGCCTGGCGGCTGCCGACGACCTGCACGAGCGCGTTGACGCGCCGGCCGTCGAGGCCGAGGCGGAGGCAACCGCGGGAGTTTGAATGTCAGCGAGCTTGCATCCGGCGCGCGGTGCGGGGCGTAGTATAAGCGACATGACGACTCGCATCCGCTTCGCCCTCGGTCTGGTTCTCGCGTTTTCCGCCGTCACCGGCATCGGCGGCTTGCGGCCGGCGGCGGCCGCTCCGACGGCGACCGCCGTCTTCGCCGGCGGCTGCTTCTGGGGCATGGAGGCGGTCTTCGGCGCGTTACACGGCGTCAAGCAAACGATGCCGGGGTATACCGGCGGAAACGCCGATACCGCGCACTACGAGATGGTCAGCACCGGCTCGACCGGTCACGCGGAGTCGGTTCGGGTCACCTACGATCCTTCGGCGATCAGTTACGAAGAGCTGCTCGACGTGTACTTTCGCATCGCGCACGATCCGACCGAGCTCAACCGCCAGGGTCCCGACGACGGCACGCAATATCGCTCGGCAATTTTTCCGCTCAACAATGCGCAGCGGCTAGCCGCGGTGGCGTCGATCAAAAAATTCACGGCGGACCACGCTTTCGGTGCTCCGATCGTGACGAAGATCGAAGCGTATCACGGATTTTTTCCGGCCGAGGAATACCATCGCAATTTCGTTTCGCGGAATCCGACCTACCCGTACGTCGTCGTGAACGATCTCCCCAAACTCGCCGAACTGAAGAAGACGTACCCGCAGCTCATCGCAGCAAAGTAAGGCGTCCGGCGCGAGCGCGCCGAACGTCCCGCGGTGGCTTTTTCGGCGCGCGTTCTTCTCGATAGCCGCTCATCCGCCGGTGCGCGGCTCACGACGATGGAAGTCCGCTATCCGCGGTTCATCCATAGCGAAATGATGACGCACCGCGTCTTCTCGCGGAATGCCGCGAGTTCGCGCGCGATCCCGATCAAGAAGATGATTGCGGCAGTGCGCGACGAGCCCGCGATGCCGATCTACTGGGGCCGCAATCGGAGCGGGATGAGCGCCCGTGAAGCCGTCGCTCCCGACGTCGAAGCGGCGGCGCGAACGGAGTGGAACGCCGCGCTTGATGACGCATTGCGACATGCCGAAGCACTCGCCGGCTCGACGATCGATCTCCACAAACAACTGGTAAACCGTTTGCTGGAACCGTTCGCATGGATCACCGTGATCATCACCGCGACCGACTGGGCGAACTTTTTCACGCAGCGTTGTCACGAAGACGCGCAGCCCGAGATCAAGCATATTGCCGACATGATGCTCGCCGAATATCGCGCCGGCGAACCGCAACCGGTCGCCGCAGGCGCCTGGCATCTGCCGTTGATCCAAGCCGACGAACGCACCCTGCCGGCGGAGCGCCTGCGCGGCCTCAGCGTCGCGCGCTGCGCGCGCGTGTCGTACCTCACGCACGATGGCCGGCGCGACCGCGAGCGAGACTGGGAACTCTACCAACGCCTGCTGGGAGGCGGTGCGAACGGTCACTGGAGCCCGTTCGAGCACGTGGCGACGCCGGCGTCCGGTGCCGAGGTTCGCTCGGCGAACTTCGTCGGTTGGGAGCAATTTCGCAAGCGCTTTCCGGACGAGGTCGCCGTGACGTTTCCCGACGCGTACGCCGCTGCTCGCTAGACTCGCGTTCCCTGCTCTGCTCGTACTGCTGGTCTTTGCGCCGGCGAACGTGGCAGCGCAAACGCACGAGGACCGGCGCGTCGACGCGCTTTCGTCGCGCGTGCTCGTGACCGTCTCTCCCGTCTCGTTGGTCGGCTCGGTGCAACAGCGTCGTGCGCGGGCAATCGCCGATTATCAGCAAGGCATCTTCGTCGGCTGGGCGCTCGCGCCGATCCTCGCGTTTTTCTGGTTGTGGCAAACCGGAAACGCTGCGCGTCTGCGCGACGCCCTGCGCCGGCGTTTTCGCGCGCCCGCGATCGTTCGCGCGGCGTTCGGCGCGGCGCTGGGCGTACTCGCGATGCTGGCGTCGCTGCCGTTCGCGTTCGCGTGGTACCGGGTCGAGGCGATCGTCGGACTCTCGCATCAGCCGATTTCGTCGTGGTTCTTCGGTGAGGTCGTGCGCGCCGGCACGGTCGCGGCGTGCAGCGCGGTTGCCGTGGCCGTCGTTCTCGAGCTCGTCGATCGCACGCGGCTGTGGTATGTCGTCTACATCGCGCTGCTCTACGTCGTCGCACTTGCAACGGTCGCGATCGAACCCGCGCTCGTATCGCCGCTGGCCGCACACCAACGTCCGGCCCCGGCACCGATCGTTGCGCTCGGCGACGCGGTCGCGCGCGAACTCGGCGTCACGCCGGTGACGCTCGGCATCGTGACGGAAGCATCGCGCAGCGGGCTCGTGCCGGCGCGAACGCTCGGCCTCGGGCCCTTCACCCGCATCGTGCTCGATAACGATGCGCTCGCGCGAGCGTCGCCGCGCGAAGCGGCATACGTGCTCGCGCGCCAATACGCCCACGTCCGCGAGCACGACGTCCTGTTGCTGGCCGTCTCCGCAACGACGCTCTTCGTGATTGCGGTCGCGCTCGCGGTGCTCGTGAGCGATCGCATCCGTTTCCGCCGCGACGACGACCCGCTCGCACGGCTGGCCCTAGTCGGCACGTGCCTGGGGGTGACGGTCCTCGTCCTGCTCCCGGTGTTCAACGCGATCGAACGAAACGTCGAATCGCGCGCCGATCGGCTCGCGGTCGCGGCGACGCGCGACCCGGCAACCGCCGTGCGCGTCTTCGTCCGCAGCGCCAACGATAATCTGATCCCGCTCTGCGGGCGCCGGACGACGCGCTGGTATTTCAACTCGCGACCTCCGCTCGGGTCACGGATCGCGGCCCTGACCGGTGAATCGGACCCCTGTCCGCGGTAGCGCTCGTCGCAGCGTCGGCAGACGAGCCGCAACCCTTCAGAATACCGAAATGCTTGCTCGTCTTCTGTTGCGCGCAGAAGCAGTCGCCTCATCGAAAATCGAGGGGATCGGCGTTTCACCGCAGCGCCTTCTGCATCGCGGCCGTCGCCCGCGATGCAGAAGGCTCCGCCACCGACGCCAAGGCCGACGAGGTCATGGCCAACGTCGACGCCATGGCGGCCGCGGTCGCGGACGACGGACCGATCACCGTCGAACGCATCGTCGGCATCCACCAGCGACTTCTCGCGCGCACGGACATGGCCATACACGCCGGCAAGGTCCGGACCGAGCAGAACTGGATCGGCGGCAACGCGTATAGCCCGATCGGCGCCGCGTTCGTCCCGCCACCTTACGAAGACGTGAGCCCGCTTCTCGAAGATCTCTGCGCGTTTTGCAACAGAGACCAACTGCCGGCCGTCGCACAGGCCGCGATCGCACACGCGCAATTCGAAACCATCCATCCCTTCGTGGACGGAAATGGAAGAACGGGCCGGGCGCTAATCCACATGATCTTCCGCCGCCGGCACCTTGTCACAACAACGCTCGTTCCCGTCTCACTCGTTCTCGCCAAGCGCGCCTCCGACTACGTTGCCGCCTTGATGCGCATGCGATACGACGGCGAACCCAACAACTCGAACGCCGTCGATGCCGTGAACGCCTGGGTCGGACTCTTCAGTGCTTCATGCGCCCAAGCAGCGCGCGACGCCGAAAAATTTGAGGACGTCGTGCAGGAGCTGCTCTTGAAATGGGCCGCTCGCCTCAGCCACGTACGGCGCGATTCCAACGCCTTCGCGATACTCAACCTGCTACCGGAAACACCGATTCTAAACGCGCGCACCGTCGAACAAGCGCTCCACGTTCATTTCAGCACGGCCAACGCCGCGATCGAGACGCTCGTCGCGGCCGGGATCCTCACCAATATCAAGGTCGGCCGACGCAATCGCGCCTTTGAAGCGCGCGAACTCATCGACGCCTTTGCCGACCTCGAGCGACAACTCACGACCTAATCTGCCGGACGTTCATGCGATCGTGGTATTGATCCGGTTCTGCGCGGCGACGGCGCCGTCGCGTAACCAGGTTTCGATGCCGTCGACGCAGCGATCGACGATCGCCGGAAGCGCGGACGTTTCTTCCGCTGAGAACGCACCGAGCACGTGTTTGATCGCGGCCGCGCTCTCGCGATCGCGTCCGATGCCGACCCGCAAGCGGGAAAATTCGGTGCCGAAAACGTCGATGAGCGATTTGAGTCCGTTGTGGCCGCCCGAACTTCCCTGCGCGCGCAGGCGTAAGCGTCCGAACGGCAGATCGAGATCGTCGACGACCACCAAGATCCGGGGCGGCGGCACTTTGTAGGTTGTCGAGATGCCGAGCACCGGTGGACCGCTCTCGTTCATGTAGTCGAGCGGCTCCACAATCGCAATGCGGCGCGAGCGCTCAAGTACGATACGCGCGCCACGCTTCTTCGTCCAACCGTCGAGGTGCCAGCGTTTGGCCAGTTCCTCGACGACGATAAATCCGATGTTGTGACGCGTGCGGGCGTATTCGGCGCCCGGATTTCCGAGCCCGACAACGAGACGATAGTCCTCGATCGGGCTAGGCGCTTATTCGGCGGGGGCAGCCGCGGCGGCGGTGAGGGATTCCGCCGGCGCCGGCGTTTCCTCGGCGTTCGCGCGCGTGATCTCGACCGAGACGACGGTCGTTTCGCCGCCGGTAATGAGCGTGAACCCGTCCGGCAGTGCGACTTCGGCGGCGGTGATATGGCCGCCGACGTCGAGCCCCGAGACGTCGAGGGCGAGTTCCTCGGGCAGCTTGCCGGCCGGACCCTTGATTTCGAGGGCGTGGGTAATCGTATCGAGCACGCCGCCACCGTCTTTAACGCCCGGCGCCACGCCGAGGATGACGATCGGAACGGTCGCGTACACCGCTTCGGTTTGCGAGACGCGTTGCATGTCGACCGCGATCGGGCGACGCGTTATCGGGTCACGCTGGACGTCGCGCAGCAGCACCGAGTCGTGCTGGCCGTCGATCGTCGCATCGACGATGTGGCTCCCTCCACCGGTCGAAATCAAGTCGGCGAGGTCGCGCGCCGCGATCGAAATCGAGATCGGGGCGCCGTGGCCGTACAGAACGCCGGGGACGTTGCCCTCGCGGCGGGCAGCCTTGGCGCCGGTGGTGCCGGTCGCGCGGCGCGAGTGAATCGTCAACGTCGTGACGCGTGCGAGTTTTGCCATGATCGCTGTTACTTCTACACGGCGGCCACAACGGCCGCCTCGTCGGTCGCATCCATAAAAGACGCGTCGTCGGTCGGCGCCGGAGCGTTCTCGGGATGCTCGACGAAATCGTCACCCGCGAAGAGCTCGGAGACCGACCGGTTCGCCGTGATCCGCTTGATCGCGTCGGCGAGAATTTGGGCGATCGAGAGCACCTCGATTTTCGTGCCCATCCCTTCCGGATGCGCCGATTTCGGGATCGTGTTCGTCACGATCACTTTGCGGATGTCGGACGCGTCGAACTGCGCGACGGCGTCGCCTGCGAAGATGCCGTGCGTCGCCAGGCAATAGACGTCGGTGGCACCGCGTTTGAGCAATGCTTCCGACGCCTTGACCAGCGTTCCACCGGTCGAAATCATGTCATCGACCACGACCGCGACTTTGCCCTCGACGGCGCCGACGATATGCGTTACCTCGGAGACGTCGGGTTCCGGCCGGCGTTTGATGATGACGGCGAGCGTCGATTTCAGGCGCTTCGCGAAGAATTCGGCGCGCGGCACGCCGCCCGCATCCGGCGAAACGACGACGATTTTCTCGCCGAAGAGCTTCTCGTTGCGCAGATGATTGCACATGTGCGGGGCGGCCATCAGGTTGTCGACCGGGACGTCGAAGAAGCCTTGAATCTGCGCCGCGTGCAAGTCGAGCGTCACGATGCGTTCCGCACCCGCGGTCTGCAGCATATTGGCGAGCAGCTTGGCCGAGATCGGCTCGCGGCCTTTCGTCTTCTTATCTTGCTTCGCGTAGCCGTAATATGGAATCACCGCCGTGATGCGGTTGGCCGACGCCCGGCGCAGCGCGTCGATCATGAGCAGCAGCTCCATGACCGCGTCGTTGACGGATCCGCCCCACGGCGTCCGGCACAGCGACTGCAGGACGAACACTTCGGCGCCGCGCACGTTCTCGCGAATCTCGATCCGGCATTCATCGTTTTTGAAGCGGTCGACAAGCGCGTTACCGACGCGGCCCTGCATCTTCTTAGCGATCTCTTCGGCGAGATCGCGGTTCGACGTCCCGCTAAAGAGCAGCGGCGGCTGGATCACGGAGAGCTCCTCTCGCTTCCGATGGGCGCCGGAGCGCTGCGCATGAAGCACGGACCTTTCCGCGCTCTCCCGTTGAGCGCCCTGCGTCCGGCGGGCCAACCCTTTCAAGGAGCGGCGTGTTGTAGAAGTTCCATGCCCGCATTCGAGTTGGTCTCGCCGTACGCATTAGCCGGCGATCAGCCGGTGGCAACCGATGCGCTTGCCACCGGCGTCTTGCGCGGTGACCATGCGCAAACGCTGCTCGGCGTCACCGGCAGCGGTAAAACGCTCGCGATGGCGCGCGTCGTCGAGCTGATCCAGAAGCCGACGCTGGTCCTCTGCCACAATAAGACGCTCGCGGCCCAACTCTGCGCCGAGTTCCGCGAGTTCTTTCCGCACAACGCGGTCGAATATTTCGTCTCGTACTTCGACTACTACCAGCCGGAAGCGTACATCGCGCACACCGACACCTATATCGCGAAGGACTCGTCGATCAACGACGAGATCGAGCGGCTCCGGCACTCGGCGACGCAATCGCTGCTGACCCGGCCCGACACGCTGATCGTGGCCTCGGTCTCGTGCATCTACGGGTTGGGTTCGCCGGCCGATTATATGGAGCTTGCCGCCGATATCAAGGTCGGCGACGACATCGATCGTGACGATTTCTTGCGCAAGCTTATCGGCATGCAGTATCGCCGAAACGATCTGAACCTCGTACGCGGGACCTTCCGTGTCCGCGGCGATACGCTCGAATTCGTCGGCGTCGACGAAGAACTGGTGCACCGGATCGAGTTTTTTGGCGATGAGATCGAAGCGATCAACGTCGTGAACATCATGACCGGCGAATATGTCGAGTCGAAGGACGAGCTAAAAATTTTTCCGGCCAAGCACTACATCACGCCCGAGGAAAAGCTGCGCCGGGCGATCGTCGCGATCGAAGACGAACTGATCGATCGGCTCGCGTGGTTCAAATCGCAGGGCAAACTGCTCGAAGCACAGCGGCTCGAGATGCGTACGCGCTACGACCTCGACATGCTGCGGGAAGTCGGCTATTGCAACGGCGTGGAAAACTACTCGCGCCATCTCTCCGGTCGCGAAACCGGCTCGACGCCATTCTGTCTGCTTGACTTTTTTCCGAAGGACTGGATGCTCTTCGTCGATGAGTCGCACGTCTCGATCCCGCAGGTCGGCGGGATGTACGGCGGCGACCGCTCGCGCAAAGAGTCGCTGGTCGAGCACGGTTTCCGCCTGCCCTCGGCGCTCGACAACCGTCCGCTCACGGCCGATGAATTTCAGCGGCACATCAACCAGGTCGTCTACGTTTCGGCGACGCCGTCGACGTACGAAATTTCGAAGTCCGCACAGGTCGTGGAGATGATCATCCGTCCGACCGGGCTCGTCGATCCGGAAGTCGAGGTTCGCCCGACGCGTCATCAAGTCGACGACCTGATGGACGAGATTCGCAAGCGCGCAGAAAAAGACGAGCGCGTTCTGGTTACGACGCTGACGAAGAAGATGGCGGAAGACCTCACCGACTACCTCATCGAGAACGGCATCAAAGTCCGCTACCTGCACAGCGAGGTCGAGACGCTCGAGCGCATCGCGATCTTGCGCGATTTGCGAAAGGGCGAGTTCGACGTGCTGGTCGGCATTAATTTGCTTCGCGAAGGCCTCGATTTGCCGGAGGTATCGCTCGTCGGCATTCTCGATGCGGATAAAGAAGGCTACTTGCGCAGCGGGACCTCGCTGATCCAGACGATCGGTCGGGCGGCGCGCAACGTCGAGGGCAAGGTCATCATGTACGCCGATGTCGTCACGGAGTCGATGGCCCGCGCGCTCGGCGAGACGAAGCGCCGTCGCGAGCGGCAAGTCGCGTTCAACACCGAGCACGGAATCGAGCCGAAATCGATCCGTAAGGAAGTGCGCGACATCCTCGATCTCGTCGGCGGGAACGAGGAGACGACCAAAGCCGCCGGCTTGCGCGGGGAGAAGATTCCGCGTGACGTCGCGATGGCGATGTCGAACGAGATCGAGCGCAAGATGCGCGATGCGGCGGCGAACCTCGAGTTCGAGAAAGCTGCGGCGTTACGCGATGAGCTGATCGAACTGCGCAAACAGATCGGCGGCAACGAGTCGGTGCTCTTCCAAGGCAAAGCACCGAAGATCTTCCAGCACGCGCTGCGCGAACTGGTCGGCTCGTAGCAACGCGGGTCTAACGCGGGTCTAGGGTTGCCGGCCCGGCGCCGAGATCCAGACGACGCCGGAGCCGACGGCGTCGGCGCGCGTCCCGAGGGTCGGCGTAAGGTTTCTCTCGTAGTCGAGGTCGAGCGCGAGCCGGCTCCCGAGTTGTTGCTGCACGGCGATGAAGCCGCGACTCCCGGAAGGCAGCACCGGTCCCTGGCGCGACACGATTGCATCTTGCGCCAGGATCGTGGTCGCGCCGCTGATCGCGTATGCAAGCGTAAAGGAGGGCGCAAAAACAAAGTAGGGATGGTTCGCACCAAGCGCGTCCTCACCGATCCCGGTTCCGAAGACGTAGCTCATTACCAGCGAGAGCCTCGACGTGAAGTTCAAGCCGAGATTCGCGGTCGCCGAGTAGGTGGGCCCTCCGGCGCTGAATCCGCCCGTCCCCGTCGGTAGCGCATACGCTGCGCCGGCCGATCCTTGAGCAAACGCCGTATCGAGAAGTAGATATTTTGCGGCGACGACGAAGTCGCTCGTGCCGCGCGCGCCTTCGACCGGCGCCGCTCCGGTCGTCGAGCGCGATTGCAGAGCGGCGGTGCGATGCCCAGTTCGAGACGCTTCGCGATGCCGACGCGCAAGAACGTCAACGGACCGCTAAAGAGCGCGATGCTTTCCGAATTGCCGCTCGTGTTTTGGCGACGCACGCCCGTTTCGAGAACAATTTCGTCCGGAATGAGGACGCACGGCGAACCACCGGTCGTCGTCGTTCGGCCGGTCCCCGGACGGTCGGCCAGCGACACCGCGACCGGCTGCCGCACGGTGGCGGCATCGCAGCATCATCTGCCGCGGCTGGTCGGCGCAGTGCCATCAGAAGTGCGGCGCACGAGAGCGCTCTTGCCGTCGCGAAGAGCGTCGCGGCTCGAGCTTCGCCGCCAGCGCCCAGAACGGAGGCTGCGACTCCCGTTGCAAGCGCTGCAGAAAACGTACGTCGATCGATCATCGCTATGATGGTTGACCCCGACCGCCGTCTTCAAACGCGTACGTTGCGATCAGTCGTGAAGGCCATGATGGTCGCGGCGATCGCACCGAGGACGATTGCGGCGCCGGCGAAGGCCGCGAAGAGTCCGTAGACGTTCGCCGCGATGCCGACGCCGAGCGCGGGCAAGCTGAAGCCGAGATAACACGCGACGAGAAATGCTGAGAGCGTCTCGGCGCGGTGTTCGGGCGGAGCGATGCCGTTGACGATGTTCAACCCGGCGAGATACGAGATGCCTCCGCCTGCCCCGACGATGAGCGTTGCGATTCCAACGGCGACGTAGAGGTGCAACTGCACGCCGATGATCAGCAGCCAGACGCCGAAGCCGAGCGCCGACATCGCGACGAGAATTGCCGCGCGGTTCGAGAAGCGGGCGCCGTAGAGCGAGCCGGCACTCGAACCGATCTGTACGCCCGTGATGACGAACGCACCGACGAGCAGATTGTGCAGGTCGAGAGCTTGCGCGAGAAACGCGGGCACCAGCGCGATGAACAGCGCGAAGCCGGCCCAGCCGACGAACGACTGCGCCGACGCAAGGATGAACTGGCGGCGTATCGACGGCGGCAACGCCGTACCCGCATGCCGCGATCCGCGGGCAGGCGTCGCGGCGGGAACGCGCCATACGATCGCCGACGCAATCAACAGCAGCACGCCGTAGACCAGATACGGCGTGACGAGCGGATACGGCGCGTACTCGCCGAGCACGCCGCCCAGCAGGGCGCCGAACGCCGAGCCGGCAGACGCGCCGATGACGGTCCAAAAGCCGGCGCGCCCACCGCCCCCGGCCGGCATCCACTCACGGATCGCTGCAGCGGCCGCGCCCAGCCCAATGGCCATCGCGCCGCCTTGCACGACGCGCGCCACGACAAGCCACCACAAGCCGTCGGCGCACGCGAAAATGACTGCGCCGGCGAGCAGTCCGGCGAAGGCGACGACAATCGTCAACCGCCGTCCGAGTGCGTCCGAGACGCCGCCGAGAAACAGCAGCCCCGGAACCAGCGACGCCGCATAGGCCGCGAATACGGCGCTGATCTCGCCGGGGCCGAGGTTGAAGGTTCGACGATAGAGTTCGAACAGCGGCGTCGGCTCGAGCGTTCCCGCGAGCAACATGCCCATTGCGACGACCGCGGCCGGATAGAACCCAGCCGCCGCATTGGGCGCAGCGTTCGTCAATGCAAAATGTCTCGCGCGTGCTGCCGCATACGTGCAGGTTTCTTCTCTTCCGCGTTGCGCGACGAAACAGTTGCTTGCTTCAGACAAATGCAACTGCGTGCGACGGTTACGTAACGTATATTTAGGTCATGGAAAAAATGGTTCGGCCGGCTTCGGGTCTCTCGCATGATGCGATGGACACGTTGGTTTCGGCCATCGCTTCGTTTTGCGAACGTATCTTTGCTCGTTCTCGCCCGTCGGAGGCGATCGATGTCGCGTTTAGCGATGAGTGGGAACGCAAGCAAATCGCCCGCGAATTTCATCTAAACTAACGCCCGCGAAGGGACCTCCGAGCGTATCGGCGGAGGGTAACGAATGAGCTGGCGAGTCGGTGTCGACGTCGGCGGGACGTTCACCGATTGCGTCGCGAGCGATTCTGCCGGCTCCATCATACGGTTGAAGGTTGCCACGACGCCGCGGGCTCCCGAGCAGGGCTTGCTCTCCGCCCTTTCGACATTGCTCGAGCGCGTCGACCCCGCCTCGATCGTCGCCTTGACGCACGCCAGCACGATCGCGACCAACGCGCTCCTCGGGCAGGTTCATCTCGAACTCCCGCGAGTCGCCTTCATCACCACGCACGGATTCCGCGACGTGTTGGAGATCGGGCGACAAGCGCGCAGTAGCGTCTACGATCTGAACGTGCGGCGTCCGGCGCCGCTCGCGCGTCGCGAAGACCGGCTCACGGTTCGCGAACGGATCGATCACGACGGCAGCGTCCAAACGCAACTCGACGATGCGACGGTTGCACGCGCGGTTGCGACGATCGAGGAACGCGGGATCGCGAGCGTTGCCGTCGGTTTGCTCAACAGTTACATCAACGACGTCCACGAACGCGCGCTCGTGGATGCGTTGCACGCCGCGTTGCCCGACGTCGCGATCACGGCCTCGTCGGCGCTCGTGCGCGAAGAACGCGAGTACGAGCGCTTCTCGACGGCGGTCGTCAACGCGGCGCTGCTACCGGTCGTGCGCGGTTATCTCGAACGGCTCGCCGCGGGGGTCCGCGAGCTCGGCATCGCGGCGCCGGTCTTCGTCATGCAGTCGAACGGCGGAACGGCGGCGTTGTCGTTCGTCGCCGACCGGCCCGCGTCGCTCGTGGAGAGCGGGCCGGCGAGCGGCGTGATCGCGGCGGCAGCCGTCGGCGCGACGATCGGTTACGCCAACGTGCTTTCGTTCGACATGGGCGGGACGACCGCGAAAGCCGGAACGATCATCGGCGGCGCGCCGGAGATCGCCTACGAGTTCGAAGCGGCCGGTGCGACGCATAGCGGACGCTCGAGCAAGGGCAGCGGGTATCCGGTGCGCTTTCCGTTCGTCGATCTGGCGGAAGTGAGCGCGGGTGGCGGAACGATCGCGCGACTCGACGAGATCGGCGCGTTGCGCGTCGGACCGCTCTCGGCCGGTGCCGATCCGGGGCCGGCCTGCTACGGCGTCGGGACGCAGCCCACGGTCACCGATGCGAACGTCGTGCTTGGACGCCTCAATCCCGTCGCGCTCGTGGGCGGAACGTTTCCGATCGACGCGGCGCGCTCGCACGATGCCGTGCGCGCCGTCGCAGCGCCGCTCGACGGCGACGTCGAACGAACCGCCGCCGGCATCGTCGCGCTCGTCGACGCCGAAATGGCGAAAGTCTTGCGGATCGTATCGGTCGAGCGCGGCCTCGACCCGCGCGACTTCGTGCTGATGGCGTTCGGCGGCGGCGGCCCGCTGCACGCCTGCGCGCTGGCAGCGGACCTCGAACTCGCGCGCGTCGTGATCCCGCGCTCACCCGGCCTCTTCAGCGCCCTCGGCTTGCTCGCGGCGGACGTGCGGGCGACGCTGGCGCGTTCGTTCGTTGCGCCGCTCTCCGGAACAACGATCGCCGAAGCGCGCGCCGCGATCGACCAGCTCGCACACGACGCACGCGCACAACTGCATCGGCAAGGTCTCGCCGACGAAGCAATCCGCGTCGTGCGCGAGATCGACGCCCGCTATGCGGGGCAATCGTTCGATCTCACAGTGACGTTCGACGGCGACGCCGCGACAGTTGCGGACGCGTTTCACGCACGACACGAGCGCCGCTACGGCTACGCATCGCGCGACGAGCGCGTGGAAATCGCGGCCCTTCGCGTCACCGCGATCGGTGCGACCGGATCCTTGCCGATTCCACCGTCGTCGGCCGGCGGCGACGGTGACGCGGCCTGCATCGGTGAACGCCGAGCGTGGGACGCCGGTGCGTTCGTCTCGGCAGCGGTCTACGATCGTGAGCGCCTGCCGTCCGGTGCGCGGCTGACCGGCCCCGCGATCGTCGAGCAGTACGATACGACGACGTGGATTCCGCGCGGCTGGACGGGAACGGTCGACGCGCACGCCAACCTGATGCTCGAGACCGCTTGATGATTGCCGCCCAGCACGACCCGATCACGACCGAGATCATCGTTTCCGGCTTGCTGTACGCGGCCGAAGAGATGGGCATCGCGGTGCGCAACGCTGCCTACTCGCCGAACATCAAGGAACGTCTCGATCACTCGTGCGCCATATTCGATCGTGAGTTGCGGCTGGTCGCACAAGCCGAACACATCCCGGTTCATCTCGGCTCGCTGCCCTGGGGATTGCGTCGCACCCTCGTACGCATTCGCGAAAACGGCGAAGCGCTGCGGCCGGGCGACCAGTGGGTCGTCAACGATCCGTATCTTTCCGGTACGCACCTCAACGACGTCACGGTGATTCGCCCGATCTTCGTCGAGGGCGAGATTTTTGCGTACGCGTGCAATAAGGCGCACCATGCGGACGTCGGCGGTATGGTGCCGGGCTCGATGCCGCCGAGCGCCCGGGAGCTTTTCGCTGAAGGGTTTATCATGCCGCCGATGCGGCTGATGCGCGACGATCGCGTCGTCACGGAAACGGTCGCGTTGTTTCGCGCCAACTCGCGAACGCCCGAAACGCGGAGCGGCGACTTACGCGCGCAACTCGCGGGCAACGTCACGGGCGAGCGTCGCATGCGCGAACTCGTCGATCGATACGGTGCCGACGTCGTCGCGGCCGCGACGAGCCGGGCCATCGACGATGGCGAACGCCGGATGCGGGCGGCGCTCCGTGCGTTTCCCGACGGAATCGTCGAAGCCGGTGACGTGATGGAAGATGCCGAGGGCAAGCCGACGATCGCGCTGCACGTGCGGCTCGAGAAGCGCGGCGACCGGATGGTGCTCGACTATACCGGAACCTCGCCGCAACTGCCGATGCCGCTCAACGCCGTGTACGGCGTGACGCTCTCGGGTGTCTACTATGCGATCCGCGCGTTGCTCGGTGCGGACATTCCGATGAACGACGGCGTGTTTCGCCCGATCGAGGTGCACGTGCCGGAGGGATCGCTGCTCAATCCGCGCCGTCCGGCACCCGTTTCCGCGGGAAACGTCGAGACGTCGATGCGCAACGCGGACCTCGTCCTCGCTGCGCTCGCCCAGCTGGCGCCGGATCGGGTGCCGGCGCAAAGCGGCGGCTCGATGAACAACGTAATGATGGGCGGCGTCGATGAACGCGGCGAGCCGTGGGCGTTCTACGAGACGAACGGCTGCGGGATGGGGGCGCGTCCGGGCGCCGACGGCCTCGACGCCGTTCAGGCGCATATGACGAACACGTTGAATACGCCGATCGAAGTGCTCGAACGAACGTTTCCGCTGCGCGTGACACGCTACGAATTCGCCGACGACACGGCCGGTGCGGGCCGCTATCGCGGCGGCGCGGGTCTGGTGCGTGCGTTGCAAGTGCGAACAGGCAGCGCGACGATCTCGCTGCTCGCCGAACGGCACACGGTGCACCCGCACGGCGCCGCCGGCGGGGGCGACGGCGCGACCGGGAAGCACACGCTGCTGACCGTCGATGCGGACGGCGCGCCGCGCGAGCGCACGTTGCGCGCGAAGGAGACGCTGCAAGTCGACGCCGGACAAACGCTCGTGGTGCAAACCGCGGGCGGCGGCGGTTACGGCAACGCCGCGTTACGCGACGATGCTGCGCGCGCGCGCGACGCGGCCGACGGCATCGCGACGGCCGGCTGATGCAGCCGACGTTGATTCCGGGAATCTCGACTTGGTCGCGCTGGCAGCCGGATCGGTCGATGTACTTCAATTCGTGGCTCGTCGAAACGAAGGTGGGCTCGATGGCGATCGATCCGCTCGAGCCCGATGACGACGACGTCGCGATGCTGGACGCAAACGGTTTGAGCGCGGTCGTCATTACGAATCGCGATCACGAGCGTTGCGCGGGCATGCTCGTCGCACGCTACGGCGTGCCGGTCTTCGCACCCGAGCCGGATGCGCCCGAGATGAAGGTGCACGTCGATCGGGTGCTGCGCGACGGCGACGATGTCGCGGGTTGGCGCGTCATCATGTTCGACGGATTCAAGACGCGCGGCGAACTCGCGCTCGTACGCAACCGCGTCGCGATCACCGGCGACGCGTTCTGGGGCGTGCCGGCCGGTGCGCTGCGCTTGATGCCCGACGAGAAGTTGACCGACCCCGCCGGCGCCGCGCTTTCGGCGCGCCGGCTGCTCGCGGAAGACGTCGAACATCTCCTGGTCGGTGACGGCATGCCGATCTTTTATCGGGCGTTCGACGCGATCGTCGAGATGCTCGATGCGCGGCGCGACGCGTTCGTGCGCCGGATCAACCTTGCTGACGTGCAACCTCGAACCGGTGCCGGACCGGCTCCCTTTACCGCGACGGCAACCGACATCGGGTCGATGCTCGGCGCGAAGCGTTTGGGCTACGTTTTTGGGCGGCTCGAGCCGGGCTCGGCATATTGCCCGTACCACTGGCACACGCGTGAGGAAGAAGTGCTGGTCGTTTGGCGTGGTACCGCACGATTGCGAACGCCGGCCGGAACGTTCGATGTTCGCGAAGGCGATGTCATCGCGTTTCCCACCGGCGAAGCCGGCGTGCATCGACTGGAGAACGCGTCCACCGGGAATTGTGACGTGTTAATCTTCGCGAACACCGACGGCGGCGACGTGTGTTTTTACCCGGATTCGCAGAAAGTGCTCGTCGAAGCAACCGATACGCTCGTTCGCAGCACGCCGGAACTCCGGTATTTCGATGGTGAAATAACGGCGACATAGCGTCCGGTCCCTAACGCCCGTTGAATGCAGGGACGCTTACATCCGGCACTCCGGCATCGGCGTAGTATCGAACGCACGTATGTCACGAGCATCGACGATCTCGATTCCGTCCGGCCTCTTCGCCGGACTTGCCGGTGCGCTGGCGATGAGCGCATGGTTTCTGCTGGCGCGCGCGTTCGTCGGAACACCGACGCCGTCGGAGATGGTCATCGATAGCAGCGGTCCGCTGATTCCCGTGCACCTCTTCGGTATGTTGATCGGACTTGCGCAGGGCTATACGCCGCTGAAAATTCTCGGCTTTTCGTCCGTCGTCTTCGGTCAACTGCTCGTCGGTGCGATCGTCGGCGGCATCGTCGCCCGGAACGCGCGGCCCGTTCGTCTTCTCGGTATTGCAACGGCCGTGCTGCTCGTTGCGACGTTGGCGGCGTTTGCGACCGCGTTACAAACGAGTTACCTCGGCTTTCCCGAAGGGGCTGCGCGCGCCGCGACCATCGCCGTTCTCGTGTCCGGATACGCCCTGTTCTTCGTCGTGACACGCTGGGCGCTCGGCGTTGCCGGCCGCGAGAATATCGACGCGGGACGGCGCCGCTTTCTCGTCGGCGGAACGTCGCTGATCGCTGCGCTGATCGGAGGCGGGGCATGGACGGCGCTCTTTGCCCGTTCGTCGTTTTCGTACGACGGCACGATCTATCGCGGTCCGGACGTGCAGGCGCTGACGCCGGTTTCGCGTTTTTACGTCGTCACCAAAAACGTGATCGATCCCAATCCCGAGCGCGGCGCATGGCGGCTGCGCGTCGCGGGTCCGGGACTGCGCGCGCGCGCGTATGCGTACCCGGAGCTCACGGCGCTGCCGTTCGTCGAGCAAGAGACGACGTTGATGTGTATCAACAACCCCGTTGACGGCGGTCTGATGAGCAACGCGTTATGGCGTGGCATTCCGCTGCGGGCGCTGATCCGCGACCACGTCGACCCGTCGATCCGTCGCGTTGCGTTGCACGCGGCGGACAATTACATCGATACCATTTCGATCGCCAAAGCGCTCGATCCGACGACGATCGTTGCCTACACCATGAACGGCGAGCCGCTTCCGGACCGGCACGGTTTTCCGGTGCGCGCGATCGTTCCCGGGCTCTTCGGGGAAAAGAACGTGAAATGGTTGACCGGTATCACGCTCGAGACGACCGAGTTGAAAGGCTTCTACGAGCGCCAGGGATGGGGTCCGACATTTACGATTCCGACCCACTCCCGATTCGATGCGCCCGACCTCACCAAACCGCTGCCGCGTGGCGAGCAGGATTTGCGCGGCGTTGCGTTCGCGGGCGACCGCGGCGTTTCGCGAGTCGAGGTCACGACCGACGGCGGTGCGTCATGGCACGATGCGTCGTTCGTCACACCGTATAACCGGTTGTCCTGGCGGCTCTGGACATTTCGCTGGACGCCGGACGGCCCCGGCGCGTACCATCTTTCGGTGCGTGCAACCGATGGGAACGGCAACGTCCAAACCGAGCAACGCCGCGGGGCCGAAACCGAAGGTGTCACCGGACGCGATGACGTGATCGCACATGTCGTATAGCGGCGTCGCGCTCGCTATCGTCGCCAAGTTGCCGCGCATCGGGACGTGCAAAACGCGGCTCGTGCCGCCGTTGACGTACGAATCGGCGGCCGAACTCAGTGCGGCCCTCCTGCGCGATACGGCCGACAACGTCGCGCAGGTCTCGGCCCGCGGCGGCGCGATGCCGGTCGCGCTCTATCACGGTGATGCGGCGCCCGGCGAACTCGATCGCATCTTCGCGCCGGGGTTCACCTACCTCCAGCAGCGCGGTTCCGACTTCGGCGACCGTTTGGCGAACGGTGCAGCCGATCTGTTTGCGCTGGGGTTCGAGGGCGTTTGTCTGATCGATTCCGATAGCCCGACGATGCCGCCGGCGGCATTGGCCCAAGCGGTCGACGTCTTAGGCGGCAGCTGTGCGCCGGTCGTGCTCGGCGCAGCCGTTGACGGCGGATATTATTTGCTCGGTATGCGGAGGTTCTACGCGACGCTCTTCGAGGGGATCGCTTGGAGTACCGACGCGGTTGCGCGTCAGACGCGGGCACGCGCGTTTCGCGCTCGCCTCAACCTGATCGAACTGGTGCCGTGGTACGACATCGACGACGGTGCGGCGCTGACCGCGCTCGCGGACGAGTTCGCACGCGGCCTGCCGTCGGGCGGCTTTCACGCACCGGCGACACGAGCAACGCTCGCACGGGTTATGCGCTCCGCTCTTCCGGAGGCGACGGCATGCGCGCCCTCGTAACCGGCGCGGCCGGCTTAATCGGATCGCATATCGTGGACCTGCTCGTCGCCGAGGGCTGGAAGGTGCGCGGTTTCGACGCGCTCGAGCCGGCGACGCACCCGCGCGGCCGGCCGCCGTGGATCGCGCCGCAATCGGATTTCGTCGTCGGCGACGTGCGCGACGTCGACGCGGTCAATGCGGCGCTCGACGGCGTCGACGTCGTCTTCCACGAAGCGGCGTACGGCGGATTTTTTCCCGAACTCGACAAGTTGTGCGACGTCAACGTGACCGGTACGGCGCGCTTGCTCGAGGCGATCCGCGTGCGCGGCTCACAGGTGCGCAAAGTCGTCCTGGCATCGTCGCAAGTCGTCTACCGCGAGGGCACGGCCGTTTGCGCGGAGCACGGGCGCGTGCAGCCGCGGGAACGTGACCTCGTCGATCTGGAGGGCGGCGACTGGCGCGTACGCTGTCCCGTGTGCGGACGCCCGAGTTCGTCCGTCATGACGAGCGAAGATGCGCCGATCGCCGGCGATACGCCGTACGCGGTGAGTAAGGCAGCGCAGGAACGCCTCGCCTTGACGTGGTCGCGGCAGAGCGGCGTGCCGGTCGTCGCGCTGCGCTATGCCTGCACGTACGGTCCGCGCCAATCGGTCTTCAACCCGTACACGGGCATCATCGCCATTTTCTCGACGCAGCTGCTCAACGGCCGCGCGCCGACGCTCTACGAAGACGGCGAACAGACGCGCGATCTCTGCTTCGTCGAAGACGTCGCACGCGCGAACATCGCCGCGGCGACGACGGACGTTCTCGACGGATATGCCGTCAACGTCGGGACCGGTGTCGGCGTGAGCGTGCGTACCGTCGCGGAAACCGTCGCGCGGGCGCTCGGCGTCGAAATCGTGCCGGTCGTGACCGGCGAGTTTCGGCCGGGCGATCTGCGGCATCTCGCGAGCGACGTTGCGCTGCTGGCCTGTGCCGGATTCGTTCCGCGGACCGACCTCGCGACCGGGGTCGAGCGGTACGTCGCGTGGATTCGCACCCAGGGCGACATCCGCGACTATTTCGCCGCCGCGCAAGAGCGCTTGCGCGGCGCGGGCTTGATTCGGCGTTCGCGCGCGAAGAACGTTGCGCATGCGTGAACCGCGCGTCGCCGCGATCGTTCCCGCGCTCGATGAGGCGGCATCGATCGGTGGGGTCGTGCGCTCGATTTGCGGCAAGGTCGACGAGGTGATCGTCGTCGACAACGGCAGTAGGGATGAGACGGCTACGGCGGCTGCGGAAGCGGGCGCCCGCGTCGTTCGGGAGTCCCGTCGCGGTTACGGGCGCGCGTGCGCGGCCGGCGTCGCCGCACTTCCACCATGGTGTCGCGTCGTCGTCTTTCTCGACGGCGACGGGAGCGATGCGACGGAGATGATCCGTGCGTTGATCGAGCCGGTCCTGCGGAGCGAAGCCGACTTTGTGCTCGGCTCCCGAACGCGCGGCGTCCGCGTCCGCGGGAGCATGAGTCCGTTGCAAATCGTCGCGGGCGAATGCGCCGGGGCTGCCGTTGGCGTCCTTTACGGGACGCGCTTCACCGACATGTCGCCGTTTCGTGCGATCGATCGCGCGCTGCTCGACCGGCTGCCGATGCGTGAGATGACATACGGTTGGAATCTGGAGATGCAGATTCTCGTTGCGCGCGCCGGTGCACGCGTTCGCGAACTGCCCGTCCCGCACCGGCGTCGGACGGGCGGCGTCTCGAAGGTCTCCGGAAACGCGCGTGCCGCGCTCGTCGCGTCGGTGCGAATCCTCGGCGTCCTCGTGCGCTCACTCGTGTCGCCGGCTCCCATTCCCGCTCTTGAACTCGAAAAGGAAACATCTTCGTGAATGCATCGGATCCGGTCCTCGAGGGGAAGATCGCCGTTGTTACCGGCGCCGCCAGCGGTATCGGTGCCGCGATCGCCGAGCGTTTTGCGCGCGCCGGGGCACGCGTCGCCATCGTCGCGCTCGCAAATGACGAACGGACCCAAAGAACGCTCGCCGCCGTGCGAGCCGCGGGGAGCGACGGCGCCGTCGTCGTTGCGGACGTCGGTGATGCCGGCGCGGTCAACAGCGCATTCGAGCGTATCGGAGCGGAACTCGGAACGCCGGACGTGCTCGTGAACGACGCCGGCGTCGACGCGCTCGGGAAGAACGTGACCGAACTGCTTCCCGCCGAGTGGGAAGCGGCGTTACGGACGAATCTTACCGGACCGTTCCTCTGCGTCCAAGCATTTCTACGTGGCTTGGGCAGCGACGGCGCGGGCGCGAAGATCGTGAACATCAGTTCCGTGCACGAAGAGTTGCCGCGCGCCGGCGCCGCCGAGTACTGTGCGAGCAAAGGCGGTTTGCGCAACCTGACGCGCTGTCTCGCGCTCGAACTCGCACCGCGCAAGATCAATGTCAACAGCATCGCGCCGGGCATGATTCTCACGCCGATGAATCAGGCCGACCTCGACGATTCCGCCAAACGCAAAGCCGACGAAGATACGATTCCGTGGAAACGCGCGGGTCAACCCAACGAAATCGCCGAGCTCGCGCTTTTCTTGGCGTCGCCTGCGGCGGACTACGTCACCGGTTCTACCTATGTGATGGATGGCGGCCTGATGCAAAATACCGGTCAGGGTGCCTAGTGAGACAGCACACGAGCACCACCATCGAGGTCGCCGGTGATCCTGAGCCGCTCGTTCTGGAACGGCCGGAGGCGTTCGCCGATGATTACGTTCTCAGCCCGTATGTGATGCGCCGAAACGACGGTTACGAGATGCTCGTGCGGCTCGTCAATCGCGACGACGATGCTTCGAAAAAGGTCTCGCGCGTGCATCACGCACGGGGTCGCGACGGTCTCGCATTCATGGTGGGTGCGCCGGCGATTATCGCGCCCGGCGCTCCCGGCACCGACGACGATCTCGGCTGCGAAGATCCGACGGTCGGACGCGACGCGAACGACTTCGTCGTGTTCTACTCCGGCTACGGCGGCTCGCAGAAGATTTCGTCAATGCTCGGCGCGCGGGGCTCGTCGTTGGCGCAATTTCACAAATTCGGCCGCGTCTTTCCCGACCAGCGCTACGCGAATCCGAAAGAGGCGGCGCTAGTGCGCACGTCCGGCGGCGTGCGTCTCTTCTTCGAGTATGCGACCGGCGGAGCGTCGCGAATCGGCGTTGCCGACGCACCGTCGTTCGACGGTCCGTTTATCTACGCTGATTCACCGCTCGACGAACGCGCCGATCGATTCGACTCCTGGCACCTGAGCCCGGCGTGTGCGACGCGCCTGCGCGACGGCCGGCACGTTCTCTGGTACAACGGCGCGACGCGTGAGACCGACTGGCGCATCGGTTGGGCGCTGCTGAGCGAAGACGGCCGCACCGTCGTCGAACGGTGCGAAGAACCGCTCGTCGCGACGTTCGATCTCGAGCCGGGCGACACCGACATCGCATTCGCGGCGTCGGCCGTTGTCGAAGCGCCCGGCTCGGTGTCACTCTATTATTCAATCAGCGACCGGCGTTTGCTCCGTCAGCGCCTGCGGGTCGGCGGCGCGATCGCCGACTCCGCGATGGCCGTCGAGGAATAGCGCGCACGCCGGCGGCGGCGTCGGCCGTCGCGCTGCTGCTTGCGATCGCGTATGCGGCGGCGGCCGCAACCGGAGAGCGCGGACCGGCCGCGCTCGCGATCCTCGCGATGTTCGTGCCGGCTGGGCTGATCGTTCGCGCGTCGTGGCGTCTCGACGACGGCCGGGCCGTCGGAGCGCTGGTCGCGGTCGCGCTGTTGGTGCGCGTACCGTTCGCGTTCGCGCCCCCGCTATGGTCCAATGACGCGTACCGCTACGTTTGGGATGGCCGGCTCGCGCTACGCGGCGTCGATCCGCGCGGCATCGTGCCGCTCGATCCGTCGCTCGCAGCGGACCGCGCCGGATCCTTATGGCCGTCCATCGATTTGCGCACGATTCCCACCGTGTATCCGCCGCTCGCGATCGTGCTGTTCGAAGTGGCGGCGGCGATCGACGGCGACGGCGTGCGCGGGGCGAAAATCGTCATGATCGCCGGCGACCTGCTCAGCATCGCCGCGCTGCTCTGGGTGTTGCGGCGGCGTAGAGTGCCGCGCGGACGCACGGCACTCTACGCGCTCCATCCGCTGGTACTCGTGTCCTTCGCCGGAGACGCGCACGTCGAAGCGTTCGCGATCGCCGGCGTCGTGTGTGCGCTGGCCGGACCGCGTGCGATGCGGGTCGTCGGGCTCGTCGCCGGCATCCTTACCAAACTGTATCCGATCGTTTTGCTGCCGCTCATCGCGCGCCGCGACGGGCGCGCCGTCGCTCTCGCCGCCGCCGCGGTCGTCGTCGCATACGTTCCGGCGTTTGCGACGGGACATCCGCTCGGATCGCTCGGAAATTATCTCGGTGCGCAGCGTTTCAACGAAGCGTTCACCGCGCTGCTGGGCGTGCGCGCCGCACTCGTGCTCTTCGCGCTTGCGATCGCGGCTGCCGCGTTCGCAATGTCGCGTGGGGCCTCGCTCGTTGCAGCAGCGTTGTTTACGATTGTCGCCTATCTGCTGTGTACGCCGAACGTGTTGCCGTGGTACGCAGCCGTCGTGCCGGCGGTCGTTGCGCTCATGCCCGCGCCGCTTGCAGGCCGGTTCGCATCCGCGGTTGTCGGCGCGCTCGCGTGGTCGGCGACGGTCGTGCTCGCGTTCGCCGTCCCGTGGTTCGTGCGCGCCGGCAGCGCGGCCGATGTTTGCCTCCGCGTTCTCGAGTACGCGCCGATCGTCACCGGACTCGCGTGGACGTTCGTCGTGCGTCAGGATGGACGCGACGACGCGCGGTGAAACGTTCCGGCGTGCTGTTTCGCTGGCCGGCCCGTATCCTCGCCGTCGTTTGTGCCTTCGCGTGTGCGCCGGCGGCAGCGGCACCGCTTCCGCGCCCCGCGCACGTCGTCATCGTGATCGACGAAAATCAGGCATTTTGGCAAGTGATCGGAAGCCGATATGCGCCGTGGTTGAATTCGATCGCAAGGAGCGGTGCGATCTTCACCGACTCGCACGGCGTCACGCATCCGAGCCTGCCGAACTATCTCGCACTCTTCGCGGGCGTCACGAACACCAACGGTGATGACTGTCCCGCGGTCGGCTTTTCGCGGACCGCGCCCAACATCGCAAGCGAATTGCTCGCCGCGCACCTGACCTTCGCGGCGTACTCGGAATCGTTGCCGAAAGCCGGCTTCACCGGATGCTATGCCGGCGACGACTACGGGCGCAAACACGCGCCATGGACCGAGTTCAGCAATGTGCCGCAGCAGCTGCACCGCCCGTTCTCCCAATTGCCCCCGTACGATACGCTCGGGACCGTCACGTTCATCGTTCCGAATCTCACCGACGACATGCATGATGCGCCGGTGAAGACCGGTGATAGCTGGGCACGCGCGCACCTCGACGCGCTCGTCCGTTGGGCGCAGGGTCACGATACGCTCGTCGTCTTCACCTGGGACGAGGGCTACGACAAGCCTAACTCACTGCCGACGTTTTTCGTCGGCCCAATGGTGAAGGCGGGACGCTTCTCCGAACACGTCGATCACTATCGCGTCTTGCGGACGCTCGAAGATATGTATGGCCTCGCGCCGACCGGCAAAGCGGCGCAGGTTGCGCCGATCACCGACGTCTGGCGTTAAAATCCTACGGCGCGTTTTCACGCGCCGATTGTATCGGCATCGGTAAGACTTCATACAGACCGGCGCGCTCGCAGCGAGCAGTCATCGAACTGGGCTTTTTCGGCGGCTTGACGCATCGCCAGATCGCCCGTGCAACGGGCTCGCCGCTGGGAACCATCAAAACGCGAGTCCGCACCGGTCTTCGACGGCTGCGGACGACCCTCGTCCTCGAAGGCGTGATCTAGTGTGCCGTCTCGTAAGTTCTCATACGAAATCTCGCTCGTCTTTTTCGCCGGCTCATCGTCGCTCTTCGGTCACAACGCTACGTCGTTGCTTCCTCATCGCTCCTTGATCTAACAAAAAATCCTTCGCGATCTTCCGCAGGGAGCTTCCGAGACAGTACACTAGCTGTGAGCCCCATCCGCCCGGCCCTGTCCGTTGTGGCCGTTTACTGCGCGCAATAAGCCGGCGAATTGCTTACGGGCAACCGCGTAGCATTCGCAGGATGCATTTTCGAGCCCGGCACGGTCGAGAATGGTGATGACACCGCGACCGTAGCGGATGAAGCCGGCTTGTTGCAGCGTGCCGGCCGCGATGGTAACTCCGGAACGCTGGGTTCCGAGCATCATCGCCAAGTACTCGTGGGTCAATCTAATCGCCGGTGAGTCGACCCGATCTTGGCTCATGAGCAACCATCGAGAGCAGCGTTCGTACACGCTATGAAGGCGATTGCATGCTGCGAGTTGCCCGAGCATATTGACGTATCCCTGAACGTATCGATCCAACAATTGGCGAAACGTCGGGTCCGCCCGCAGTACCTGAAAGAGCTTTGCGTCGATCTTGATGGCCGTTCCGGGAACCTGACAGTAGCACTCGTTTGCGGTCGCGGAAGCGCCTAAAAGAAGTGGTAACGCCGTGGTGCCTTCGCGACCGATCGTGCCGACTTCGATCATACGGCCGTCTTCCATCCGTGTGACGATCGAGAGCACGCAATCGACCGGAAAGAAGACGGTGTCGATATGCTGCTCGGGTTGATAGATCTGATGCCGAACGCGAAGATTGACAAGCGTGCCCTGTTCGTAGACAGCCTTGGCTTCGGAGCCGTCGAGACCGGCCAGGACCGCGTTGAGATGTAAAACTTTCGACAGCGTCTTCGTCGATGGGTCGCGCACCGGAAGTACTGTCTTCGAAGTCTTCGTAACCAAAGTAACCCCGCAGGGAAGAGTCAAAAAACTGGAAGAACCGGTATTGTTCGTGCAGCTTAACGTGTGCGATATCGCACAACGAATTTCCTGTGAATCCGCTCGCAATGTCCGCGCGTCCGTGTGCCCCGGCTTCAGCCTTTCGCGCTTCCAATACGCTCGATCTTACGGGCAACCGAGCGATAACATTCGCACGATTGCAACTCGAGGCGCCTCTTATCGATGATACTGATCCTGCCAAGTCGATAACGAATGATCCCCAGTCGTTGCAGGCGATTGACCGTTACCGACACGCTCGAGCGGCGAACGCCGAGCGTTTGCGCCAACAGCTCGTGCGTGAGCAGAAACTCCAGGGCGCCGACGCGATCGGCGGTAATCAAGAGCCAGCGCGCGCAGCGTTGAGCGATATTGTGGAGTCCGTTACACGCAACGGACTGCGCCATGAACGCTAAGACGCCCACGACATACCGCGAGACCACGCCCTTCAGGCTCGCGCTTCGGTCCGCATGTGAGGCAAACATGGAGGTCGTCATAAACAGCATCGACCCGGAAATCTGGCAGGTCACATTGAATCGGGAGTTTTCCGTCGTCGCGAGGATACCGGAGCCCAGCATCCCCTCGCACCCCACACCGCGCACTTCAATAGCCGCCGTTTTTGAGGCATAGGTCGTCGACATCACCGCGCCCCGGGGAAAGTAGACGCCCGAGAACGGTGCCCCGTGGGAGAGAAGTCGATCCTGCGACCTGATCTCGATTCGATCCAAATCTGCTACGAACGCTTTGCGGTCCGGTAACGCGATGGCTTGGATCAGTTGATTTCGCGGATACGTGCTTTTCGTCGTACCGTCGACTTTCCGCGAGTCGCGAGATGTGATGAACGGGTGCGCGAGCGGGCACCTTCGCTGCGAGGCCTGAGTATAGCACGGAGTTCCGCGCGTCGACGGATTCGGTCCGGCGGAGGGTCCGAATCCACACAGACGGGTGCTACTCCGGTCGGTTACGCTCGATGACGAACCCCTAAAGCCACTGCAGATCGGAGGGCCGCATGTTTCTCATCGAAACAGGGCCCACTTCTATTGTTGTCAACGTTCGATCCGAGACGGACATCAGTACGGTCGATACGTTCCTGGACGCGCTTTTGGCTGCGTGCGGAAGCGCCGGATCGAAGGCGGTCATCGTCGACCTTCGACGTTGTCGCTTCATGGATTGTGCCTGTCTTACCGCGCTTCTGACGGCGCGGAAGCGAAATACGAACGTTTCCCTATCAGTCGTCCTGAAGAACCCCTCGCTGATTCACAAGCTTTTCTCACTTACCAATCTCCTTGAGACATTCCACGCGACCGACGGCGACGGCGCCGCGATCGCCGTTTGAAAGCGTGCCTACGGTGATATCGGCCCCGGTCACATCGACCAAAACGGGCAACTTGTTCCTCGACGCGCTTTCCAGCGAATCGAGGTCGGCGCTGCTGCCGCACCTGCGCAGCGTCGTGCTTCCGAACCGATTTCAATGTTCGGTGTTCGGTCGCCCGGCAACCACGATTTTCTTTCCGCTCGACGGCTTGATCTCGATTGTCGGGCGCCTGCATGACGGCGGTGCGCACGAGGTCCGAGTCGTCGGCCGCGACGGCTCCCTTGGCGCACTCGCGGTTCTCTTTGATGGTCCGACGTTGTTTGACTCGTTCGTTCAGATTCCGGGGACCCATCTTGAAATGGATGCCGACGCGTTTGCGAACCAATTGCAAGACGATGCCGCGCTGCGGGCGTTGCTGCTTCGTTTTGCTCACGCGTCGTTTACGACGATTGCACAGTCTTCGATTTGCAACGGGACACATTCGATCGTCCAACGGAGCGCCCGATGGCTTTTACTCGCGCACGATCGGGTTAGCGGCGACGTCATACGGCTAACGCACGAGCTTCTCGGGGAAATGCTGAACGTTCGGCGAGCCGGTATTACGGAAGCCGCGCTTCACTTGCGTGAAACGGGAGCGATTCGCTACACCCGCGGAAACATCGGCATCGCGAGTCGGTCAACGTTGGAAGAACTGTCCTGCGAATGTTACACGTCGATCAACGACCGTGCCGCAGCGGTCCTTGGGTACGACATTCGGAAACGAACTGGGCCGATTCGCGAGCGCATCGCGCGCTGATCACGGCGCGCTGCCGCGCGTGACGTCGGCGAGCGCTTGTGCGAAGCGCGTCAACGCCGAGTAGCGATGGACGTCGAGGAGGCTCTCCGAATCGCCGGCGTTCCCCCAATCCTCCGTGAAGGCGAGCGCGTAGCCATTTGCGGCGGCGAGGTGCTCGAGGCGAACGTCGTAGTTGTCCTCGGGATACACCAGCGCGTAGATCGTGCGGCCGAGATGATACTGGAGCGACGAACGCGAGAGCGCCAGTTCGTGCGCGACGCCGGCGTCGCTGAGCACGCGTAAATCGGGCGGATGATTCGCGGTAAGACTCTGAATCGTCACGAGGCCGCTGCGCGACATTGCGAGCAGCTGCGCCCACGTCGTGTGTTTCTTGCCGTGCGTCGTCGTTCCGACGAAATTCGAGTGCACGAAGAGCGTTGCCGGGAAGCGATAGTGCTGCAAGAGCGGGAACGCGTTTTCGTAAATGCCGTGGCCGTTGTCGTCGAAGGTCAGCACGAGCGGCTTGGCCGGCAGCGGTGTACCACGCTGCAGGTGGGCGCGCAGCGCGTCGAGCGTGACGACATGGAAACCGCCGTGTGCGATCGCCGCGAGCTCCGTGCGGAAGGTATCGACCGGCGTGTCGAACCAAACTTCGTTCGGACCCGCCACGACGTCGTGCCACACGATGACGGCGACGTACGGCGTCCTACCGCCGGCCACGACCTGCGGTAGCGCTTCCTCCGCACCACGCACGGGCACCGCGACGAGCATGAACCATACCAGAGCGATTGAGGCGAGGAAGCGGTAGTCCATGAGCAGCGGTGTTGCTACGCGCCGGAGCGCGGTTCCCCGTGCGAATTGGGTGCGACGGTCGGCGATCGGCGTTGCCTGCGCGGTGCTCATCATTGCCGCGGTCGTCGCGGCGACGCGCGATCTGATCGAGCGCGCGTATTTACAACATATCCTCGTCGGCGCGCTCGACGCCGACGTGACGATCGGCGGTCTGCGCCATCAAGACGGCCTCACGGTATTGGACGCCGTCCGCGTCAGAACGCCGCGCGGTACGACCGTGCGCGCGGAGACGCTGACGTATCGCGCGCACGGTGACGCGTGGGACATTACGCCGGTGGATTTGCACGTGACGGTGCCGCGTGCGACGCTCGGGGACTCGGATCTGCCGCGCTTTCTAGCCGCCGCGCACGATTTGGGAATCCGGCGCGCGGTGATACACCTGCGAGATGCGGGCGTCGACTTTATGACCGCCGACGACGTGAAGGCGGTCGAGCTTGCGGGCATCAGCGGCGAGGTACATGCGGACCCCGCGCTTTCCTATGCGCTCGACGCGACGTGGGCCGACGATGTATCACCGCTCGGCGCGTTTCCCGTGAGCGCGAGCGCGACGACGACCGGGGGACGCGCCGTGCAACGATTCGCAGCGCGCGCGCTTCCGCTGAGTGGAATCGGCGCGCTCCTCGGGGGTGCCGGAGCAACGCTCTCCGGCGGCACGGCGCACGACGTTGCGGCAACGTACGACGGGGGGCTGCACGCAACGATGCGCCTCGACGGCGTGAACGTACGCGCGGGCGCATCAACGGTCGCGAACATCAGCGGCCCGCTGACGATCGTCGGCGACGGTTTTGGTTCCGGCGGTTTGGACGCGACGTTGCTGCCCGCGAACGTGCCGCTCGCGCTCACCGGCGAAGTGCACGACATGCACGACGCGGCGCTCGGCTCGCGTGATCTGCGCATGGTCGCCGACATGATCGGAAAAATCGCCGCGCAACCGAATTTGCGCTGGACCAACGTCGAGACGACGGCGCCCGGGATCATCTATGGCCAATACGCGATGACGACCAAGGACGTGCCGCACGTCGTTGCGCTCGTGACGATGGACCCGCGCGAACCGACGTTGCATTTCAACACCGCGCTCGCCGACGATCGCATTATCTCGACGGGCGCGCGCACCTCGGATCTCGGCATACGAACGAATGCCGTCGCCGGCGTGAACGGCGACTACTTCGACATCGGCCGCACGTACGAACCGCAAGGACTCTTGATACGCTCGGGCGTGCTGTTGCACGGGCCGACCGATCACGAAGCGTTGATTCTGGACCGCTCGAATCGTCCGGTCTTCGCGCGCTTTCATCTTCACGGTTCTATCACCGACGCCAACCGGCGCTACCCATTGACGCTGCTCAATTCGTGGCCGACGCGCGACGCTGCGCTGATCACGCCCGATTACGGCAAGCGCTTACCGGCGGCGCCCGGCGTGACGTTCGCCGCGCTCAAGGCGCTCGGCGGTACACGCTACCGGGTAACGTCGGTGACGGCGATGGTCGCCGCGATTCCGGCGGTGCTCGGCGTCGGTTTCAGCGACGATCTGCACGAACCGCCGCCGCGGCCCGGCGACGTGCTCGACGTCCGCTACGCACTCGATCCGCCCGTCGACGGCGCGGTCGCCGGAATCGGTTCGGGTCCGCTGTTGCTCAAGGACGGACAGTGGTTCGAAGATCCGCACGCGCCCGCACCCGACGAGCGCGACGTCCCATGGCCGGTGATCGCCGTCGGTACGCTTGCCGACGGCACGATGATGTTCGCCGGCGTTGACGGCCGCCATCCGGAGCGCTCGATCGGGATGGCGCGACCGGAGTTCGCCGAGTTGCTGCGCGGCCTCGGCGTCGTCGATGCCATGGCCTTGGATTCGGGCGGTTCCGTCACGATGGTCGCACGCGCGCCCGGCGCGCACGCGGTGACATTGCACAACGTGCCCTCCGACAACAGCGCGGAGCGCTACGTGTCCGACGCGCTCTTCGCCTACAGCACGGCGCCCGAAGGCACGATCGTGACCGTGCCGCGTCCGCACACCGAACCGTCACCCGCGGCCAAGTGATTCCGTTTCCGCCCGAACTCGTTCCGCCCGCGCCGTTTCCGCTCATTGTCGCGCAAGCACATGCGCCCGAGTTCGTCGCGCCGGGAATTCGGCGCGACGACTACCGGCTCATGACGTCGGACGGTCCGCTCGTCGTTCACGTCGTCGCAATCGATCCGGCCGAGCCGACGGTTCGTCTCGGTGCGGTCGTCGCGCACGATCGGATGATCTCGTCAGGCGAAACGGTTTCGTCGATGACGCGTCGTACGCGGGGGGTCGTCGGGATCAACGCTGACTACTTCGATATCACCAACACGAATCAACCGCTCAACATCGTCGTGCGCGACGGCGTCCTCGCGCGCACGCCGTCCAAGCGGGTCGCGCTCGCGGTCGGCAGCGATCGTCGCGTTTCGATCGGCTACGTTACGTTCACCGGCACCGTGTCGTACGGCGCGACGCGCCTTCCATTGACGACGGTCAACGAGTGGCCGCCGCAGGGTGGGGTCGCGTTGCTCACACCGGCGTACGGTCTGCTCTCGGCAGCCGCCGGCGTGCAGCTTGCGCATGTCGCTCCGGTCGATAGCGTTGCGGGAACGCCGGGTGCGTACCGCGTGACCGACGTCGGGCCGGCGCTGCCGGGTGCCGTGACGGCGACGGCGCTTGGGTTCGGTCCGGCCGCGCTTCGCCTCGGCGCGCCGCCGGCGGCCGGCGATGTCGTGCAGCTCGCGTTCGATACGACGCCGCCGCTCGCGGGGATCGATACAGCCGTCGGCGGCGGACCGCTGCTCGTCGCCGGCGGCGCCGCGGTCGACGATCCGCAAAGCCCGGCGCCCGAAGAGCGCGACGTACGATTTCCGGTCGCGGGCGCTGCGCGCGAAGCCGACGGAACGCTGCTGTGTATCGTCGTCGACGGACGACGAATCGCGACGTCCGTCGGTCTGACGCGCCCGCAGTTCGGCGCGCTGATGCTCGCGTTCGGGGCCGTCGACGGCATGGCGTTCGATTCGGGCGGGTCGGCGACGCTCGTCGCGCGCGTGCTCGGCGACGCCGAGCCGACCGTGCGCAACGATCCAAGCGACGGCGTCGAACGTCCCGTTGCCGACGCACTTGTCGCGTACAGTGATGCGCCCGCCGGCGAACACGCGCATTTGATCGTTCGCCCGGCGTCCTTGCGCGCGCTGGCCGGTGCTCGCGTCGCCCTGCACGGCGCGATCGTCGACGATGCGGGGCACCTGTTGCATGCAGCGACCGTGGAACCCATCGTCGTGGGCGCGGGCGCCGGTGCACACACGGCGGTCGCACGCGACAGCGCCGACGCGCTCGAAGCGCCCGTTCTTTATCGCACCGTCGATCGGCTGCAGTCATTGTCGATCGTCGCCGACCGGCCCCACCCGCAGCCCGGCGAAGGGCTCACGCTGACGCTCGCGGGTTTCGACGATCGCGGCCAACCGGTCGAACTCGGCACCGCTGCGGTGCGCTGGACGATCGACGGCGTCGCAAGCACCGGCACGACCCAACGCGCCTACGATACGGCGCGCGGCGACGCGACCGTCGCTGCGGCGCTCGCCGGCGCGACGGCATCGCTGCGCGTTCGCGTCGGATCGCACGTGCTCGCGATTCCGAATCCGGAGATCACGCTCGCCTACGATCTGACCGGAAACTCGCGCGCCGCCTACGCGCAGACCGATATCGGTTTGCCGGACGAACCGCTTTCGTTCGCGCTCGACGTCTTCGGCGACGGCACCGGAACGCCGTTGCGCGCAGCGTTCGTCAACCGCTACGGCGAGCGCCATGCGCTCACGCTCGCGAAGCGCGTCGACTGGATCGGGTGGCGCCGAGTGACGATCGCGTTGCCGCCGGACCTGAATCCGCCGATCCGGCTGACGTCGATGTACGTTGTCCCGTCGCTCGGCGGTCCAGCGGTGCGCGCCGCCGGAACGCTGCGGTTCCGCTCGCTCTCCGTTGTGATTCCGGGCTTGCGCTGATGCGCGCACGCGCGCTGCTCCTGTTGATCGCGGGGTTCCTCGCGGCCGGCACGCCGACCGCTGCGGAAACGTCACCGGCGGGCGTTCCCGTGCTGATGTACCATCGCGTCGATGCCGACACGCCGGCGGATGCCGTCGGGCGTTCCCTCACGCTCGAGCCCGCCGCGTTTGCCGCGCAGCTCGCGTGGTTGCGCGACCATCACATCGGCACGATGACGATGGACGAATTGGCCGACGCGCTCGCACACGGGCGGCATCCCCGCCGCACGGTGGTGTTGACGTTCGATGACGGTTACGCCGACGCCGCGACCGTCGTGACACCGATTCTCCAACGTTACGGTGCGCGCGCGAGCTTCTACGTGAGCGCCGGCTTTCTCGGCGACGGGCGCCATCTGACGTGGCCGCAGCTCCGCGCCATGCGTGCTTCCGGGATGGAAATCGGCTGTCACGGAACGCATCACCTCGATCTGTCGACGCTCGACCGGGCGGCCGCGACGTACGAGATCGGGCACTGCGTTGCGACGCTGGGCCGTTATCTCGCGACGCCCACGACCTATGCGTACGCGGCGGGAAAATGGAACGCGACGACGCTTACCATCGTGAAGGCTGCCGGTTTGAAAGCGGCCCTCACCGAACATCCGGGGACCGTTACCTCACTCGGATCACCGTATACGTTGCCGCGGCGCCGGGTCGACCGAGACGACGCCATCGATGCGTTTGGAGCATTGGCGACGCCGTAGACCGGGGGCATGATTTGGCTGGTGCTCCGCTAAGTCCCGACCGATGATCGCGGTTGTGATGGCCGGCGTCCTTGCGCTGGCGTCGCCGGACCCCACGTGTATCGGTCCGGACATTTCGGTCACCGATTTGCGCCTCAACGTTGTGAAAGGATCAACGAAAACAAACACGCCCGATCGTTTTCTGGTCACCGCGGACTTGACGAACATCGGGACGCAGCCGCAGCAACCGAATGTCCGTCAGCACGCGGAACTCGTGCGCGACGGGATGGTCATCGCGACGCAGCCCTTGCCCTCGCTCGCGAGCGCGGTCACGTATCCACTCCAATTTCGCGTCTTCCGCGACGCGAAGCAGCGCAAGGATCCGCTCGAAGTCCTCGTGCGGTACGTGCTCGACGACCGGACCAAGACGCCGACGATGAACTGCTCGGGCGCGAACGACTCGATGCAAAAGATTTTTTAGTGCGCGTGCGCCTCGAGCGGCGCGAATCGAACGAGGACACGGTGACGTTGGGCGCACGCGTTACGTTCGGCGCAACCGTTGTTCGCCTCCGGTACGCAACGCGCGCCGGCGCGGTCCTGCGCATCGACGGTTCCGTCGGCGGCGCCTTTGACGGCAAGCACGAGACGATCGACGTCATCGCCACGCCGGGCGAACACGACGTCAGCGTTACCGTCGACCGGAGCGCGTTGCCGACGTCCGGTTTGCCGTCGGGTGACGGCATCCGCTGGCGCTGGATGCTCGCGCGCGCCGAGGAGCCGCCGGCCGATGAGCTCGGTGTCACTCCGTCGCCCGATGCCTACGGCGCGCTGCCGGCGACGCGACCGCACGATCCGCCGCTGGTCGGTCACGCGCACCTCGATGTCGCCTGGCTGTGGACGTTTGCCGACACGCGGCGCAAAGCGGTGCGCACGTTCGCAACGGCGCTACGTCAGCTTACGCTCGACGACCGGTATGTCTACGCGCAAAGCCAATCGCAACTCTACGCGTGGGTCGGGTCCGAAGATCCGGAACTTCTCGCACGCGTTCGCGAACGCGTCGGTCACGGCTGGGACGCGAGCGTTGCAGCGATGTGGGTCGAGCCCGATTTGCATGCACCGTCCGGCGAGTCGATCCTGCGTCAGTTCTCATACGGCGTGCGGTACGCGGTCGAGCAACTCGGCGCGACGCCGGATGTCGTCTGGTTGCCGGATACGTTCGGTTTTCCGTCGACGTTGCCGACCCTCGCGGTACATGCCGGAATGCGCTCGTTCGCCACGACCAAACTGCAATGGAACGAGACGACGCGTTGGCCGTATCCGCAGTTCTGTTGGTACGGCGACGACGGTTCGTATCTCGTTTCGGCCGTCATCGACGCATACGACGGCGCTGTGACGCCGACGCGAACGACGATCGCGCGTGAACGGTGCGAATTGCTCGTGCACGGGTTCGGCGACGGCGGCGGCGGCGCAATCGACGCCGATTTGCGCTCCCAAAGCCGCGAGACGGAACCATGGACCGGCGTCGCGGCGTGGTTTCGCGACGTCGACGCGCGCGTGCTGCCGCTGTGGCGCGGCGAACTCTATCTCGAAACGCACCGCGGAACATATACGACGCATCGCGACGTAAAATCGCGGAACGCGGCGCTCGAGCGCTCGATCGGTGAAGCCGAAGAACTCGTCGCGTGGTGCATCGCCGTGCGCGCTCCGGCTTCGGTCGTTCGTCCGCTGGCCGACGATTTGCGTCAAGCGTGGCCACTCGTGCTCAAGAATCAGTTTCACGACGTCATCGCGGGAACGTCGATCGGTGAGGTGTACCGTGACGTGCACGCGGACTACGATCGCGCGGAACGGATCGTGGAACGCGTGCGCGGCGGTGCGCGCTCGTTGTTGCCGCGTGCCGACGTCGACCTGCGCTTGACGCCCGTCGCGCCGCTCGAAGATGACGAGGGATTCTGCTTCGTCAACGACTTCGTTACGGCGCGCGTCCGGCATGACGGAACGTTCGTCGAGTTGCGCGGCGTCGACGGCCCGAATTTGGTATCGATCGCGAACGGACTGCTGATGTACGTCGACAAGCCGCGCGCCTGGGACGCGTGGAATCTCGATGCGTCCTACGAGCGGCACCCGCGACGGCTGCGGCCGGGAAATGCGCGCATCGTCGATGGTGGACTTGAAGTGGAACTCGCCGGCGACGGCGCCGCGATCGTCATGCGCGTCGTGCTCAATGAGGGCGAACCGTACGTTCGCGTGGAGCTTGCGGTCCGGTGGGGCGCCACGCATCGCCTCTTGCGCGCGGAACATTGTTTCGCGCTGCAGACAACGCAGGCGCGCTTCGGCCAACCGCACGGGACGCTCGTTCGCACCGCCGCACCGCATACGCCGGCCGAACGCGCGCGCTTCGAGGTTCCGGCGCAGCGTTGGGTGCACGTCGATGACGGCGCGTACGGCGCGGCGATCTTCGCGCCGGACACCTACGGTTGGAGCGCGTTCGCGCTTCGCAGCGGCGGCATTCGCGTGGGCGCGTCGTTGTTGCGCGCGCCGGTCTGGCCCGACCCGGGCGCGGATCGCGGCGACCACACGATCGCGTATGCGATCGCGCCGACGGCGGGCGCGACGATCGGCGATCTTGAGGCGGCGTGGCGCGACTATGCGGAACCGCAGCGCGTCCGTCTTTTCACCTGCGAGGATCCGGCGGTGCTCATCGTCGCGACCAAGCCGGCGGACGATGGGAACGGGACGATCGTGCGCGTGCGCGAGTGTAACGGCGAAGCACGGCGCGTCGAGTTGATCTGCGGCGGACGCATGCGGGGCGCCGAACCCGTCGACGCGTGCGAACGTTCGATCGCGGGCACGGCGGCAGTCGAAGGCGAACGCCTCTCCTTGATGTTACCGGCCTTCGCGCTTCGCTCATTTCGCGTGTTTGCATGACGCGCGCGCGCCCGCCGATCGACACCGTGCTCTTCGATCTCGATGACACGCTGCACGACGACACCGCCGCGTATACCGCCGCCGCGGCGCGCGTGGCGTCGGACGTTGCCGCCGACCGCGGCATCGATGCCGGCGGTTTGCTCGACGCGTACGTCGCCGAAGCGAACGGATTCTGGAAGAAGCTCTCGACCGAGCACCTCACGACGCCGATTCACGATGCGCGCACACAATTATGGTACGACGCGCTCGCGGCCGTCGGCGTCGCCGAGAGCGCGCTCGCGCGCGTCTGCGCCGAGCGCTACAACGGGTATCGCGCCGACGAGCTGGAGCTTGCGCCTGGTGCGATGGACGTGTTGGTCGCGTTGCGCGAGCGTGGCTGCAAGATCGGCATCGTGACGAACGGCTTCGCCGCGACGCACCACGAGAAGATCGACCGTCTCGCGTTGCGCGCGCACATCGACGGGTTGTTCTTGGCTGATGAGATGGGCATGGTCAAGCCTGACCCGCGGGTGTTCGTTCACGCTTGCGAAGCGCTGGGCAGCGTCCCCGAGCGCAGCGCGATGGTCGGCGACCGCTACGACCGCGACATCACGGGCGCGCAAGAAGCCGGCTTGTTCACGGTCCTGATCGACGTTCACGCCATTCCGATCCCCGACGGTTCGCCGGCGCCGGACGCGACCGTCACGGTGATCGGCGACGTCCTCGCCGTGCTCCCGACGATACGACGGCAAGAGGCACCCGTCGCGGCACCGAACGCTGGAGGAGAGCTGCCTGCCTTCCCGCGCTAGGAGACTTCGTGCAAACGCAATCCCTCGAAAATGTCTTCGCGCGATCGTGGCAGTTGCTGACCCGCAATTGGATCATCATTCTCCCGGGAATCGTCGTCGGGTTGATCGTCGGCATCGTCAACGACGTTCTGGCGCCGCCGATCACGTACGGCGACCCGACGACGACAGGCGGCGTTGTGAGTCACGGATTGGCAAACGTCGTGCCGGGCTTGCTCAGCGCCGTCGTCGGCATCGCCGGCCTCGTCGTGACGCAGTGTTACACGGTCGGGATGGCCGGCGCGGCGTGGGCGCGCGGGACGACGTCGCTCGGTGACGGCGCCGCCGCGTTGCGTGCCGACGCCGGGAACGTGCTGGGCGCGGCCGTCGGCCTTTTTGTCTTCGGTGTGATCGCCGTGGCGTTGGCGATTTTCACCTTCGGCATCTCGCTTTTTGCGTACTATCTCTTCATGCTTTACGTGCTGCCGTCGGCGGTGGTCGGAAATCATGGCGGCATGGCGGCGATTCGTGAATCGATCGCGATCACACGCGCGAAGTTCAGCACGACGCTCATCATCGGCATCGTGCTTGCGGTGATCGGTGTTCTCGGCGGGCTCATCGCGCTGACGTTCGCGTTCGCGCCGCTCCTCGGGCCGATCGTGGCCGCCATCATTTCGCAGAGCGTCGTCGGATTCTCGTCGCTCGTCCTCGTCGGTGAGTATCTCAATCTGCGCGGAACTCCATCGGCCCCGCCGCCGGTCTACTAAACCGTGGTCCTGGGTCTCCGCATCGCGGCAATCGTCATCGGCGTCGCCCTTTTCGCGCTTGCAGAGGTGCGCGACATTGCGAACGAACGGAAGCCCGCTGCGACCGGCCGCGAGCGCAACAAGACGTTCTATGACGACGCGACGGTCTTCGGTCTGCGCATTGCCGGGCTTGGCTTAGCCGTGCTGGCGCTCGTGTCGTGGGTGATCGGCAACCACATGCCGCCGCGCTGAGGTGCAACGTCGCGCATCTGCGGCGGGTCTAACGCCCGCATGACGCCGGCTCCATCGCATGTTCTTGATGCAATCGTCATCAAGGGCGCGCGCGAACATAACCTCAAGAACATTGACATTACCCTGCCGCGCAACCGTCTAATCGTCGTCACCGGCCTTTCAGGTTCCGGCAAGTCGTCGCTTGCGTTCGACACGATTTATGCCGAAGGGCAGCGCCGGTACGTTGAGTCGCTCTCATCGTACGCGCGGCAGTTCCTCGGCCAAATGGAGAAGCCCGACGTCGATTACATCGAAGGGCTCTCGCCGGCGATTTCGATCGACCAAAAGTCGACCTCGCGCAATCCCCGCTCGACCGTCGGTACGGTTACCGAAATCTATGACTACCTGCGGCTTCTCTTCGCGCGTATCGGCAAGCCGCATTGCTACCAGTGCGGCCGTGAAGTGAGCGCGCAAAGCTCGCAGCAGATCGTCGAGCAGATTATGGCGCTGCCGGAAGGCACGCGCATCCAACTGCTCGCGCCGGTGATTCGGGGCCGCAAGGGCGAGTACGCGAAGCTCTTCGAGGAAATCGGCAAAGAGGGCTTCGCACGCGTCCGCATCGACGGCGAGATTCGCAATCTTAGTGAGAAGTTCGAGCTTGATAAAAAGAGGAAACATACGATCGAGGTCGTCGTCGACCGGCTCGTGATGAAGGCCGACATCCGTAAGCGGCTCACCGATTCGGTCGAGACGACGCTGCGGCTCTCGAGCGGGATCGTCACCGTCGTCTACGAGACGGTCAACCGTGCGGCGCCGCGCGACGGCGATGTCGCGGTGCCGGCGAGCGATCAGCTTCCCGGCGCGAAGACGCAGCAGGAGCTGACGTTTAGCGAAGCGTTCGCGTGCGCGGCCTGCGGGCTGTCGTTCCAAGAGCTCGAACCGCGCCTTTTTTCGTTCAACTCTCCATACGGTGCGTGTCCCGCCTGCAGCGGCCTGGGTGCGAAGATCGAGATCGACCCCTGGAAAGTGATCCCCGATCGTACGAAGTCGATCGCCGAAGGCGCGATCGTGCCGTGGTCCAAATCGATCGGCGGCGGCCGCTTTCCGTCCATGAACCCGTATTACTTGCAGCAGGTCGAACGCGTGCTGCGGTCGCGGCGCGTCAAGACGACGACGCCGATCGAAAACATGCCGCCGGACCTCGTCGAGACGATTCTCTACGGCAGTGACAAGAAGCAAAAGTTTTCGTATGAAGCACGCAGCGGCCACACGTGGGATTACGAAGCGTCGTTCGAAGGCGTTACGAACAACCTGCAGCGGCGCTACAACGAAACATCGAGCGATTATGTCAAGGAAGATATCGAGAAGTACATGTCGGCGTCGACGTGCGGTGTCTGCCGCGGCGCGCGTCTTAAACCCGAAGCGCTGGCGGTGACGGTCGACGATAAGACCATCAACGACGTCACGACGATGTCGGTCGAAAACGCGGAGGCATTCTTCGGCGGGTTGCACACGACCGATCGCGAGACGCAGATCGCTCAGCAGATCCTCAAGGAGATTCGCGCGCGGCTAGGCTTTCTCACGAACGTGGGCCTCGGGTATTTGAATCTCTCGCGGTCGGCGACGACCCTCTCAGGCGGAGAGTCGCAGCGCATTCGTCTGGCGACGCAGATCGGCTCGTCGCTCGTCGGCGTTCTCTACATCCTCGACGAACCATCGATCGGATTGCACCAGCGCGACAACGACCGGCTGTTGGCGACGCTGCAAACGTTGCGCGATATCGGCAACACACTCATCGTGATCGAACACGACGAAGACACGATGCGCGCCGCGGACGTGATCGTCGATATCGGTCCGGGCGCGGGCGCCGAGGGCGGCCGCATTCTCTCCGTCGGGCCGATCGCCGACATCCTCGCAAACCCCGAATCGTTGACCGGCGCGTATCTCTCGGGGCGCCAGTTCATCGCGATTCCGAAGCACCGCCGCAAAGGCAAGGCCCTGCTGCGCGTCAAGAACGCGAAGGCGAACAACTTGCGCGGTGTCGACGTCGACATTCCGCTCGGCACGTTCACCTGCGTCACGGGCGTAAGCGGCAGCGGCAAATCGACGCTCGTCAACGAGGTGGTCGTCAAAGCGCTCAACCAGCATCTGCACCATCAGCCGGCCGGCGGAACGTACGGCACGGTCAAGGGCGCAGAAGAACTCGACAAGATGGTCGTCATCGATCAATCACCGATCGGCCGCACACCACGCTCGAATCCCGCGACGTATACCGGCGCGTTCGATCTGATTCGCGAGCTCTTCTCACTCACGCCCGAAGCGAAGCTGCGCGGGTACACCCCCGGGCGGTTCTCGTTCAACGTCAAAGGCGGACGCTGCGAGTCGTGTCAGGGCGACGGTATCATCAAGATCGAGATGCACTTCCTGCCCGACGTCTACGTGCCGTGCGAAGTGTGCAAAGGCAAACGCTACAACGCGCAAACGCTCGAAGTGAAATACAAGAACGTGTCGATCGCCGACGTGCTTGCAATGCGCGTCGATGAGGCGAGCGAACTCTTCAGCGCGATCCCGCGCATCGCGAACAAGCTCAAGACGATTGCCGAGGTCGGCCTCGGCTACATCAAGATGGGCCAGCCGGCGACACAGCTTTCGGGCGGCGAGGCGCAACGGATCAAGCTCGCGACGGAACTCTCGAAACGCGCGACCGGCCGCACCTTCTACGTGCTCGACGAGCCGACGACCGGGTTGCATTTCGCGGATATCCATAAGCTGCTCGACGTCCTGCAACGGCTCGTCAACGTGGGCAACACCGTTCTCGTGATCGAACACAACTTGGACGTGATCAAGACTGCGGACCACCTCATCGATCTGGGTCCCGAGGGCGGCGATCGCGGCGGCACGATCGTCGCGACCGGAACCCCCGAAGAGATCGCCGCCGTGGAGAGCTCCTATACCGGAGCGTATCTCAAGGCGGTGCTCGTCGACGAGCGCGCGCACGGCCTCCATGTCGACGCCGCGGCAATCGCTTTGCGCGAGCGGGCGAACATGGCGTCGCTCGACGATCTGGTCGCCTCCGGCCGCGTCGCCGTCGAGGCGTAGTCGCATGACGACGTTTGCGATGGCGATGCTCGTGTGTTCGAACTTGGCTCGTTCACGCGACTTCTATCGCGACGTTCTCACGCTCAAGATCGGCACCGATGCGTTTCCCGAGTGGGTCGACTTCGATCTGGGCGACGGTAAGCGGCTCGGCCTGCACCCGGTCAGCGGTACGTTGGCGGTACGCTCGGGCTCGTTGCAACTCGGATTTCACGTCGAAAACGTCGACGCATTCATCGCCGACGCGCGAACCGGCGGCGTGCGCGTGCTGCAAGATCCCTACGAACAGTCATTCGGTCGTGTCGCGGTGATCGCCGATCCCGACGGCTACGTCATCCAGGTGTTCACGCCGAAGCACGTAGCCGCTTCCCGGTAACGCCGGCCGATGACCGCGAAAGCTCTTGCCGAACGTGCTCGCGCATTGCGCACGCAGATCGACGACGCGAACTATCGCTATCACGTCCTCGACGATCCGCAGATCGATGACGCCGAGTACGACCGGCTCCTGCGCGAACTGATCGATCTCGAAGAAGCAAACCCCGCGCTGCGCACGCCGGATTCGCCGACGCAGCGCGTCGGTTCGTCGGTCGGCAGCGACTTTTCACCGTACCCTCACGGCCGTGCGATGCTCTCGCTCGCGAACGCATTCGACGGCGATGAACTGCGCGCGTTCGACGAGCGCGTGCGGAAGCTCGCCGGTCGCGATGCCGTCGCATATACGTGCGAACTCAAGATCGACGGGCTCGCGATCTCCTTGCATTACGACGCCGGCGCGTTCATCCGGGGCGGGACGCGCGGCGACGGCACGACGGGTGAAGACGTAACGGCGAACGTGCGAACCGTGCGTTCGCTGCCGCTGACCCTACGCTCGCCCGGCGTACGGCACGTCGACGTGCGGGGCGAAGTGTATTTACGCAAGCGCGATTTCAACGCGCTCAACGCCCGCCGCGAAGCCGCCGATCTGCCGCCGTTCGCGAACCCGCGTAACGCCGCGTCCGGCGGATTGCGCCAGATCGATCCGCGGCTGACCGCCGAACGGCGCTTATCATTTTTTGCCTATGCCGTCGGCGAGATCGACGCCGATGACGTACCGGCGACGCAATTCGAGCTGCTGGCCTACCTGCGCCGGCTTGGTTTTGCGACGAACCCCCACGTCGTGCAAGCACCGGCGATGGACGACGTGATCGCATACGTCGAGCGGTGGGAACGCGAACGTGACGAACTCGATTACGAGATCGATGGTGTCGTCGTGAAGGTCGACGATCTCGCGCTGCAAGCGCGGCTCGGCAGCATCGGCAAAGATCCGCGCTGGGCGGTTGCCTTCAAATTCCGCGCCCGCGAGGCGACGACGCGGTTGCTCGACATTGGGGTCAACGTCGGCCGCACCGGAACGCTCAACCCGTTCGCGATTCTCGAACCGGTGCCGATCGGCGGCGTCACGGTCAAAATGGCGACGTTGCATAATGAAGACGATATCCGCCGGAAAGACATCCGCATCGGCGATGTCGTGATCGTGCGCCGCGCCGGTGACGTCATTCCGGAGGTCGTTGGGCCGGTGCTCGCCGAGCGTCACGGCGATCCGCCCGAGTACGTGCTACCGATGACGTGCCCTGTTTGCGGCTCGGCTGTCGATCGCCCCGAAGGCGAGGCGATGGCGCGCTGCACGAACGCGACGTGTCCCGCGCAGCGGCGCGAGCGCGTGCGCCACTTCTGCTCGCGCGGGGCGATGGACATCGAAGGTATCGGTGACGTGATGGCCTTTGCGCTCGTCGACGGCGGCCTGGTCCACGACGTGAGCGACATCTATCACCTCGATGCCGAAGGGCTCGGCGCACTTCCGCGCATGGGCGAAAAGACGATCGCGAACGTGCTCGCCAACATTGCGGGATCGAAGCGGCGCGGACTCGCGCGCCTCCTCTTCGGACTCGGAATCCGCATGGTCGGTGCACAGAACGCGGCGATTCTTGCGGGTGACTTCGGTTCGATCGACGCCCTGATGGCGGCCACCGAAGCGGACTTGCTGCAGAGCGACGGCATCGGTGAACAGATCGCGGCGAGCGTCGTCTTGTTCTTCGCGCAACAGCCGAATCGCGCGATGATCGAACGCCTGCGAGGCGCCGGCGTCGACCTGACCGCGCCGAAACGCCGGCGCGCCGCTGTCGGTCCGCTGGCGGGTAAAACGTTCGTGCTCACCGGAACGCTGCCGATGCTGACACGCGAGGACGCGACCGCGATGATTGTCGCGGCCGGCGGCAAAGTGACGGGCTCCGTCAGCAAGAAGACCGATTATGTCGTTGCCGGTGAAGAAGCCGGCTCCAAACTCACCAAGGCGGAATCCTTGAGCATTCCTGTCGTCGACGAGGAGGGTCTGCGTTCGCTCCTCGCGGAGCCCATCGCCGGCACGCTCTAGTCAATCAGAAACGAGGAACCCATGCGCTTCGGCCTCTTCGACCACATCGACCGCTCCGATCGCCCACTCGCGCAGCAATACGACGAACGGCTCGAACTGGTCGCGCAAGCGGACGCCGCTGGGTTCTACTGCTATCATCTCGCCGAACATCATGCGACGCCGCTCAACACGGCGCCGGTGCCGGGATTGTTCCTCAGCGCCGTCGCTCGCGCGACGAAACGGATCACGATGGGTCCGATGGTGTACCTGCTGCCGTTGTATTCGCCGTTGCGCTTGATCGAAGAAATCTGCATCCTCGATCACCTCAGTCACGGCCGTTTGCAGGTCGGCGTCGGCCGCGGCGTCTCGCCCTACGAGCTGAACTTCCATCACGTCGACGCGGAAAAATCGCGCGACATCTTCATCGATGCCTTCGACTGCGTGAACGAGGGGCTCGCGCACGACCGTCTGACGTATCGGGGTCCGTATTTCACATACGAGGACGTTCCGATGATCCTGCGCCCGCTGCAGCAACCGCATCCGCCGTTCTGGTACGGGTCGTCCAACTCGATCGGCTCGACGTTCGCGGGCGAACGCGGTATGCACTTCGCGACCAACGGCGGCAATGCGCGCGCCAAGGAAAACATCGATGCATTTCGAGCCGCGCTGGCGACGCGCGGCACAGGCGCGGCGGCACCGCTCGCTGCGTTCGAGGGCGGCGTCGCGATCGGTGCCAGCCGGCATGTCGTCGTCGCGGAAACGGAAGCGGAAGCGCGTCGCATCGCACTGCCGGCGCACGATCACTTACACGCGAATCAGACGTTCCTGAGACGCGAGAGCGCACGTCGCGCGGCGAACGACGTCGCGACCGAATACGCCGCGCCGCCGAACTCGAGCGATCTCGACGGCGCGATCGCCGAAGGCTCGACGATCGTCGGCACGCCCGACACCGTTCGCGCGGAGATCGAACGCCAGCAAGAGATGCTCGGCATCAACTACTTTATCGGCTACTTCATGTTCGGGACGATGACGCTCGCCGATGGAATGCGTTCGTTGCAACTCTTCGCCGACGAGGTGATGCCGAACGTGCGCACCGCCGCGGCGATCTGATCGAAGGACGGCGTGAACAGACGAAGACGGATTGCTGCGGGCGTTCTGCTTTGCTGGGCGACCGGCGCGGCGGCGATTCCCGCGCGCTCCGCGCCGCTCGAACCGTACGAAATCAATGCGATCATCCCACTGACGGGCGGCGGCGCATTCCTCGGCAAATCATACGTCGAAACATTTCGCGCCATCGAACTCGCGGTCAACTCCAGCGGGGGCATCCAGGGGCATCCGCTCAAGTTCGTCACGGCCGACACGCAGACGAACGGGCAAGTCGATCTTCAGCTCGTCAACGGCCTTATCGCGAAACGCGTTCCGGTGCTCATCGACGGGGCACCGAGCACGGTCTGCCTGCCGTCGATTCCGCTCGTCGTCACGAACGGTCCGGTCGATTACTGTCTATCGCCGGTGGTCCATCCGCCGGCCGGCAGCTACGTCTTTTCGACGAGCGCGTCCACGCTCGATTTGGCCTCGGTGGCGATTCGGTATCTGCGCGAGCGCGGATGGAAGCGGATCGCCATGATCAACTCGACGGATTCGACCGGACAAGATTACGACCGTCAAGTGGCGGCGGCGCTGTCGCTACCCGAGAACGCCGGCATGATGCTCGTCGCGCACGAACATTTCAATCCGACGGACATCAGCGTCAACGCGCAGATGTCCGGGTTGAAAAGTGCCAACCCGCAAGCGATCCTCGCGTACACCACCGGAACGCCGCTCGCCACGGTCTTACGCGGGCTCAACGATGCCGGATTGGCGCAGCCGGTCATTACGTTGAACTCGAACATGTCGTATGCACAGATGGCGGCGTACGCATCGTTTCTGCCGAAGAGCTTGTATTTCACGACGCTGCGTTCGATGACGCCCGAAGGGACGTTGCGCGGCCCGTTGCGCGATGCGCAGGCCGCATACGTGAGAGCCTACCGTGCCATCAACGTGCGGCCGGACGTCGGCGACGTGCTCGCGTACGACCCCACGATGATCATCGTCGATGCGCTGCGTCATCTCGGAACGCATGCATCCGCTCAGCAAATTCGCGATTATATCCTTCACCTGCACGGGTGGATCGGTGCCAACGGCATCTACGATTTTTCGAGTGGCGACCAGCGTGGGATCGGTCAAAATTCGATCGTCGTTGCGCAGTGGGTGCCGCAAAAGGACACGTGGGTCCAAGTGAGCCGCCCGAGCGGTCTTCTGAAATAGCCGCAATAGCCGCGTAAGGAAGCCAGCTGCATGCAAACCGTTATCAGCGAGTCCGTCGATCGGACCGTCCCCGTGCTACCGTGGCTGAAAAATGTTTGGTACGCGGCGATCTGGTCGGAGCAACTCGCCCTCGGCGCCGTCCTCTCACGAACGCTGCTGAATCAGCGCATCGTGATGTTTCGTGACGCGGCCGGCCGGCCCAAGGCGCTTCTCGACCGGTGTCCGCATCGCTTCGCCCCGTTGTCGGCGGGCAAGGTGCTCGACGACGGCCGAATCCAGTGCGGCTATCACGGTTTGGAGTTCGATGGTACGGGCCGCTGCGTCAACAACCCGCACGGCGACGGCAAAATTCCGTCCGCTGCCGTCGTGCCCGCGTTTTCCCTCGCTGAAAAGCATTCGCTGATTTGGATCTGGATGGGCGACGCACCGCCCGATCCCGCACGCATTCCGGATTTTCGCATTTTCGACGATGCGCCGCCGCTTCACGTTGCGGAGCGCGGCGAACTCGTCCTGGCGGCCGATTATCGCTTGATCACCGACAATCTTCTGGACCTCAGTCACGCCTCATACCTCCATTCGGGCTCGCTCGGCAATGTCGAGATGGCGTCGGTCACGAAAACGGAAGTGACGCAGGTCGGTGATTGCGTCCATGTGAGCCGGCGTTCGCCGAACGTTCCGATGCCGGGAATCGGCGCGCTGATGAGCGGCGGCGATACCGGCCTCGTCGACAAGTGGAACGAGATCGAGTGGCATCCGCCGGGAAACATGCTCTTGCGTCAAGGCGTGTGCGCGCCGGGCGAGCCCGAAAGTACCGGCACCGGCTACTTTGGAGTGCATCTCTTGACGCCGCAAACCGAGAAGACGACGCGGTACCTTTTCTCGGCCGTGCGATTCAACGTGCGGGAAACCGACCCGGCGGAAAGCGCGCGCGTTCGGGAACAGATTTCCGTCATACGCCGCCAAGCGTTCGAATTGCAGGATGAGCCGATCATCGAAGAACAGGCACGCATCATCGAAGAGATGGGCGAGCATCCGCTACGACCCGCGTTGCTCGCGATCGATGCCGGCGCCGTGCGCTTCCGGCGCGTTCTCGACGCGCTCATCGCACGCGAGGCGGAAACCGCTTCGCGCGTGTAGACGAACGGCCGAGGACCGCTACCAGAAACGCACCACGTCGCCGCTGGCGTGAACGATTGCCGCGCGTCCGAGCGTCTCGGCAACGTCGCCGGCAACGACGCCGACCGGTCTACGGCGTGCGGCACGCTGCCCCGCGCGACCGTGCCAGTATGCGCCGGCGCGGCCTGCGTCGACCGGCGAGAGTCCTTGCGCGAGCAGCGTCGCGATGATGCCCGAGAGCACGTCACCGGTTCCGGCCGTCGCGAGCGCAGAGGTACCGGTCGGATTGAAGTGCACGGTCGTACGATCGGCAATCAGCGTGGTCGGGCCCTTCAGCAGCGTCGTAATGCCGTGCTCGGTGACGAACGCGCGCAAACGCGGCAGACGCTCATCCGGCGCGACGGTCCCCTTCCCCGAGAGCCGCGCGAACTCGCTCTCGTGCGGCGTGAGAATCACGCGTTTGTCGCGCAAAAGATCGAGCCGTTTCGTCAGATGAAAGAAGGCGCTGGCGTCGGCGACGATCGGTAGCGACGTTCCGGCGATCACACCGCGCACGATCTCGCCCATGCTCTCGCTGAGCGAGAGTCCCGGACCGATGGCGAGCGACGTGCTGTGATTCATCAGGTCGAGAATCGAGCGAATTGCGGTGTCGGGCGACGCGTCGTCGTACGACACGACGACTTGTTCGACCAAATGTGCGCGTAACGCCGCAACGGCGCCGGCCGGTGCGGCGACCGTGACGTAGCCCGCGCCGGCCCGCGCCGCGCCGCGCGCGCACAGGATCGCCGCGCCTGGAAACTGTTCCGAGCCGGCCACGATCAACGGCGCGCCCGCGCTGCGTTTTTCGGATGCGGCGCCGCGTTTTGGCCGCAGAGCGTCGAACGCCGCGTCGTCCAACACGTAGGCATCGGTGTCGATCCCGTTCGCATCGTCGTCGTGCATGCCGATCGGCGCGCACCAGAACTCGCCGGTCGCATCGCGGCCGGGATCGAGAAACGATCCGAGCTTCGGGCGACCGAGTGCAATCGTCGCGGTCGCGCGAACGTGCGCGCCGGCGACGGCGCCGGTCGACGGATCGGTCCCGGTCGCAATGTCGAGCGCGAGCGTGCGTGTCCCGCTGTGCTGCAACGTCTCGACGATGCCCGACGTCGTTGCGTCGAGCGGTAACCGCGCGTTTGCGCCGTACAAGCCGTCGAGCACGAGCGCGGCATCACGCAGATCGTCGGTACGCACGGGCCAGGTGCGGAAGGCGACACCGGAATCGCGCGCCCGGCGCCGTGCGTCGCCGCGTGCGGGACTGCCCGCGACCGCCGGATCTTCGTACGCAATCCGTTGGCCGTCGAGTTCCGCTAGCGCGGCGAAGGCGTCGCCGCCGTTGTTTCCGTTCCCCGCAAGCGCGACGATCGGCCCATTTCCGCGATACCGTCGAGCGACGGCGGCGATCGCAACGCCCGCGCGCCGCATCAATTCGACCTCACCGTCGCGACCGACCGCCGCCCCATCGATCGCGCGCATTTGCGCGGCCGTAACGGCGCGCATCAGCCCTCCAACACGACGACCGCTGCCGCCATCGACGCCGTGTGCGTGATCGTCACGTGAATCGCGCGCACGCCGCGCCGATCGAGCAGTGTCGTTGCCGTTCCGGACAGGCGAATCGCCGGCGCACCCGAGCGTTCGTGCGTCACGCCGACGTCGCGCCACGGAATCGCGTGGCCGAACGCCTTGCGCGTGGCTTCCTTCGCCGCATAAAACCCGGCAAGCCGTTCGGCCCAGTGCCGTTTGCGCATCGCGTACGTCATTTCTTCATCGGTGTACACTCTGCGTGCGAACCAGGCACGCGTCGTCTCGTCGAAGCGGTAACGCTCGACCTCGGCGAGATCGATCCCCATTCCGATGATCATCGACGCGGCTTCGGTTCGCAGGCCGTCATTCCCACGATAACGAAAATGTTCCATCGCCGATGAGCGAGATCAGCGTCGTCCCGGTCAATACGATCGACCACCAACTGCTGACCCGACTCGCACTGTGTCTTGAAGAACGTTTTCTCGCCAGTTGCGTTGTCCGATCGGCACTCGTCGTGCCGAGGAGCGCGCTGAATAGCGTACGCAAGCAGTTGTTCTTTGGTTCGATCGCCTCGAAACTCGCCGTCGCGAGCGAGGGCCGCGAAGGGATCGTCTTGGGCATCACCGAGTACGACCTCTACAAGACGTCGCACCATTTCATCTTCGGGAGCGCGAGCGAATCGCACCACTGCGCGGTCGTCTCGCTACACCGTTTACGTCCGGAGTTTTACGGCGAGCCCGCGGACGAAAACCAACTCTTCCAGCGGCTCCTCAAAGAGGCCGTGCACGAAATCGGGCATTCGATGGGCCTCAAGCACTGCTACAACGCACGCTGCCCGATGTACTATTCGAATTCGGTCTTCGACACCGACAATAAGTTTTCGAATTTCTGCGACGCCTGCGAGAAGCGGAGCCGCGCCAACCGCTAACCCGGCCCGAAGACCGCCGCGACTTTGTCGGAGTTGTAGACGTACGTTTCCGTAAACTGCGACCACCGCACGCGGTGGCCGAGTTCGGTCATTGCCCCGACGAGACAAAACCAGTTTAGCAACTCGTGCTGTCCGGCGAACTCGACGTCCTCGAGTTTCGTGTTGCGCCACGCGTCCGCGTCGCCGCGCAGCATCGCATCGTACAGGTCGCGGTCGGAATCGACGTCGGGCCACAGATGCTTATTCTTCTCGCATAAGAACGCGTGCGACCAACTCGACGAGGCAACGAGCGCGATGCGATAGGGACTCTTTTTGAGGACACGCGCGACGGCTCGCCCCAGATCGAAGCACCGCCTCGGCGAGGGTGCCGGCGGGTCGAGCGGTTTGCCTGCATCCGCATACGCAAAGCCGATCCCGCGATGGCTGATGACGTAGCGGCCGTAGCAATTGACCTGAAACGGGATCAGCGGGTACGGAAACCCGACGCGGTCGTAGTCGAGGTAGAGCACCGTGTTCATGAACGCGTGCGGCAAGTTCGGGTAGTGAAGCGGTTTGTAGGCGTACGCGATGTCGAACTCTTCCTCGATCACGCCGGCGGCAAGATATTTCGCAATATCGGGCGCGCTCTTGACCACGAACGTCGTTTCGCTCGTCTCGTCCCATTGGTTCGGCATCGCGCCGAACGGTTTGCACGCAAGATCGTTCTGATACGCCAGCACGCAGAACGCGGGAATCACGTCTTCGCGGAAGTTTTCGTATTGGTCGTCGCCCCAAACGACGATCGCATCCGGATTGAACGCGTCGAGCGCGCGCCGCACTTCGCGCAAACCGCCCACCATCGAATCGCGATGCTCTTGCGCGTGCGAAACGCCGCGATCGTCCGACCACTCCTCACGCATGCGTGGCGGCCAGTTGGCCGGATCTTTCCATTCGGGCGGGATGTCGGGGTCCTGCAACGTTCGGCGCAGCCAAAACGCCAGATCCTCGTTCTTTTGAGCGAGCCGCGGCCAGTGCGAAATGCCCAATCCCAGAATGTCGCCCATCGCAACCGTCGTTTGCGCGGCGAGCCCCGTTCGCCTACAAGCGACGCGCGTCGGCCAGTGCGACGACGTGCTCGACTCCGTCGACATCGAGCCGGAGGGCGCCTTCGGGGCCAAGTCCGCGTGCGACGCCGTCGAGTTCGGTGCCGTCCGCGTCCAGTCGAACGCGGTATCGCGCGCCGGCCAGTTCCGCGCGTTCTTCGTAGGCGCGTTTGGTCGATTCGGGCGCGTGGAGCGACGCGAGCCGGCGTTCGAACGCGTGCAGGATGTCGGCCAGCACGACTTCGCGGAAGACGCGGGAACCGACATCGCTCAAAAATGCCGGCGGCGGTTCGATTGCGGCGAGCGCCTTCGCCTGCGGACGTACGACGTTCACGCCGACTCCGCAACCGACATGCGCGCTCGCGCCGATCACGCGCGAAACGCACAAAATGCCTGCGACTTTGCGCTCATTGACGAACAGATCGTTGGGCCAACGCAGATCGACATGCACGTTCGATTGCAGGATGCCGTCGGCAACGGCGAGCGCGACCCAGAACGGCACGGCCCAAAGGTGCGCGGTGTCGACGGCCGCCGGCAGCACCGTGGTGAACAGCAGCGCGGTTCCGGGCCGCGCGATCCATGTGCGCCCGGCGCGACGTCCGCGACCGGCGCTTTGTTCTTCCGCAACGAGTGTCGCGCCGGCCGTGTCGCCGCGGGCCAGCAGCGGGGTCATATCGTCATTGGTGCTTCCCGTTTGCGCGACATATCGGACGTCGGAAAAGCGTGATCCGCCGAGCGCCCGTCTCACGTGCGCAACGTCGAACGGCCGAAAAGGTGCGACTGGTTCCGGCACGTATCACCCTCCTCGCTATGGCAATCGAACGAACGCTGATCCTCGCAAAAGCCGATGCGGTCGTGCGTGGCTTGGTCGGCGAGATCATCGCGCGTTTCGAGCGTCGCGGCTACACGATCGTCGGCATGAAGCTCATGATGGTCGAGCCGGAACGCGCGAAACGTCACTACGCCGAACACGAAGGAAAGCCGTTTTTCAACGGGCTCGTCGACTACATCACGAGTTCGCCGATCGTGGCGCTGGTCATCGAAGGCAGCGACGCGGTCGAGGGATGTCGCGCGACGATCGGTGCGACGAATCCGATCAAAGCGCCGCCCGGCACGATCCGCGGCGACTACGGCCAAACGATCGGACGGAATCTCGTGCACGGCAGCGACTCGCCCGAGAACGGCGCGCGCGAGATCGCGATTTGGTTCAAAGATGACGAACTGTTTCCACGCGAGCACGCGTTGCAATCGATGCTGGTGAGCAACTGACGTGAGTCTCGAATCGCTGCGCGGCAGCGGCCGTCCGTTGATCGAGAGCGTGCGCGCGCGTGAAATCCTCGATTCGCGCGGCAATCCGACGGTCGCCGTGCAAGTCGCGACGAGTTTCGGCGCGGTCGAAGAAGCGATGGTGCCCTCAGGTGCGTCGACCGGCCGGTACGAAGCGGTCGAAAAACGCGATGGCGACCCCGCGCGTTACAACGGCAAAGGGGTGCTCACCGCCGTTGCAGCGGTGAACGAAATCCTCGGCCCCGCGCTCGAAGGTCTAGACGCGACCGCGCAACGCGAGATCGATCAAACGCTGATCGACCTCGATGGAACGAAGAACAAAGCGAATCTCGGTGCGAACGCATTGCTCGGCGTATCGCTCGCGGTTGCGCGCGCCGCCGCGGTGTCGCTCGGGGTGCCGCTTTACCGGTATCTCGGCGGACCGTCAGCAAGCACGCTGCCGGTACCGATGATGAACGTGATCAACGGCGGTAAACATGCCGAAGGCGCGTTGCAGTTCCAGGAGATCATGGTCGTGCCGTACGGTGCAACGACGATTTCCGACGGCGTACGTTGCGGCGCTGAAATCTTTGCATCGTTGCAGAAAATCTTGCACGCCGAAGGCCAGTCGACGCTGGTCGGCGATGAGGGCGGCTTTGCGCCGAAGCTCGCATCGATCGACGACGCGCTCAAAATGCTGGTTCGCGCGATCGAGGGCGCGGGTTACGTGCCGGGCCATCAGGTCGGTATCGCGCTCGATCCGGCGTCGACGGAATTCTATCGCGACGGCCGCTACTTTCCGCATCTGCCCGACCACGCGATGACCTCGCAAGAGATGGTCGCGCTCTATACCGGACTGTGCGCGAACTATCCGATCGTCTCGATCGAAGACGGCCTCGCCGAAGACGATTGGCCGGGCTGGCAATTACTCACCGCAGCCCTCGGCGAGCGCGTCCAGCTCGTCGGCGACGACCTCTTTGTCACCAACGTCGAACGGCTTGAACGCGGGATCCGTGAAAAAGCCGCCAACGCGATTCTGATCAAGGTCAACCAGATCGGTACGTTGACCGAAACCCTCGACGCCGTCGAGGTGGCGCACAGAGCGGGTTATCGCTCGGTCATGTCCCACCGCTCGGGCGAAACCGAAGACACGACGATCGCCGATTTGGCCGTCGCGACCGGTGCCGGACAAATCAAGACGGGGTCGCTCGCGCGTAGCGACCGCACGGCCAAATACAATCGGCTCATGGCGATTGCCGGCGACCTCGGCAGCGCCGTCGAGCGGTACCCCGGCCGCCGTGCGTTTCGCGCCCTCGACGTATAACGGGTCGTCGCGAGGCCAAGAGAGAAGCGCCCCGTGCTGGGGCCCGTAGCTCAGCGGTAGAGCAGCCGGCTCATAACTGGTCGCGCGCTGGTTCGAATCCAGCCGGGCCTAGACGATTCGCTCTTCGGAGCGAATGCGCGTTCGGAGCCTGCGGCTCCGAACTGCGCCGAAACCTCGGCAACCATCCCGACGTTATTCCCAACGGTCCACGGCGCCATAGTCTATCGGTTAGGACGCTGCCCTTTCAAGGCGGAGAGACGGGTTCGACTCCCGTTGGCGCTACCATGAAAACCCTGTAACCCACGCGAAGCAGCCGCGAACGAGATTATTGCGTCGCGGCGAATGGCCACACCGCTTCGCGCGTTGTCGGTTTACACGCCCACGTAGCTGTTGATCTGTTCCGCGCGCTAGCGGTTCATGACCATGCGTGCGATCGCGAGGGCGGTGGCCGCGTTGCCGGCTCCTTCGGAAAGCACGACGCTCGTAACGCCTTATGACGTGAGAACGTCGGCCATGTAGATGCCGGTTTAACACCGGACGATCACGGGGAACTGCCTGCCTGACGAGCGACGTAAAGCCCAATTCACGGGCGTTACAAAGACGTTTCCGTAGCTCGCGCTCTCGATTTAACCTGCTCGGGCGCTCGTGACTGGGCCGTTCCGAAGATGGATTCCCGCGCAGGTAAGGCTCGGCGGCTTGTCAGGGTCGCTGTATGCTCACTTTGTCGGGCGTCGCCAAGTTCAACGACCTCCGCACAAGCAACTCAAGGCTATATAGCCCGGACATAGACTTCGGGTATAGAACGCACATGAACGCAGACGCGGCGAAGGAAATTCGCCCCGTCTTTTCCGGAAGTAACTCCAGCCGGCAAAGGATCGAAACATGCCTATTAAGGGATCACTGAAAGCAGTCTACACCGAAGAATTGCGCGATCTTTGGTCGGCCAACGACCAGATGCAACGCATGATGGCGGAGTTGAGCGCGAAAGCGTCCGATCCGAAGCTTAAGGAAACGCTGGAACGGTCAGTCACCGGCATAGCCGCGCATACTGCTACGTTGAAATCACTGCTTGAGGCGTCCGGAGGAGAAGTCTCGAAGGATCATTGTAAGGGCATGGAAGGCCTCACAAGAGAAGCTAAAAAGCATGCTCTGGAAGAGGAACTGAGTGAAGACGCGCGCGATCTGGAGATCATTGCGCAGTATCAGCGAATGTCTCATTACGGGCTAGCGGGCTTTGGTACGGCCGCGGCCTACGCGAACGCCCTCGGACTCAAAGAGGACGCTTCGAAGCTTAAGGATACTGTGGCGGAAATTTATAGAGCCGACGAGTATGCGAGCCACTTAGCCGAAAATGCTATGAAGCTCGCCGCCAAAGCCTAAACGACTCTTATCAACTGCTGGGTGTAGCCGACGTTAAGGGTAACGAGTACCTTGTGAACAAGGAGCCGTTGCTCTTTTGCTAGCGGATCGAGGATCCGGTTGAGCTGTCGCGCTTGCACTACGGCTTCAAATCGATCAGCATGCGTTGGGTTCACCGTGCTCCCGCCTGATATTCATCGTCCCGCTTCTTTTGGGCGAATTAGTATCAGGTATCTTGAAACGAAATCTGCCCTTTCGCGATAGGAAGGCGAACGACGAGGTCCCACGCTCAAGAACGAAAGTAGATTAGCTTCGATTAACTCTAACGTCTTCGTCGTCGTGACGTTGCCCCGTGAAAGTGCCTAGAAATGAGTGGAGAATCCCGGGTCAACCGGCCCGTGGAGGTGCCAAGACTCTTGATATCTGCCGCAAACTCGGCGTTGGCAGCGCCATCGAAGTTCGGCGGCATGGAAAGTTGCGGGCGCATGTCGATCCGTCCCGCTCGCTGATGTGGTCTTGGGGGCCTAGGGAAGATCACCGCCCGGCTTGCTGGCGGCAATCCACCGTGTCTCGGAGTTTTTCCAGCGAAGAATCACGACATCACGCTGCGAGAGCCCTCGTTGCGCAGTCCGTCGAAAATCATAAATACCGCTTAGGCCAACGTAATTACGGAGATTTGCGATCCAATCGCGAATCTGCATGGCTGAGGCATTAGGCCCGAGCGCTCGTAACGCATCGATAACGATCATTGCCGGATCCCATGCCATACCCGCCTGGTAATCGATGCCAATGCTTTGCTGCTTCATTGCATCGGTGAAGGTTTGAATCACACGGGCCTGGGCCGCGTTATCGGAAATTCCCGCGAGATAACCAGTCGCGGAAAAGTACAACGAGTCAGGAATGAATCCGCCGTACTGATGCATTTGGGCGAGGGTCATGTTGGCGCCGCTTGTAGCGACGGGAATCGTGTCGAGACCCACGTCCCGGAGCGCACGAAGCGCAGTTCCGAAAGGTGTGCCCGGTGCCCAAACGACGATGATATCCGGCTTAGCAGCCTGGATTCGAGCAACCTGTGCGGAAACGGTGACGTCGGACGGATTAAAATGCTCGTTTGTGACCCGATTCATTCCCTTGTTCTCGGGAAGTGCGAGCGCTTCGTCAAAGTCGCGGACCGCCTCCTGACCCGTTGCATCAGTCGTCGAGAGAAACGCGATGCGCGTCCATCCGCGCTCTCGGAAATATTTCAGGAAGGTAACGATCTCGTCGAAAAGGCTGAAACTCGAGGAGAAGACATGGGAGCCGCTCGTGGGGTGTATACCGGGCGAGAAGCAATATTGCACGACCTGCGCGTTTTCTGAAAGAGGCGCGACGGCGCTGCAAGTGGCGACGAGAACAGACCCAAGGAAGAGGGGCACTTTCTTCGAGATGAGTTGACTCGCGAGTTCAACCGAGATTTGCGGATTCGTCTGATCATCGTAGAACGTGAAACGAACGGGCCGGCCTCGGATGCCGCCGGCTTTATTGACGACCTCCTCGAGCGCTTTAAGAGAGCGCTGTTGCGCTTCACCCAGAAATGCCGAAGGTCCGGATAAGCCGAGCACGACGTTGATCTCGTACGGCGGCTGGTCGGCACCAAACGTACGAACCGGAGACATTCCCAATAACGCCGTTAAAAGAATGGCGCTGATGACGGAACGAGTTCGCATGCTTCGACGATTCCTTTCAAGAAATGCCGCTTCACCTATCATACGTGCAGTCGGCCGCTTTTTATCCAGTCGTTTGTGTTATGTTTTCACCGTGATTAGTGAACGATTTGTGCAGCAACAATGCGAAGTTCTGATTAGGTCGGCTTCGTGCCCCAGAATAATTCGATCCCTTTCCACATGTAAGTGGTCGCGCCGTCAACCTTTCCGTCGAACGCCTTCAAGAGGTCTTGTGAGGAATAGTAAGGCGCTTCAAACGGATTGAAACCTACACGCGAGGACAATTTCTCAATCCATGTTTCAATATGAATATCGAGTTCTGCCAACATCTTCATTCTAGGACTGAACGTGATTTCGGCCAGTACAATGTTTCGCCCGGGTTTTAAGACACGCAACAACTCCGCGGCTGTTTCCGACCAGTCATCGGAGTGCTGGACGGCCTGCAGGACGGCGACACAGTCGAAACTTTCGGAGGCTAATTGCTGGCTGTATTCAAACTGCCACGTCGCAAGCTGCCCACCGCGTCCGATTCGATTCTGCATGTAAGCATTTCGAGCTTCTTCCGTGATATCAACGACCACGACGTCACCGGTTGGACCGATGCGTGCTCGTATATCATCAGCGAAGTGGCACGCCTCAACCATCTCGCCAATAATCAAGACTCGGTCATTGGCTTGCAAAGCGCACTTCTCGAACACCATATGGCGAACGGTTTTCGCCTTATGGACCCACATGTACGGGAGCGAGCCGGCCAACATTACGGCGCGGCACCACCGCTGCTGTTCGTTTTGATCGGTGATAATCGCGCCCATCCGGTCAATATCTGACGATTGAATGGATGCCCACGGATCCGTTGACGACGATTGCTGCATTAGGCTTCCTTCGCCGTCTTGGCGACGCACGCAAGCCGATACGCCTCGCAGATTGACTTCCAGAGACGCCCGAAGTACAATAATGAAACGACATTTCACTTTTGGGAAATCTGAACGATTCCTGCTTAGTCGATGGCGCTCGTTACCCGGTTCCACCGTCAGCAGCGCCGACGTTGCGCGAGTTTAAAGTTTTTGCGTCGTGAGAGCAACTCGAGGAGCTTAGAGATATGAATATCGCAATCGTCGGCTGCGGAATCGGCGGTCTAACGCTTGCATTAACGCTTCATCGTACGGGGATCGACGCCTCGATCCGAGTCTACGAAGCGGTATCGGAAATTAAAGCACTTGGCGTAGGCATCAATATGCTGCCACACGCCGTACGGGTACTTTCAGAACTCGGTCTCCAAGACGATCTTGCCGCTGTTGCGGTTGAGCCTAAGGAGTTCGCGTACTTTACACGCCATGGGCAATTTGTTTACAGCGAACCCTGCGGTCTCTATGCTGGGTATCCTTATCCGCATTTCTCGGTGCATCGAGCTGCTTTGCACGCCGTTCTCCTTGAGGCTGCGTGCGCGAGACTTGGGCCCGATCTCGTGATCACCGGGCACCGATGTGTCGATGTGACGCAGTCAGAGAATCGGGTCACAATGGCCTTCGTAGATGATACGGGGAAACCGCTTCCCTCTCAGTCCGCTGACGTCGTGATTGCATGCGACGGAATCCACTCTGCGATTCGCCATTCTTTCTATCCAGACGAGGGCGAGCCACACTTTGGCGGGATCAACATGTGGCGCGGAGTGACGCGTCGATCGCCCTTTCTTAGTGGCGGCAGCATCACCCGAATCGGCGGCCTTTCAACGAGCTATAAGATGTTGGTTTATCCCATCCGAAATGACATCGATGAAACCGGAAATCAACTCGTCAACTGGGTCGCCGAAGTGATCTCAGATCGGCAGCTTCCCGTTGATTGGAGCAAGCCCGGCAAGCTTGAGGATTTTTTTGACTACTTCGATTGGAAATTCGATTGGCTCGACGTGGCAGCATTGATGAAAGACGCTGATTTCGTCTTATCGTACCCTATGGTCGACCGCGAACCACTGCCTCAGTGGACATTCGAGCGGGTGACGCTCCTCGGCGATGCGGCTCATCCGATGTATCCGCGTGGCGGGAACGGCGGTGCCCAATCAATTTTGGACGCGGAATGTCTTGCACGCAATCTCGTAAGTGCAGATCCCATCGCGGCTTTACGCTCTTACGAGGCAGAGAGGCGCCCTGTTACGAGCCAGATCGTTCTGCAAAACCGGACAGCCCCGCCGGACGTCATCATCGACACGGTGGAGGAACGCACCGGCGGCAAACCATTCGAGCGGCTCGAAGACGTCATAAAACCCGGTGAGCTGCGCTCAATTTCCGAAAACTATGAGCGCCTTGCTGGCTACCATCTTGAGACTCTCTCAGGTCAGCCGCGAGGCTAGCGAAACGCGTAGTCGACAGAGCAGCGCCATGAAAATTGGAGCGCGCCAGGAAAGAGACGCTACCGGTAAGTCGCGATCTAACCTGGAAGGAGCCTCAGTGCCGCGACGTACAGATGGCCCTACCCATCGTACGAGTGTAAAGCGTTCGAACGGTCGTTCTGAACCAGATTACACGGTGGACAGCGTCGCCCGCGCTGTCGCCGTGCTCTTTACGTTTACTCAGGAAAGGCCGGAGCTGTCCCTCGCAGAGCTGACGGCCCTGACGAAAATTCCCAAGCCATCGCTGTTTCGCATTGTGTGGACCCTCTGCGATAATGGCCTCCTCATTGAGAATTCGCGCACCGGCCTCTATAGTCTCGGCCATGCCCTTTTGCGGTTATCCTATATTCGAGCGAGCCAGCAGAGCTTCCGCGTGAAGACTCTTCCGGTCATGTATCGGATCCGTGATGCAGTAAACGAAAATGTCGTTTTTGCAGTCAGGAGCGGTTTGCGCCGAATCAACGTCGATTACGTCGAATCGGTGCGCGCTATCGGCCGCGTTCCACAACCGGGCTTTGATGTTCCCCTCTATGCTGGCGCCGCAGGTAGGGTACTTCTCGCCGCGATGAGCGACGAACAACTGGATGAGTACCTTTCGCAAACGAGCTTCACGCCATTTACACCTTTCACGATCGTTGAGCCCCAACGCCTGCGTCGTCAGGTCCGGTGGGCTCGAGTTCATGGCTTCGCGATCGCTCTGGGCGAGGTAACTCCCGATATCATCGGGATAGCTGCGCCGGTCTCGAACGAATCGGGCGAAGTCTTCGCAGCACTCTACGTGACGATCCCGCGCACACGGAATCTTCGCGAACACAGGTATCGCTGCATTGCAGAAATCATGGCAGGTGCGAGAGACATCTCGCAAGCCATGCGCTTTTCTTAAGCCGGAGTTGAATCGCACACGTTATGCAAACGAATACATCATTCGGCACTGATGTTCTCATTGTGGGCGCAGGACCAACTGGCTTATCGCTCGCGATCGATCTCGGAAGACGAGGTGTAGCTTGCACGCTAATTGAGCGCAATGAGGCACCGTCGCAATTGCCGAAAATGGAGCGCTGCAACGCCCGCACGATGGAAATCTACCGTCGGCTTGGTGTCGCGGACACCATCCGCGCGGCCGGTCTTCCCGCAGATATTCCTATGGACGTATTTCTCGTTTTCTCACTAGTAGAGCCCGCGCTCTTGCGACTTCCATATCCGTCGGTGAAAGCAATGCGGGACGAGATCGCGGAAATCAACGATGGCACAATGCCTCTTGAACCCTACCAGCTGATATCGCAATACACATTAGAGCCGCTTCTCAAAGCCATAGCGGAAACGTTTCCTTCCGTCACGGTTCGATTTGGATGCGAACTCGTCGAGTTTGATCAGGACGAGCAGGGCGTCAACACTCGCGCAAAGTCCTCGAACGGCGAACAAACCGTCATTCGCTCGCGCTATTTGGTAGGTTGCGATGGCGGATCGAGCCCAATTCGCAAACACCTTGGCATAGAATTACGCGGCGAAGCAAACATCCGTCAGATGCATCAAGCCCTCTTTTACAGCGAAACACTGTTCGAACAAATAAAAATTGGCCACGGCAGACATTATCATCAGGTCGATGATCGAGCAACGTTTATGATCGTGCAAGACAGCACGAAGCACTTCACGCTACACTCTGCGACGCTCGATCCGAGTGAGATGCCGACGTTGTTCCGCGAAATGATCGGAATGCCGACGCCGTTCGAAACGCTTTACGTCGGAAAATGGATGCAACAGTTGCTTGTCGCGGACAACTATATGGATCGGCGCGTCTTCATCGCCGGTGACGCCGTCCACCTGGTCATTCCCACGGGTGGGCTTGGAATGAACACTGGTGTCGGGGACGCGACAGATCTAGCCTGGAAGTTATCAGCAACGCTCAAGGGATGGGGTGGCGATAAATTATTGCCTTCATATGAGAGCGAGCGTCGACCGATCGGCGTGCGAAATGTGGAAGCGTCTCGCTTTGCTACGCTGGGGCGGCGAAAATGGCATGCAGCGTACCGCCCCAATATTCGCGAGAACACGCCTGGAGGCATCGCCACCCGCGAGGAACTCGTTCGCATCGCTGATATCGAACAGCGCAAGAGCACGGAGATGGTGGGAGCGGAGCTGGGCTATCGTTACAACGATTCGCCAATCATCGTTTCAGAAGCAGGCAATCCACCTCCAGACAACTATCTTGAATATGTCCCATCGGCGTGGCCGGGTGCGCGCTTACCGCATGTCTGGCTCAAAGACAACGTGTCGGTGCTCGACCAACTCGGAACAGATTTCACACTCTTGCAGTTCCGGGAAGACGACAACAAAGCTGCGGCTCTGCGCGGGGCCTTCGACGACCGCGGCATTCCCCTCTCTGTGGTAACTTGTGGGAGTAAAACGGCCCGTGAAGTATACGGTAAAGACTTTCTACTTCTTCGACCGGACCTCCACGTCGCTTGGCGAGGCAACGCCGTGCCAACCAATGTTGATGAGATCGTAGCAACGGTCGCGGGGCATTAAAATATTCGCGCAAACTCGCGTGCGACCGGGCCCCGTCACACAAGCGGGACAGCTAGCTCGGCACGAGGCATTAGTGCGATGCTCTCAGTGCGGCCGGACTGATCAGCTCTTTCGCATCGAATGCTTTATCGATTACCTTGTACTTCACCGCCGCGTCAATGACTGGCTGAATATTACGAACGTCCAAATACTCGGCGCCAATGGCGCGAGTGCTACGCGAGACGATGTCGGGATCAATTTTAGCGTAAGTGGCCATTAGCTCAACCGTCTCAGCATGGTGAGCATTGCAAAAGAGCGTAGCTTCGCGCATCGCTTCAGCAAAGCGCAACACAGCATCTCGATTCTTAGTTACGTAGTCGGCGAGAGCGAACCAATCGGCGATCTCGAAGCGACGCGCGATCCCATCAAACGGTTTTCCTAAAACGCGAACTCTGCCGGAATCGAGAGCGACCGTGAGGTTCGGAGAAACGATCGTCGCCGCATCGATTCGGCCATCGATAATAGCCGGAAGTAGTGCGGAGCTTGGTAACTCAACGAAGTGCGCCGTTGTCGAATCTCCACCGTTTTGATCGATCCAAGCAGAGTTTGCTACGGTAAATGTGTCGCGAAGTGCGAGCGTGCCGATTGTCTTGCCACCAAGGTCGCGTGCGCTCTTGATTGGCGAATCTTTCCGAATGAGCATTAGCGCATATGGGACACCGGTCAGGTAAAGGCCGCCCGGCGCAACAACCTGAAACGGAATTTCGCGAGCGTGCGCCGCGATTAGGCCGATTAAGCTTGAGAAGCCGATATCGATGGACGCGCCGGCGACGGCCGACGCGATTGCGGCGCCGCTGTTCATTTGTTGAATTTCAACGTCTAGCCCGTACTTGCGGAACAGTCCGGCTTTGATTGCGTATAGCGCCGGCGTGAGATCGTCGCTGGGCGGCGAAGCAATACGGATTGTCTGCAGCTGCTGCCCGGCGACACGCGGCGGTAAGACGCACACGCTGCAGACGACGGCTACGGCGATCATCGCACGGATGAGACGGTGCACGACCGCTTCCCTAATCGTCGAGGAGGCTGACGTAATAACGCCAGCGCCCCTCAAGACCGACGCCCTCGCGGCTTTGCGCCAAAACTTCCTCGCGGCTCATTGCGTGCGGCGTCCCAAGAAGCGAGGCCCATAAGGTCATTTTTGCCTGATGCTCGAGCCAGATTGCGTTGATTACGACTTCCTCAACGCTATGGCCCGCGATGGCAATGCCGTGATTGCGCAAATGGACGATCGGGCGATCTCCCAGGAGGCGCGCAACCTCAGCGCCCTGCACCGTCGTTCGGACCTTCAAGGACGACGGATAGATTGAGATTTCATGCTCGCACACCTGAGCCATGACGCCCTGCATGGGCAAAATTGGCCGGTCAACTGCGCCAAAAATTGTCGCCATCGGTTGGTGCGTATGAACGACCGCGGTCACATCGGGCCGAGCCTTGTAGATTTCGGTGTGAAGCTTCGTCTCGTCCGGCTGCGGAAAAGGCCCTTCGATTTTCTGAGCTTCTAGATCGACGATTGCGACCTGATCCGCTGTCATATGCAGCTGATTCCCCTGCTCGGTTCCCCGGGAGCGAATGTAGACGCGATCGCCCCCGGGAAGCCGCGCGCTGACATGGCCGAGATAATCGACCAGCTCTAGCTTGGCGAGCACTCGAGATCCCAGCGCGACCTTCTCGCACAACTCTCGCACGTGGTCTTGACCTGCGACGGAACCCATTAGCTCTGTCTCTCAACGACGTCGAATCTCGACGGGCGAGCTTGCGCTAAGTCGTCCACGGTATGCCTCCGTCCCTGTTGCGCCCTAACGCGCAGTAGCTGTGGTAAAGGTCATTCTGAAACGGCGTTTCATCATGTTCCTTCAAGGCTGTCGCCTTGTAAAGCGCTGACAACGAGACTTTATGACACCCAGAGTGGCCGTATTTGGAACTTCGTTCATGACGCGGCGGCTGCAGCGGCTGCGTGTACGGTCATGGTGCCTTCTAAGAGCAGACCCACCACAAAAAGGAGGATTATAGGAGCCTTGCAGTTACCTATATTTTATAGGAGGCTACCGCTATGAGTACCGCTGCGGATCTGGCGCAAACCGCCATCCCTGAAATCCAGGAGATTCTCGGCCTCACGCAGAGTGACGCCGCCGATCTCTTCGGTGTACGTCAACCTTCGCTCGCCGAGTGGCTGCAACGGGGCGTTCCGCAGAACCGGCGCGCGAGCGTCGAGCGTGTCCACGAACTCGCAGTCGTTTTACGCCGAGAACTTAAGCCGTCGCGCATTCCGGAAATCGTGCGGACGCCTGATGACTGGCTTGGCGGGCGTTCGATCCTCCAAACCCTCAAGGCCGAAGGCGTAACTCCCGTTTACGGTTACCTCTCCCGTCTGTTTGCCTATGGCGGATAGTACGCTTCCGCGCGTTTCACGCGGTGGGACGTACTATCGCGTGTGTAAGCCAGATTGGGCGGACTGCGCTGATACGAGCTTCTCAAAGCAGTTCGGTGGCTGCTGGAACGTGCCGAATGAATTCGGGGCGCTCTATCTCAACAAGACCGTTCGGCTCGCGGCAGCGCAGGCTCGTCATCAGCATGCGGGCCGAGCGATCACGCTCTTCGATCTTCAGCCCCACCGGCTGCCCGTTCTCGCAACCTTCGACGTGCCGACGATCGACGTTGTGGACGCAAGCAGTGCAGAGGGATTGGCAGCGCTTGAGCTGCAGGCGGATTACCCAGTCGGCGTTGGGTGGAAGACGTGTCAGCTGATTGCCCGGCGCGCCTATCGCGAGAGTTTCGCAGGCGTCGCAGCGCGATCGGCGGCCGAAGCGCGGGTCGCTGACGTCGTCGGTGAAGAGCTGGCGCGCTTCGACTCACAACCGCCTCTCGAACCTTTGGAATTACGACCGTTCGAAAACTGGTATCCTGACCCGTACCCCTCGGCGTAGCCGCGCGAGAACGTGATCGCCGATTGGCGGATGGACGAGAGTGGCTGGCTTCGTTGCACGTGCAGGTCACAAAACGCTGATCTCGCGATGCACTTGGACCTCCGGATCGTGCTCAGGACTACGCCCAAAGGGTTGATGAGGCACCATGACGAGTGAGCCGAACGGATGTCCGCCGCCCGGCTGATAACGCAGCGACGAGAAAGCCGCTACGATAGGCGCGATGTCGCTCATTTCCCGGGTCCGCCACAATCTCGCGTGCGTCCACCTCATCGAAGGGGATCTTGTTGCCGCCGACAAGCGTCGTTGCGAGGGTTCGCTCGTCGAGCACCTTTCCGCGACGGGAATCGTTCTCGACGAGGTCAACTTCGGCACCGATTCCGGCTCGTTCGCCGTGAGCCGCCGCGATGCGCTTCGGCTGGAGTCGGCGATTCGCGACCTCAACGTCGCTGTAAAAATTCGCGACCATTGCGCGCGGATCGTCGTAACGCGCAGCGCCACCGATCCGCCGCTGCCGTCGATCGTAAAGCTGCTCACGCTGATCGATGAGGAGGGAATCGGAGTCGTTTCTTTCGACGCCAACACGACGTCGCTGACGATGCTGGTCGATGAAAACGACTCGGACCGCGTAACATCAGCCGTCGAGCGCCTTCTCCAACCATCGCATACGACCAAAACGACCGCTGCCTAAGGCCGCGGCTCGAGATTACATTTCGCGGCCGCGGCTGAACGGCTGCACATCATTTTTACAGATCGTGCACAGTGCACGAGCCATGGGCTCGTCGGACGTGCGCGTTATGTGGGTTCCGCAGAACGTCATATGGCACGACGTGCAGCGCCAACGCGGAGTCGATCGGCATGCATCACCGTTCGGTTTCGAACGGTCGCAGATCGGCACCGCGCCGAGCCGGCGTTCTATCGGGACTTCCATTGTCACTTATAACGGCCGAAACGCATTGAAACAACTTGGTCTTACGCATTCTTAATTCGTCGGAGGTATCGATACCGATCATGGAGTGATGGCGAAGTCGAAGAAGTGACGCCGAACACGTCGTAGCGCGGGGGTCAGGCCGCGCGTGCCTGCGACCGATATCCAGAGCACATGGACGTTGGTGTACGCGGGCCAGGCATTATTGTAGCCGGCTTGATGACAGCATTGTTAATCGGCTGCGGCGGAGGTGGCACGTCGACGGGCAGTTTTGCCCCGACGGGCGCGTCCTCGCTGACGCAAAGCGCGATCCCGTCGCCGTTACCGGCCACGCCGTTACCACTACCGACCGCCGCCTCGGGCAACGCGACGGCGGCGAGCCAAGAAACGCCGAGCCTTGCCGATGCATTCGTCGACTCGATCGGTGTGAACGTCCATATGATGTACGCGAACACGTTCTATGCGAATGCTGCGATGCTGGAATCGTCGCTCACGACGCTCGGCGTTCGTCACTATCGCGACGGTGCGAACGTCGGGAACACGACGATGTTGAGCACTGCGCAGCAGCTTGCGGCGAACGGGTTGAAATTCGACATGTTGTCCACCGAAGGCCAAGACGTATCGGCGTTCGTTGCATGGGTTCAAAAATTCGGTTCGGCAGCCGATGCCGTCGAAGGACCGAACGAGTTTGATTTATCGTCGCTCCCGAACTGGCCGTCGTTGCTCGGCGCCTACCAATCAACGTTGAACGCGAGCGTGAGGAGCGGGACGTCGCTCGCCGTCATCGGCCCCTCGCTCTCCGAAGCGATGTCATTCGGAAAATATCTGTCGTCGAGCGCGAGCGCGGACTATGCAAACATGCACGACTACTTTGCCGGGCGCAACCCCGGCACGGCCGGATTCGGGGCCGCAGACGCCTTCGGTACATATGGTTCGTTGAGCTGGAACATCGGCATCGCTGGGCAAGTGACGCCCGGGAAGCCGATGATCTCCACCGAGACGGGGTATTCCGACGCCGTCGACCAGTACGCGTTGCCTGCGGCCATCAAAGCGCGGTACGTCGTGCGCACCTTTCTCGAACACTGGAACGCGCACGTCGCGCGAACCTACTTGCTGGAACTCGCGGACGAGGGCGTGACGCCGTTTTCGCATTACGGTCTCGTCGACGCGAGCGGTACGCCGAAACCGGCGTACACCGCGCTGAAGAATTTGATCGCGCACTGTTCCGATGCGGGCCCGACCTTCCCGGTAACGCCGCTGGCCTATTCGATCTCCGGCAGCGTTCACCACACGCTGCTGCAACGCCGTAACGGCGCCTATATCTTGGTCGTTTGGGTCGAGCAGCAAGAGTACGACGTCAACAGCGGCACCCCGAGCATCTCGGCCGCGCAAAACGTCACGCTCACGTTCGCCGCCAAACCCGCTTCGCTCACACAGTCGACGTTTGCCGATGATGGGACGCTCGCGACGTCGGCGCTGACCGCCGGTACGAAGGTTGCACTTGCGGTAGCCGGCGCCCCCACGATGGTCGACATCACGCCGTAGGTGAGGTCTTGTATGGGTATGTGCAAAGCATGCAGGTTCCCAACGGTCAGTCACGTCGTCGCTTCATCATCAACGCTGCGGTGCCGGCATTCACCGTCGGCCTTACCTCCGGCCAGCGCTTGCAATTCGCCGAGGCGGCTACGATTTCGCGCTTGCCGGCACAGGGGCCGCAGCCCGTTCCGGTGGCGTTGCTCGTCAACGGGCGGCAGCGGACGGTTGCCCTCGAACCTCGTGCCACGCTGCTCGACACACTGCGCGACCACCTCGGCCTGACCGGTACGAAGAAGGGCTGCGACCAAGGGACGTGCGGCGCGTGCACGGTGCTGGTGAACGGCAAACGCGTGAACTCGTGTTTGACGCTTGCGATCATGACCCAGGGGAAAACGATCACGACGATTGAGGGCCTCGCGGACGGGGATACGTTGCACCCGATGCAAGCGGCGTTTCTCGAACACGACGGCTTTCAGTGCGGTTACTGCACGCCGGGCCAGATCATGTCGGCGGTCGGCATGCTGAGCGAGCACCGTTCGGTCGAAGACGCGAGCGTGCGCGAGTGGATGAGCGGAAACATTTGCCGTTGCGGCGCCTACGCGAACATCGCGGTCGCCATTCAATCAGTTGGAGGGGGCGCGTGAACCCGATTACCTACGCCCGGGCAACGGACGTCGCGAGCGCACTTGCGACCGCCGAGAACGACGGCCGGGCGTATTACGTGGCCGGCGGCACCAACGTGATCGACCTTATGAAGGACGACGTCGAACGGCCGACGATGCTGCTCGACATCACCGCGTTACCGATGAACGAGATTACCGCGAATGCGACGAGCGTGCGGCTCGGCGCCCTCGCAACGATGGCCGACGTCGCCGATGCTGCGCCGGTGCACGCGAACTTTCCGGCCGTTTCACAAGCCTTGCTGCTATCGGCGTCGGCGCAGTTGCGCAACATGGCGACGATCGGCGGGAATGTCTTGCAACGCACCCGCTGCACGTACTTTCGCGACGTCTCGCAGCCGTGCAACAAGCGGCGTCCGGGCCTCGGGTGCTCGGCGATCGGCGGCGATAACCGCTTTCACTCGGTGATTGGAACCAGCGCGCACTGCATCTGCTCGCATCCGTCGGATTTCGCCGTGGCGCTCATGACCGTCGATGCACGGGTGCATACCCGTACGTCACTCGGCCCGCGCGTGATTCCGATCGGGGATTTGCACGTGCTGCCCGGCGATCAGCCGAATATCGAAACGATTTTGCGGCAGGGCGAGCTGGTAGAAGCGATCGAACTTCCCATGAGCGCGCACGCGCGTAATTCGACGTACCTCAAAGTGCGGGATCGCGCATCGTACGAGTTTGCTCTCGTGTCGGTCGCCGCGGCGCTGGAGATCGACCGCGGCGTGATCCGAACCGCCCGTGTGGCGCTCGGCAGCGTCGCGCCCAAACCCTGGCGCGCGCACGATGTCGAGACGGCACTTGTCGGTGCGCCGGCGACCGCCGCGACGTACGCCCACGCGGCGACGTTGGCTTCGCGGGGCATGCGCGGTTTCGGCAAAAACGATTTCAAGATTCCGTTGACGCGCAACGCGGTGGAACAGGCACTGCGAACGGTCGGAGGTATTGCATGATCGCCCCGATGTTGCCGCTGGTCGGCGCTCCGCAGACCCGCGTTGACGGCCGGCAAAAAGTGCTCGGTGCGGCACGCTACGCGGCCGACTGGCGTCCCGATCGTCTCGTCTACGCCTACCAAGTCCTCAGTACGATCGCCGAAGGACGCATCGTCTCGATCGACGTCGCAAACGCGCAGCGCCAGGCCGGCGTGCTCGCGATTCTCACGCACGAGAACGCGCCGCGCGTCAATGCGAACGCGAGCAGCGCGAACGACCGTACGTTACGCGTACTTCAGGATGACGGCATTCGCTACGATCGTCAACCCGTTGCGCTCGTCGTCGCCGATACGTTTGTGCGCGCGAAATATGCCGCGTCACTCGTGCGCGTTCGCTACGCGACGGCGCCGGCGCGAACCAAACTCGCGCAGGCCGAACTCTACGTACCGAAAGAGATTCACGGCAAACCGGCAAATACGGTCCGGGGCGACGCCGACGCCGCATTGCACGCATCGCCCGTGCGGATTGACGCGGTGTACACGACCCCCGTCGAACACCACAATCCGATGGAACCGCATGCGACGATCGCTGCCTGGGACGGTGACCGGCTCACGATGTACGATGCGACGCAAGGCGTCGTTCCCGTGCGCGCGCGGTTAGCAGCCGTGTTCGGGATACCGGTCGACAACGTGCACGTGATCGACGCCTTCACCGGCGGCGGCTTCGGCTCGAAGGGATCGACGTGGTCGCATTCGGTGCTCGCGGCGATGGCAGCGAAGGTCGTCGCGCGACCGGTGCAACTCGCGCTGTGGCGTCCCCAGATGTGGGGCTCGGTCGGCTTCCGTCCGGCAACTCGCCAGCACGTCGCCCTCGGCGCGAACCGTGACGGTCAGCTGCAGAGCCAGATTCACGAGACGATCTCGCAGACCTCGACATTCGATGAATTCGTCGAACCGTCCGGGACGATCACGACGGTGCTGTACACGTCGCCCGCGTTGCGCGTCACGCATCAAGTGGCGCGCATGAACTACGGAACGCCCACCTACATGCGTGCACCGGGCGAGTCGACCGGTTCGTTCGCGCTCGAATCGGCGATGGACGAGCTCGCGTACGCGCTCGACATGGATCCGATCGCACTGCGCCTTCGCAATTACGCAGAGACGGATCCGACCGAGGACAAACCGTTCTCTAGCAAGTCGCTGCGAGCGTGCTACGAACGCGCCGCCGCGGCGTTCGGCTGGAATGCACGCCGGCCGGCGCCGCACTCCATGCGCGACGGGCGCTATCTGATCGGCATGGGCATGGCGTCCGCGACGTATCCGACCAATCGCAGCAAGGCCAGCGCGAGCGCGGAGATACGCGCCGACGGAAGCGCCGTCTTGCGCAGCGCGGGCGTCGACATCGGCACCGGCGCGTATACGGCGTTCACGCAGATCGCGGCGCAGACGCTCGGCTTGCCGGTCGAACGCGTCACGTTCGAACTCGGCGACTCGACCTTTCCGCAAGCTCCGGTCGCCGGCGGATCGCAACTCACCGCCAGCCTCGGCTCCGCTGCACGACTTGCCGCGCTGGATGTGCGAGCGAAGCTCATCGCGCTCGCGGTCGCGGACCAACGTTCGCCGCTGCACGCGGTCGATGTCGCAAACGTCGGGATCGACGGCGGCCGTATGTTCGTTACCGGAACGCCGTCGCGCGGCGAAACGATCGTCGCGCTCATCTCTCGCAACGGAGGCGCGCCCGTCGTCGGGTATGCCGACGCGGCGCCCGGTGCGGAGAAGGAAGCCTATTCGATGCACGCGTTCGGTGCGCAATTCGCGATGGTGCGCGTCGACCCGGACCTCGGGACCGTGCGTATCGTCAAGCAAACGGCGGCGTTTGCATCCGGGCGCATCATCAACGCCAAGACGGCGCGCAGCCAGTACTTGGGCGGTATGGTGTTCGGCGCCGGGATGGCGTTACTCGAGGAGTCGCGTCCGGACACCCGTACCGGCCGATTCATGAACGCGAATCTCGGCGAATATCTCGTTCCGGTGCACGCGGACATGGGCGCGATGGAAGCGCTGATCGTCGAGGAAGACGATCCACACGTCAACCCGATCGGTGTCAAGGGTATTGGTGAGATCGGAATCGTCGGCGCGGCGGCCGCGATCGCGAACGCTGTGTATCACGCAATCGGAAAACGCGTGCGCGACTTACCGATCACGCCGGATAAAGTGTTGGCCTAGTGCCCCCTCTCGCAAATGCCGATACAGTCGCTCGGCGCTTTTCCGCCGTCGCTGCGTCGCTCATCGCTCAAAGGGCGCTGCCCTTCAGCGCTCTTCGCTCCTTGCGACGACGAAAAATCGCTCTCGCTTTGTATATCGCCACTTGCGAGAGGGGGTACTAGCGATGGCCAAACGCAAATGGTCGCAACACGTCACCGAAACGAGCGACGCGCTCGATGTCGAACCCGGCGTGTTCGCAAAGGATGACCCGAAGGCGATCGCCGATTCGCTCAAGCGCTCCGCAGAACGCAGCAAACGCCGGAAAACGACGCCCTTTCAGTCGGCGATGTCGATGCTCACATTCTTTATCAACCGCGGCGGAAAAAACGTCAGCGCGCGCCAGAAGCGCGTGCTCGACGAAGCGAAAGGTGAGTTGCGCAAAGACTTCCGTCGCGACGCGAATCCTGACAAACGTTAGCTGAGCGGCAGCTCCAGCGCTGCAAGTTCGGCGTCCTCGGCCAACGGCGCCCGGACGAGGGCCTGCGGAAAGCGCGCTTCGATCATTGCCTCGAGCATCTCGGCATTCCGCACGGCCCCTCCATTACGGTGGTTGTTGAAATAGGCAAAGATCTCGCGGACGTCGTCGTTCGCAGCGAGGTCCGCGATGCGATCAACCCATGGTTCGAGTTCGGCGGGCTCGTAGAGGTAATCGTACCGCGTTTCGTTTGTTCCCCGCCACCACGTCGCGGCATTGCGGCCGTGAAACCGAAGGTAGCCGATACGACTCGTCGCATCGCTGCTCGCGTGCATCAACGTCTTGAAATGCGGCTGATCGACGTTGACGAAACCGATGTCCAATTGACGCAGCAGACCGAGTGTTTCGTCGCTCTGCCAATCGCGATGGCGGAACTCGGCGACGAGCGCGAGATCGTTCAGCGATTCGCGCAGCCGGGCGAGATACGCGCGCGTCGCATCATTGGGATGGAATGCATTCGGAAACTGCATGAGGACGCATGCGAACTTCCCGGCTTCGATCAACGGTTCGAGGCTGCGCCGCAGGCGCCGAACGTCATCGTGCACACCTGCGCTGACATCGGGCAGATGCGTGGCGCTGCTCGGAAGTTTCGCGGTAAAGCGAAAGCCGTCGGGCGTCCGCCGGGCCATCGACGCGAACGTCGCGATTCCCGGCACGCGGTAATACGTGGCGTCTATTTCGACGGTCGCGAAGCGCCGCGCGTAACGTTCGAGCATCTCGCCGGTCGTCGTGCCCGGCGGATACACCGGGCCGATCCAATCACGATAGCTGAAGCCGCACGTTCCGACGGCAACGCGCGGCGGCAAGAGTCGCGTTACGCGGCAGAGAGGCTGCTGCCTTCGAGACTTTTCTCGAGACGGTCGAGCGTTTGATACGACGGCAACACCTCGGCAAAGCTCGAATTGGGTTCGCGGCCTTCTTTGATCGCCGCAAAAAACTCGCGATCTTGCAACTCAATGCCGTTGAACGAAACGGCAACACCGGTTAAGTCGATCTTGTTGCCTTTGCCGTCCGTGAGGTCGTCGTAGTTGGCGATATACGTGCCGTTATCGCAGATGTATCGGAAAAACGTCCCTAGCGGACCGTCGTTGTTGAACGAAAGCGAGAGCGTGCAGATCGCGCCGGCCGGCACCTTCAACTGGACGCTCATGTCCATCGCGATGTGCAGATCCGGATGCGGCGGCCCTTCGACGGCGTTCGCAGTCGACGCCGTTTCTCCGGTCTGGTATTGGAACAAGTCGACGGTGTGACAGGCGTGATGCCAGAGCAAATGATCCGTCCAACTGCGCGGCTTGCCGAGCGCGTTCATGTTCGTCCGGCGAAAAAAGTACGTTTGCACGTCCATTTGTTGGATCGTCAACTCACCCGCGCGAATCTTGTTATGAATCCACTGGTGGCTCGGGTTGAAACGGCGCGTATGACCGGCCATTCCAACGACGCCGGTTTCTCTTTGGACGCCTACGAGCCGTTCGGCGTCCGCGAGCGAGTCGGCCATCGGAATCTCGACCTGCACGTGCTTGCCGGCGCGCATGACCTGCTCCGCCTGATCGGCGTGCATCTGCGTCGGCGTCGCAAGAATCACGGCTTCGACGCCGGGCTGGGCGAGCGACTCCGCGAGGTCCGTTGTCCAATGGGGAATGTTCCACTTATCGGCGACCGCTTTGGTCGAATCCGGGCTGCCGCCGGCGAGCGAAACAACCTCGACGTCGGGGATGTTCGCGATGCCTTCGAGATGCTTGACGCCGAACGCGCCTTGTCCGGCAAGCGCAATTTTCATATGGTAAAGAGAATCCTTATGCAGCGGTAGATTGAAGTACGGCAGGCGGATTTTCCAGGATCATGTGACCGACAGCCGTGTTCGACGCCGGGACGTGATAGAAGCGGTAGACTTCCTTTGCGTTGAGTTCGAGTGCTCCGCGCATGATCAGCCACATCACGAGCTCGATGCCCTCGGACCCGGCTTCGCGTAAAAACTCGACGTGCTTGATGCGCGTCAACGCTTCGGGATTCGTCGCGAAATCGTCGAGGAATTTGTTATCGAAGACGCTGTTGATCAGGCCCGCGCGCGGCCCTTGCAGCTGATGCGACATGCCGCCGGTTCCAAACACGACGACGCGCAGATCTTGAGGGAACGACGCGACCGCGCGCCGGATCGCTTTGCCGAGTTCGAAGCAGCGATGACCGGTGGGCGGCGGATACTGCACGACATTGACCGCCAACGGAATTACCGGACATGGCCACGACTCCGGCTGGCCGTAGAGGAGTGAGAGGGGCACGGTCAAGCCGTGATCGACGTCCATCTTGTTGACGATGGTCATGTCGAATTCGTCGAGGATCGTCGATTGCGCGATATGCCAAGCGAGTTCCGGATGACCGTGAACGACCGGCACGGGACGCGGCCCCCAACCCTCGTCGGCGGGCGCGAACGATTCGGCGCAGCCGATCGCAAACGTCGGGATCACCTCGAGCGAGAACGCCGAGGCGTGATCGTTATACACGAGAATGATCACGTCGGGTTTGACGTCGGCGATCCATTGCTTCGAGCGTTCGAAGCCCCGAAAGAGCGGCTGCCAGTACGGTTCGTTTGATTTGCCGTTGTCGAGCGCCGCGCCGATGGCGGGGACGTGCGAGGTTGCAACCCCCGCGATTATTCTAGCCACGGTTCCATTCCGATTTGGTGCGATTGCCCTCGATGTTGCGGCCGCCGTCGAGCATCATTTTGGCATACTCGGCTTGCGTCGAACCGGTCATCATCGCGGCGATCTGCTGAAACGACAAGCCGTCGTTCGCAGCAATTTTCGAGGTGAAGTAAATGTTGCCGCCGAGCTCGAGCATCTTATTCCAGTCGCGATCGAGCACGGCTTGCCGCTGCTCGGGCGTCATCGGGTACTTCGCGAGATACCCCGGTTCGTCGGCACGAAAGGCCTCCCGATTCTCAGGCTTCATCAGCGACATGCAAAACATATTGAGGTGATACCCGCGGCGCGAACGGTCGGCATCGAAAACAAACGTCCCTGGGATATCCTCAAACTCGTCGGTGCTCACCGGGCCATCCTCTCGCAATGCGCTCGCGCCTTCCTCTCAATACGGCCCGATGCGAAGGGTTTACGCATGGGGACCCTGCTCGCTCTTCCTCCGTACAACGACCAAGCCGCGACGCGTTGCAGCCGAACGATCCGCCCCCAAGTGCCCCGTCTCGCAAATACCGATACAGTCGCTCGGCGCTTTTCCGCCGTCGCTGCGTCGCTCATCGCTCGAAGGGCGCTGCCCTTCCACGCTCTTCGCTCCTTGCGACAACGAAAATCGCTGTCGCTTGGTGTATCGCCATTTACGAGACGGGGCACTAGCCGCGTTCCTCGACGTCGCGCAAAGCTTCTACGAAGCGGTCGGCCAGCGCATGCGCGTCAACCGGCGCGGCGAACGCGACCTCGCAACCGAGATTCGCGAGCGCCTCGGCGAACGCGGCGTGCGTCGACGTCGTCGCGCGCAAGCGCACGAGCTCCATCAGTGCGGCGCGCCGGTGCGGCGCGCCCGTCTCATTGCAATATGCTGCGATCGCGCCGCCGACCGATCCGTACGTCGCCGCAATGTCGAGGTTGAAGTAGGCACCGAACAGCTGGCACAGTTCGGGATAATCGGGTCGCCGCGAAGCGATCATGGTAGACGGTTTCCTCGTGCGTCGACCTCGGGCCGACGGGTATCGGGATATGTCGTGAGGACGCGATAGCCCTCGGGGAACGACGGGTCTTTGATGAGGACGACGGTTGCCGTCGAGCTGGGAATCAGCGTCGGCTTCCCGGCGTCGACGTCGCTCTTGAGCGTCGAAGACCCGACGGGGCGCCCCAAATCGACGCGCGACAACGCGGCTTTCAGGCGGCCCGAATCGGCGAGGAATGCGCCGATCTCCGCTTGGTTTTCCGGATTGGCGATCGTTTCGTTGGTCGCGAATTGCGCGTCGCTCAGAGACGCGTAACTTCCGACGGCCCGAAGCAAGGGCGACGCCGCGAGCCGCGCGATGTTATCGCCGAGCGACGTTCCGACGTGCCGCTCCAGCGCGTGCGTCTGACCGGGCGCATTCGGATCGAGCGATTCGATCTTGGTAAGATCCTGGCTCGGAAAGCGCAGGCTCCGGCCGTTCACGGTGCTGACCTGATGCGCTCCCGCGCTGATCGCCGCAGCGGAGCCGGAGGTCGTTGCCAAGGCAACACCGATCGCGCCCCGGACGCGTGTCAAGCGGTCCGCCGGTATCCCGGCGACGTATCGGTCCGATGGTTGTACGCGGCCGGACACCGTTCCGGAAACTCGCTCGAAGCGCGGCGAAAACCCCGTCGCGATCGCGGGCAAATTGGCCGGGCCGACGCGGAGCGTCACGCAGGCTGATCCATGATGCCTGCCCATCACGCCGGGGAAGACCGTCCGCAAGGTTCAATCGATTATACAAATGGAGAAGCTCGCTCTTGCATTTGGCCAACGACGAGCGTATGCTGTTAGCGGTCTTATCTAGCCCTTTCGTACGTGGATTCGACCAGAGGAGAACAGAGCAAGTGAAGTTTGATCAATGGATCGATTCGGTCAACGACGCGGTCCGCGCACGCTTGGGAAGCCAGGTTCGTACCGAGGAGATTTCGTGGGACTCCGCCCACTGGGTGAGTGCTGCCGGCAACGCCGTTGCCTCGCTCCAGGAAAATGAAACGGCCGCGACGATTTCGTTCGACAACGGCGACCGCATGTCGGTCGAGTTCCAGAACGTCGCCGAAGGCAATCCGGAACGCGTCGGCGAGGCGATCGCAGCGCACCTGCGCTGAACCTGGGCCAATGTCGTGCCTGCGGCGCTGGACGCGTGGCCCGTGCGCCGCGCTTCGGTGCCGCCTACACTGTTGGCGTGTTTACCGGTCCTTCCGCGCAGGCGTTCGCTACGGCAACCGCCCCGCTCATCTCCAATTTCGGCGACAGCTTGATGTTATGGCGCGACGGCAATGTCGTGCATTGGGCCTACGACGCCCAAACGATCGTGGTCGAGTTGCAATTCGACGGAACCGTCGAGGCGACGTTCACCGATCGGCCGTCAACCGACGAAATCAGCGGCGCGGGAGCAGTCGCGGTCTACCGGCGCGCCGGCTGCAGCGACCACCGTTATCGGCTGACGCCGGGCGGCTGCAGCGCGATGGTCGCGGATATGATGGCGTTTTTCTCCGGCGAACGCGAACCGCTTTTCCTTTTCGCCGGCGTTCGCTAACCCGCCGCAGGCGCGGCATCCGGGACGTCGGCTGTGACGCTCGTACCCGGTAGCACGATGGCGATGCGCGTCACGGCGGAGCCGTTTTTCGGAACCGACGTGGTGGGACGCATCGACGCGCTGATCGCCGCCGAACCCGACGCGGTTTATCTGCGCTTCGCTCGAGCGTGCGCGCTACAAGACCTCTGCCGGAATGCGGACGCCGAGCGCGCGTATATCGACGTGCTCGCACGGGAGCCGGCGCACTTCGGTGCGCTCACCAATCTCGGGACGTTACTGCACGCTGCCGAACGGCGCGACGTCGCGCGGGCGCTCTACACCAAAGCGGCACTCGAACATCCCGATGAACCGATGGCATACGTCAACCTCGGCAACGCGCTTGCTGAAGACGGTGACATCGATGCGGCCATCGCGACCTACGAGCGCGCCTTTACGTCGACACCGGGTTATCCTAACGCGCACTTTGCGCTCTCGCTGCTGTATCGCGCACTCGGTCGTACGGACGAAGCGCTCCGGCACCATCAGCTCGCGTTTGCAAAACCGACCGTTTCGGTTTCTCCGGCGTTGCTCGAGGGGACGCCGGTCGACGTGTTGCTGCTGCTCGCGGCAAACGGCGGAAACGTTGTCACCGCGCCGCTGATCGACCGTCGGACGGTTCGTTTGTATCGGCTCGTCGTCGAGGGCTACGACGCAGCGATGGAGCTTCCGCCGCACCATGTCGTCTTCAACGCCGTCGGCGATGCCGATCGTGCCGCGTCTGCGCTACGCATCGCCGCGACGATCGTCGAACGTTCGGCCGCGCCGGCGATCAACGCACCGTCTCGCGTCCTTGCAACCGGACGCGCCGGCGTGACGCACGCCCTCGGAACGATTTCGCACGTCGTCGCGCCGCACACGCGATTGCTTCCGCGCCACGACGTGACGGCAGAAGCGCTCGCGAGCGCGGGATTCGCGTTTCCATTGCTGCTGCGTTCGCCCGGTTTTCACACCGGACAACATTTCGTGTACGTGCCGTCGGCGCCGGCGTTGCCGTCGTTGCGCGACGTGCTGCCGGGCGACGATCTGCTCGCGATTGCGTTCCTCGACGGTCGCGGCAGCGACGGCAACTTTCGCAAATATCGCGTGCTCTTCATCGACGGCCGGCTCTACCCACTGCACCTCGCCATTTCGGCGCTTTGGAAAGTGCATTACTTTTCCGCTGATATGTCCGCGCGTGACGACCACCGGGCCGAAGAAGGGCGCTTTCTCGCCGACATGCGAGCGGTGCTCGGCGACGACGTCGTCGCCGCGCTCGAGCGCATCGCGGCGACGCTCGGCCTCGACTACGGCGGGATCGACTTCGGCCTCGACGCGGCCGGCAACGTTCTCGTTTACGAAGCGAACGCGACGATGGCGGTGTTTCCCGCACCGCCCGACGAGCGTTTCGCATATCGCCGGCCGGCCGTCGATCGCGTTCTCGATGCGGCGCACGCGTTGGTTCGAACGCGCGCCGAACGCGGAGGTTACGTCGAAGCGTAGATCCGGTCGCCGAAGAGTGCCCGCAGATTGCCCGAATCGATCTGTGCGATCGCGTCGGCATCGAGCCCGCTGGCGGCAAGATAGTCGGCCGCGAGTTGATGCGCTTCACCCTTCCAAAACGGCCAGTCCGTCCCGAAGACGAGCCGGTCGATACCGAATGTCGCGATTGCCGCGTGCAGCGATGGCCCGTGACCGTTGACCGTGTCATACCAAAAGCGGCGCGCGTTCTCGCTCGGTACGCCTTTGCCGGGCATGAAGCGCTGCGCCATGTGATCGAGCCGCTGGATCAAGAACGGCAACGTGCCGCCGAGGTGCGGCACGATCAGCTTGATGTTCGGAAACCGCTGGACGAAGCCGGCTTGCATGAACTCAAGGACGGTCGCCGTGTCCTCGAACGGTGCGCCGAGCGGCCACGCGAGCCCGCTGTCTTTGAGCGATTGCGACCCGCACGCAAGCCCCGCCGGATGGAGAAACAGCACGCTGCCGCGCCGGTCGAGTTCCGCGTAGATCGGATCGAATAGCGAATCGGCTGGGCTCATTCCGAGAACGGACGTCGTGACCGTCAGACCCCAAAAATTCAGGTCGTCGAGGCAACGCGCGACTTCGTCGAGCGAGGCGCCGACGTGCGGCATCGGTAGCACGCCGAACGCCGCAAACCGGTCGGGTTGGTCGTGCACGAGTTCGGCGTAGAGGTCGTTGACGAAGCGTGCGCCGCCGACGGCACCGGCTTCCTCGTGGAAATACGGCGCAATGCCGGATACCGAGAGAATCTGACGGTCGACACCGCCGCGTTCCATGGCGGCAAAGCGCTCGGTAAAATCGGACTCACGCGTTTGATGAAGCAAGCGAAACCCCGGCTCGAGCTGTTCGGTAGTCGCGCCGTAGCCCTTCAGCACGGCGAGGTATTCGGGCGAAAAATAGTGGGCGTGAACATCGATGCGCATGTGTGGGCGCATTTCCGCGAGAACGAGTGTCATCCCGCCGCAAGGAACGCGAAAACCGATTGCATATTAGATGTCGCACGGTTATCGCTTGAGGCTTCGTCCGTGCAATCGGAACATGAAAGCGGGCACGATGGATATCGATGCGTTACGCTACTTCGCCGCGGCGGCGAAAGAAGAGCATTTCGGCCGCGCCGCCGACGTCTTGTCGATCTCGCAGCCGGCGCTGAGCCGGAGCATCGCGCGACTCGAAGAGTATTATGGCATCGCGCTCTTCGAACGCGACGGACGCGGCATCCGCATCACCCGTTCGGGCCGGGCGCTGTTACGCCGAGTCGAGCGGATCATCGCCGAGCTGGAGGACGCGCGCCGTGAAATGCACGACCTGGCGGAAGAGCGCCGTAGCCGCCCGATCGCGCTCGGCTTTTTCGCGACGCTCGGCGTGCAGGTGATCCCCGAAGTGATCAAGCGTTTTCGCGAAACGCTACCGGACGCGGAGTTCCGGTTGCTCCAGGGTCCGAGCCCGCTCTTGCAGCAGCGGCTGATGAGCGGTGAAATCGATCTCTGCATTTCGGCCCCGCGCTTCAGCGAAGTTGCGATCGAGTGGCTGCCGCTGTGGGACGAAGAGCTCGTCGCGCTGATGCCGAGCAATCATCGCCTCGCCGCCAACGCGTCGCTCGAGTTGATCGATCTCGCGCACGATCCGTTCGTCGCGCTCAAGCCGGGTTACGGGTTGCGCGCGTCGGTCGAAGATCTGTGCCGTGAAGCCGGCTACACGCCGCAGATCGCGTTCGAAGGCGAAGAAGTGGCGACGTTGCGCGGCCTGGTCGGCGCGGGATTCGGCGTGTCGCTCGTGCCGAAGAATCCGCGCCAGACCGACGTCAACACGGTCGCCCTGCCCGTCCATGCACCGCGTTGCTATCGCAGGTTCGGCTTGTCGTGGGCACGGGGCCGCTATCTTCCGCAGCGCACGCTCGCCTTCCGTGATTTCGTCGTCGACGCGTTGCAGCATCGCGAGCGATCGGGTCGCGTCAAAACGGCATGATCGGGAACTTTCTCTACATCGTCTTCTCGGGCGTCGCCTACGGCGTACTGCTGTTCTTGATGTCGGCCGGCCTCGCGGTGACGCAAGGTCTGATGCGCTTCGCAAACCTCGCGCATGCCGCGTTCGCGATGCTCGGCGGCTATCTGGCCGTGACGCTGATGAACGCTTACGGCTGGCCGTTTCTGCTGACCCTGCCGGTCGCGGCGATCGGTACCGCCGTGTTTGCCGCGATTCTCGAACGCGTGCTGTTTCGGCGCTTCTACAACGTCTCGCAGCTCTATCAGATCATGCTGACCGTCGGGATCGTCTCGATGTCGGTCGCGGCGGTGACCTTCATTTGGGGTTCCGTGAATCAGCCGGTCAAGATGCCGTCGTATTTGAGCGGCAGCATCGCGATCGGCGCGTTCGATATCGACGTGTACCGCCTGTTCCTGATCGTCGCCGGTGGGCTCGTGGTCGCGGCGCTCATCTACGGGATCGACCGCACGAGTTTCGGTGCGAAGATTCGCGCGGCGGTCGACAACCGGCGTGTCGCGATGAGCTGCGGCATCAACGTCGACCGGCTCTTCATGTCGGCGTTCTTCATCGGCAGCGCACTTGCCGGACTGGGCGGCGCACTGAGCATCAACCTCGTTGGTTTGAGCCCGACGTTCGCGCTCGACTTTCTCGCCTTCGTTCTGATCGTGGTCACGTTAGGCGGAAACGGTTCGATGAAAGGCACGCTCGCCGCAGCGCTCTTGCTCGGCATCGTTGACGTCGCGGGCAAGTATTACGTCCCGCAAACGGGACCGTTTATCATCTACGCGTTGACCGTCATCGTGCTCTTTTGGCGCCCGAACGGCCTGTTCGCACCGGCATGACCGCGATCGATCTGCCGGCAGCATCCGGGCCGGTTCCCGCGCCCTCGTCGCGCGCGCGGCGCGTCTTCGCGCAAAGCAGCCGCTGGCGTTGGGAAGAGATTGCCTTCTGGCTGCTGGCGGTCGCGAGCATCTTCGCGTTTCAAACGCATCTGGTGCTCATCGCGCAAGTGCTGATCACCGGACTCTTCGCGCTCTCGTTCGATCTGCTCGTCGGGTACTCGGGAATTCCGTCGCTCGGCCATGCCGCGTTCTTCGGCCTGGGTGCCTACACGGCGGGATTGCTCGCGCACGCGGGCTGGGGCGAACCGGTCAGCGGATTGCTCGCGGCAGCGGTCGTCGCGGGACTTTTCGGACTGCTCTTGAGCGTCGTCGTGTCGCGCCTGACCGGGATTGCGCTGATCATGATCACGCTCGGCGTCGGTCTGTTGCTCTACGCCGCCGCGCACAGCGCGCGCGAGCTGACCGGCGGCGACGACGGACTTTCCGGAATCACGATGTGGCCGCTGCTCGGGGCGTTCCCGTTCGACTTCTACGGGCGTACCGCTGTCGCGTATACGCTCGTCGTCGTGTTCTTGCTCTATCTGGTCGCACGCCGTATCGTGAATTCGCCGTTCGGCCTCGAACTCAAAGGCATTCGCGAAAACGTGCGTCGCATTCCGGCCATCGGCGTACCGCTGCGCTACCGGTACATGGTCGCGTTCACGGTGTCGGCGGCACTTGCCGGGGTTGCGGGCGGACTGCTCGCGCAAATCACGCAGACCGTCGCATTGAGTTCGCTCAGCTTCGACCGGTCGGCATCGGTACTCATCATGGTGATGATCGGCGGGATGGGAACCCTGATCGGCGCGCTGGCCGGTGCCGCGGCGTACATGATCGCGCAAGATCGGCTGGCCGATCTCAATCCGGTGTATTGGAACTTTTATGTCGGGTTGCTGCTGGTGCTTTTCGTTCTCTTCGCGCGCGGGGGACTCGTCGGCGGCGCTGACCGGCTGATCGCGTGGATCGCGTCGAAACGCCGTGCGAATTGACCGCCGACGCACTGCATACCGTCGAGTTGTGCAAGAATTTCGGCGCGCTGCGCGTGACGAACAACGTCAACTTCCGCATGCCGCGCGGCTGCCGGCATGCGTTGATCGGACCGAACGGTTCGGGAAAGACGACGTTGATCAACTTGCTCGGCGGCGCGCTCGCGCCGACGAGCGGGAAGATCGTTTTGGGCGGCGACGACGTCACCCGTTTCACGCAAGATCGTCGCGTCGTGCGCGGGCTCACGCGAACGTTCCAGGTCAACGCGCTCTTCCCGCAGCTCACGCCGATCGAAGCGGTAACGATGGTCGTCGCCCAACGGCGTGGTATCGGCGGCTCGCTCTGGCGCAGCCTCAAAGCTTCGCATGACGCGATCGATGAGGCGTACGCGATCCTCAAGACGATGCACCTCGCCGACGACTGCGATCGTCCGACGGCGCAACTCGCCTACGGCCGCCAACGGCTGCTCGAGATTGCGCTCGCGCTCGCGACGAAGCCGACCGTGCTGTTGCTCGACGAGCCTGCGGCCGGCGTCCCGCAACAGCAGAGCGGCGAGATTCTCGCGGTGATTTCGGCGCTGCCCGACGACATCGCGGTACTCTTCATCGAACACGACATCGATTTGGTGTTTCGGTTCGCCGAACGCATCACGGTGCTCGTCGCCGGCAAGATCTTGTGCGAGGGAACGCCCGCCGAGATCGCGGCGGACCCCGAAGTGCGGCGTATTTATCTGGGTGACGCCGTTGTCTGATTCGTTGCTGCACGTCGAAGCGATCACGGCCGGCTACGGTGAAGGCACCGTTCTGCACGACGTGAGTTTGCGCGTGGACGCGGGCGAATCGCTGGCGGTGCTCGGTCGCAACGGTGTTGGAAAAACGACGTTGATGCTGTGTCTGCTCGGGCATCTGCCGCTGCGCGCCGGGACGATCCGTTTGCGCGGGGACGACATCACGCATGCCACGCCGTACGCTCGCGTCGACCGCGGCCTAGGTTGGGTGCCGCAAGGGCGCGCGTGTTTTCCGTCGCTCACGGTCGACGAGCATCTGGTCGTGGCGGCGCGCAAGGGGCCCTGGAATCGTGACCGCGTGTATGAACTCTTCCCGCGCTTACGCGAGCGCATCAAAAACATGGGCAATCAGCTCTCGGGCGGCGAGCAGCAGATGCTCGCCATCGGGCGCGCGCTCATGACGAATCCGGCGATTCTCATCCTCGACGAACCGCTCGAGGGGCTCGCGCCCGTGATCGTCGCGGAGGTCTCGAACACCCTGCGCCAACTCGTGCGCGATGAGGGCACCACGTTGATCCTCGTCGAGCAGCGTGCCGCGTTCGCGCTGGAACTCACGACGAACGCGGTCGTCCTGGAACGCGGGCGTATCAGCCACGCGTCTTCGTCGGCGTCGCTGGCGGCCGACGAGGCGATTCTCGACCGCACGATCGGCATGCGCAAACTGCACGAAACCGCCAGCGAACTCGCGGCGGACGCAGCCGCGATTTCATAGCGAACGAAGGGTACCGCAATGCTCGAAGAATCCAAGAACGAACTGCTGACGCGCGTCGGCGCCGGTACGCCGATGGGTGATCTCCTACGACGGTATTGGATGCCGATTGCGGGCGCCTCCGAGTTCGACCGAACACCGGTCAAGAACGTGCGCGTGATGGGCGAATCGCTCGTTCTGTATCGCGATCTTGCGGGAACGTACGGCTTGGTCGACCGGCAGTGCCCGCATCGGCGCGCCGACCTCTCGTACGGTTTCGTCGAGGCCTGCGGTATCCGGTGCAACTATCATGGCTGGCGATTCGACGAGACCGGCCGCTGCGTCGAGCAGCCCTTCGAAGACGTTGCGAATCCCGACGCCCGTTTTCGCGACAAAGTTCGCATCGCATCGTACCCGGTCGAAGAGCGGGCCGGACTGATCTGGGCGTATCTCGGTCCGCGACCCGCGCCGCTGGTGCCGAACTACGAGCCGTTCGAGTGGGCGAACGGCTTTCGTCAGATCGTGATCTCCGAGGTACCGTGCAACTGGCTACAGGCACAAGAGAACTCGATCGATCCCGTTCACTTCGAGTGGATGCACCGCAACTGGAGCGTACGCCTCAACGGCGCGTCCGGCCCGTACGCGCCGCGTCACGTCAAGGTGGGCTTCGATGAGTTCGAGCACGGCTTCACCTACAAGCGCGTCACCGAAGATACCGACGAAAACGACATTCTGTGGAAAATTGGTCGCGTGTGTCTGTGGCCCAACGCGCTCTTCACCGGCGATCACTTCGAATGGCGCGTCCCGATCGACGACGAGAACATGCTTAGCGTGACATGGCACTTCGCGCGCGTGCCGAACGATCGCGAGCCGTTCGTGCAAGCGTCGATTCCGACGTGGTACGGTCCGATCAAAGATGAAGCGACGGGCCGCTGGATCACGACGCACGTGATGAATCAGGATTTCGTCGCGTGGGTCGGTCAGGGACGCGTATCGGACCGTCAGAACGAACATCTCGGTTTGAGCGATCGGGGTGTCATTCTCATTCGGAAGCGGTTTGCGGAGGAGCTCGAACGCGTTAAGCGCGGCGAAGATCCGAAAGCCATCGTGCGCGATCCGGGCGCGAACGCACCGATCCGCTTACCGGTCGCGAACCGCAGTTGGCTCGTCGACGGTCTTTCGCGCGCCGAGTTCGAAGCGAACCCGGTTGCCGGTGCGCGGCGCTATCCCTTTCAAGCAGGACAGCCGGATGATATCCGCCGCGCGTACGACGAAGCGATGGGTTTCGCTTCACCGCCGCCGCCCATCGAGTCGGTCTTGGGTTCGCTCGCGGCTCGCGCGGCCGCGGTCAAACGGTCAACGCCCGTCTAGGTTCGCAGAGTAGCGTGGCGTGAGGTGTAGGTAGAACGCGCTCATCGCCGGCCGGTACTGCGCCATCGTCGCCTTATTCATGTCGACTTGCGGTTTCGCGTCGGCCGGTAGCAGCGAAAGATACGGTGTCGCCGCGATCGTCGCGGCGAATTCGTCGTGGGCGGCGGCGAGCGTCTGCGGCGAGGTCATCAGATCGAGGATCGCATCGGCCAACGCTTTGGCGCCGACGACTTCACCCTTATGTGCGATTGAATTCACCGGCGTGACACCGGCCTGCCAGTTGTGATACTGGATTCCCGGCACACTTGCCGGAAAGTTGAACGGCACCGCGGGCACGACCCACGACACGTCGCCGTTATCGTTGGACGATGCGCTCTGCGGCCGGCCGCCGAGCGGCGTGACGGCCGTCTTCAATCCGACGACCGGGACGTTGAGCGCCGCCTGGAAATCGCGCGCATACTTTTGTTCGGCGTCCGTCCAATGCGGCATCCCGACCGCGTCGAGGTTCTTTTGTATGACGCCGGCGAGTGTCTTGTTGCCGAGTTGCGGCCAGGCCGATGCGTCGTACGAGATATCGACGGTCGTGCCGGTCATCATGGCCGCGCCTTTGGCAACGTCGATCAGCTTCGCTTGCGTCGCGCGCGCTTCGGGCATGCTCTTGTCGCGCACGAAGTACCAGTTCTGAGCCGTTTCGGGGATGATGTTCGGTTGCAAGCCGCCGTTCGTGATGGCCCGGTGCACGCGATACGACGGGAACAACTGCTCGCGCAGAAACGCGACCCCCGTGTCCATCAGCTCGACCGCGTCGAGCGCGTTCTTCCCGTCCCACGGATCGTTCGCGGCGTGCGCCGTCTTCCCGTGAAACGTGAACTTGGTGCTGATCGCCGCGTAGTTTGCCAGGCCGAACCCGGTTGCTGCCTGATCCGCGATGTGAATGTAGATGACCGCGTCGACGTCTTTGAAGTAACCGGCGCGCACGATGAACGGGCGGCTGCCCAGGGCTTCTTCCGCCGGACCGAAATTGACCGCAACCGTCCCCGGCAGGTGATACTTCCGAAGGGTTTCTTTCACGGCGAACGCCGCCGCCGTCGCAACCGCGGTGTGCGTGTTGTGCCCTTCCATGTGCCCCGGCGCTCCCGAGACCAGCGGTTTGTGCGTGAAGTCGTCGGGCGTTTGCGAGCCGCCCGGCAACGCGTCCAGTTCGGTTTCGACGACGATGTACGGTTTGCCCGAGCCCCACTTGGCCCACAGGTTTGTCGGCATCCCCGCGCCGCCGAGTTCGACGGCGAACCCCGCGGCTTGCAGCGTGTCCCGGACGAGCTTCGTGCTTTCGAATTCTTGCATCCCGAGTTCGCCGAAGTAGTACACGGCGTCGGCCATGTCGTTCATCGGCTTGGTGTTTTTCTCGACCACCGCGTTGGCAAACGATTTTTGTTCGTCGGTCGCCGCAGCGCGTACGGTTGCCGGAAGGAATGACATCAGGACCGCGATGACAAGCACGGTGTGCCGAAAGGGCGCGTTCATAGCGAGATATTCCGTGCGGCGCTAGCGGGCGCCCTTCGACGATGCGACGGGAGCCGGCGCGGTCGCCGCAACGAGGCTGTCGTCGGGGGCGCCGGGCCGCGCCGGCGGCAGCAGCGCCGTGATCTTTTTCCGGCGCCAGAAGACGAAGTAGTACGTCGATTGAAATGCGAGCGCGCAGACGAATGCGATCGGATACGCGTACCACACGCCGCTGAGACCAAGCGGTCCGCGCGAGAGAAAATAGGCAACGGGCACCTCGATGCCCCAGATCGAGACGATCGAGAGCAACGTCGGCCACAACACGGTGCCGCTCGAACGCATCACGCCCGAGAGCACGGCGGTGTTGCCGAAGATGAGGTAACTCCAAAGCGTGATTTGGAGGAGCCCGTAGGCAACGTGCAGCGTCCGCTGGTCGGTGAGGAAGAGCGAGAGAATCGGCTCGCCGAGCGCGTAGACGATCGCAACGAGGAGGCCGCCGATGATATAGTTGAGCGTCACGGCCGCGCGCACGATTTTGGTCAACCGGTCGAGTCGCTGCGCGCCGATCGCTTGCGCGCCGAAGATCGACGCTGCGATACCGATCGTGATCGCGGGGAACTGCACGTAACTGACGACTTGATTGACCGCACCGTACGCCGCCGTCGCATTCGAGCCGAACCGGTTCACGAAGGCGATGACGGCGATTTCCGAGAGCGAAACCATGACCAGCTGAATGCCGGTCGGCACGCCGATTCGAATCAACGTCGTCAGCACCTGAACGTCGATCGCGAGCGAATGGCTGATCTTTTTGAACGCGAGCGGGTGACCGCGCCATTCGAGATACACGAGCATGCCGACGATTCCGAGCAGCGACGAGCCGACAGAGGAGATCGGCGCGGCGATCAATCCGAGGGCAGGTATGCCGAACGCTCCGCGGATCAGCAGCGGCGTCGCCGCGATCGAGAGCAGCGTCGTACCGATGAGCGCAACGAACGGCGTCTGCGAGTCGCCGACACCGCGCATGAGCATCGTGTAGGTCAAGTAGATAAACGTGATCGGTAGGGTGCCGAAGACGATTCCCCCGTACGCCTGCGCTTGATCGAGAATGTCGGGCGGTGTGCCGATGAGGTGGAGGATCGAGCGATCGAAGAGCAGCCCCACGACGCCGATAGCGACGCCGAAGACGGTTGCAAACGTCAGCGTCGTTCCGGCAACGCGCTGCAAACGATCCGGATCGTGCGCGCCGTAGGCCTGGCCGATCAGGACGCTGCTGCCGCTCGCAATCCCCATGAAGAACGAGATCAAGAAGAACAGCATCGGAAAGACCGATGACGCGGCAGCGAGCGCCCCGACACCGATCATCCGGCCGAGGAAGATGCTGGTGAACGTCGCGCCGGCCGACTGCAGCGTGTTCGCGAGCATCAGCGGGATGAGAAACGTGAGCAGCGGCCGCCAAACCGGCTTGGTATCATCGATGGCGGGGCCACGTCGCATCTGCGCATCTTCCGCCCACCGCTCGCGCGTCCTCGCGGAAGGGACGGCTGCATTGACGCCACATGCAGCGGCCATGCGGGACGTCGACGCAATCGTCATCGGAAGCGGACAAGGCGGCGTGCCGCTGGCGGCCGCGTTTGCGAGCGAGGGGAAACGCGTCGTGCTCTTCGAGCGCGGTCCCTTGGGCGGCACGTGCGTCAATTCGGGTTGCACGCCGTCCAAGACGTTTCTGGCGGCCGCGCACAGCGTCGGCCGCGCGCGCCGAGCGCGCGCGATGGGACTGCGCGGCGACGTGTCGCTCGATTTCGGCGTCGCGATGGAACGGACGCGAGCGATGATTGCCGACTGGAACGCCGGTGTGCGCGCGCGGTTGGAACGTGCCGGCGTTGAAATCGTCGCGGCTGAGGCATCGTTCCTCGAGCCGCGCGTCGTGACCGGCGGTGACGTCACCGTCCGTGCGCCGCTCGTCATCATCGATACCGGGGGGTCAGCCGGCACGCCGCCGATCGCCGGCCTCGGCACCGTATCGTATCTCGACAACGTATCATTCTTCGCGCAGCATACCTTGCCGCGGCGCTTCGTCGTCATCGGCGGCGGTTACATCGGACTCGAGCTCGGACAAGGGATGGCCCGCGCCGGCAGCGCGGTCACGATCGTGCACCGAGCCGAACGCATTCTCGATATGGAAGAGGCCGACGCGAGCACGGCGCTGCTCGACGCGCTGCACGAAGATGGACTCGACGTGCGGCTCGACGCGCACGTCACGAGCGTCGCGCAGCATGAGATGACGATTGTCACCACGCTCGCCGACGGGACGTCGATTCCGTGCGATGCGTTGCTCGTTGCGACCGGTCGCGTGCCGCAGACGGCGGCGCTGCATTTGGATCGCGCCGGGATCGCGACGAACGAGCAGGGCTTCGTCGTCGTCGACGACTATCTCGAAACGGCGTGTCCCGGCGTGTATGCGATCGGCGACGTTGCGGGTCAGCCGGCGTTCACGCACGTGTCGTGGGAAGATTACCGGCGCGTCATCGCGACGTTGGCCGGCCATAAGCGTAAACGCGACGATCGCGTTCTCGCCTACACGACGTTCACCGAACCGCAGGTAGCACGCTGCGGGATGACCCTCGACCAAGCACGCGCCGCCGGTCGTCGTGCACGCGCGGTGACGATGCAGATGGCCGATGTCGCCCGCGCGATCGAATGGAATGAAGAGCGCGGCTTTTTCCGGATCGTCGTCGACGACGACGACGATCGAATCCTCGGCGCGACCTTCGTCGGCTACGAAGCGGGGGAACTCATCCACGTCGTCATCACGTTGATCGACGCGAACGCGACGTGGCAACGGCTCGCCGACGCGATGCACGTGCACCCGACGTACGCCGAAGGGCTGCCGACGCTCGCACGCCTCATACCGGAGAAACGTGCAGCCGACGCGAACGTAATCGTCCCGGGCGATTAGCTCAGCTGGGAGAGCAGGACCTTTACACGGTCAAGGTCGGCGGTTCGAGCCCGTCATCGCCCAAATGCGCGCGTGTCTCGTGCTTTTACGCCGACCAATCGCGCGTTACCCAACCTGCGAAGGCGGTCGTGCATCCACCTCGGCAAGCGTTTCCCTTGGGCTTGCGATGTGGGTCTTTCCGCTCGCACGTCGGGGCAGCATAGCGTAAGAAAGGTCGTCACCGTATGCCAAAAGCCGTTCAACTTTCCGCGTACGGCGGAGTCGACCAGCTCCGGATCGTCGACGTCGCAAAGCCCGAGCCGGAGGCGGGCGAGGTGGTGGTGCGCGTTATCGCCGCGGGCACGAACCCGGGCGAGATTTCCATTCGCGAAGGTCTGCTCAAGGATATGTATCCGAGGGACTTCCCGTTCGGGCAAGGCACGGATTTCGCGGGGCGCATCGATTCCGTCGGCGCGGGCGTTACGGGGCTCGCGCCCGGCGACGAGGTGCTCGGCTGGACCGACCAGCGCGCGGCGCAGGCCGAGTACGTCGCGAGCAGTCCGTCGCAGTTGGTCGCAAAGCCGCCGGCGCTCGATTGGTTCCGCGCCGGCAGCCTGTTCGTTGTCGCGGTGACCGCCGTCGCTGCCGTCCGCGCGGTGTCGTTGAAGCCGGGCGATACCGTGGCCGTCAGCGGCGCGGCGGGCGGGGTAGGGTCGGTCGCAATACAACTCGCGCGGCGAGCCGGCGCCCGAGTCATCGGCATCGCCAGCGATGAGAGCGCGCCGTTCCTGCATTCCGTCGGCGTTGAGCCCCTCGCGTACGGAGATGGGCTCGCGGAGCGGTTGCGGGGGCTCAGCCCCAAAGGACTCGACGCTTTCATCGACCTCTTCGGCGGCAGTTACATTGAACTCGCCGTGGCGCTCGGCGTCGCACGCGAGCGTATTAACACCATCATCGATTTCGCCAACGCGCAGAAGTACGGCGTCAAGACGGACGGGTCGGCGGCGGCTGCGTCGCGCGAGACGCTTGCGTCCGTCGCGGACTTGATCGCATGGGGCGAGATCGTCATGCCGCTGACCGCCGTTTATCCCTTTGCGTCGGTGCGCGATGCGTATAGCGAGCTCGCACGTCGCAAGGCCCGGGGAAAGATCGTGCTCGCGCTTGACGCGACGATTGCGGAGCCGCTCCGGCCGTCCGCACCGAGGCCGACAAAATGACGGCGCTCGACGACGGCTTGACGAAGCCGAAGTAACGCCGTCCGAACAGTTCTTCAGCCGTCATCCTAACGTCAGTCACGGCGGACACGCACACGACGTCAGCGACGCCGCATCGTCGAAGCGATAATTCTCGCCGAAGACGCGGCTTCGGCGGAGGAGAATTTGGAGCGGCGTTCGCACTTATCGTCTCTGCTGAAATCGGATTCGCACCGGGCGTGTGCCACAGCTGATACATAGCTGGGAAATCGTCGCCCACACCCGGTCGTAGGGCAACCTACGACGCGACGGCAACAAGGCTCGCTTTGCGGGCCTTGTTGTTTTGTTGTGCGAACACGCGGACGTGCTGCAGACGGGCGTGATCGCCTTACCATCGGGTGGCGCGTTGCACGTCGAAGGCGTCGAACATGGTCCCGCGTTGCTCTTTCTTCACGGTGTCGGCGGTGGCGCGTGGTCGTGGCTTCCACAGCGCGTCGCGTTGGCCTCGACGCATCGAATCTATACATGGGAAGCGCGCGGCCATGGGGCTGCTTCGCGCGTTGCGGACGCGGGTTTCGCCGACTATCTCCAAGACGCGCGCGAAGCGCTGGTCGTCGCGTCGAGGGACGGCGTGCCGGCGATCGCGGGTCATTCCATGGGCGGCCTCATCGCGACGATTCTCGCCGCCGACGGCGGCCCGCTTCGTGCGCTCGCGTTAGTCGATCCGGTCTATAACGAAGGAAACGAAGCGCACGTCATTCCGGCGTTGCGTCCGGCTGCACGTGCGTTCGCCGCACCGGTGATGCGTTCCGCGCAGCGCGGCGGCGTCGTTGCGCGAACGATCGGCCGCGCGATCTTCAACGCCGCGTTCACGGATCGGGCCGCGCGCGAAGCCGCATGGCCCGCGCAACTCGCGCAAGTGCCGTTCGAATATCCACGGATGTTCACCGAAGGCATTGCGGGCGTGAGCGGCGTTGCGTTCCGGCCATATGCGCGAGATGTCGACGTCCCGACCCTCCTCCTCAACGGACGATTTCCCGCGCTGCGCGATGCCTTGCGCGCGCGCCTGGGCCCACGCTTCGCTGATGAGACGATCCCCGGCGGCCATTACCTGCAACTGGATCGGCCTACGGCCGTAACCGAGCGGCTTCGCCGCTTCTTCGACGAAAGCGCGGCGCTGTGACGTCTCGTCGATTCGTCGTTTTTCTGCTCGCCGTCGGTTTGCTCGCGTCGTTCTTTGTTGCGGTCCGACGCGAACGTCACGAGCACGCTGCGCGTAACGTCGAAATCGTCATGGACGATTCGGATTTCGCGGCGCTCGCGCGCGCGTACAATTACGATCAGCCGCAATTTCTCATCGCGTTGCGGCGCGCCGGCCTCACGTCGCTCGCGGTGAGCGAAGAACTCGGCGCGAGCATCTCGGCGAGCGCCGGCGGTGCGGTGTACAGCGGCGGAACGTTGCTCGATCAAGCGCACTTGGCGACGCCGGCCGATCCGCTCTTCGCGAACCTCGCGCGTACGCACGCGATCCGCGACGATACGATGTATCTCGTCGCGTACAATGCCGCGACGGCCCAGCGTTATGCCGCCCAACTCACGCTGAAATTCTCACCGCGGTCGGTCCGGCTACTGCGGTCGACGCTCCCGGCGGTCTGGGCAATTCGCACGCAGAGCGATTATTTTGCGACGGAAGCATTCGGTCTGCCATACGACCGGATGGCGCTTGCGAAGCAACTCGGTCTGCGTCTCGTTCCGCGCTTGCAGAACGACGAAGGGTTCACGCCGGCGGCGATGACGAAGCTCGTCAGCGATAGCGTCGGCCGGCAACGTGCGAGTACGATCATCTTCTTCGGCTTGCGGAACGAAGTGCTCGGCTATCCCGATCAAACCGCCGACGCGGCGCGGACGCTGGTCGACAACCACCTCGATTTCGGGACGATCGAGAGTTACGATCCCAAACAAGATCAACTCGGCAATGCCGATCTCGCTATGCATCTGCCCGACCGTCTCGTGCGCGTGCAAGCGATCGCGAAGCCCGAGGCGGATAAGCTCAAGCCCGAGGAGATCGTCGCGCGCTACTTGCTCGGCGTGAACGAACGCAACATTCGCGTCGTGTATCTGCGGCCGTACGCGCACGCCTGGAACGGCCGTTCGATCGAAGCGACCAACGTCGAAATCGTGCGCCAAATCGCCGAAGGCGTCCGTCATAGCGGGAAACGTCTCTCGGCTGCGTCGCCGTTCGCACGCTTTATCGTGCGTCCGATCGAAGTCGTGCTCGCATCGCTCGCGGTGCCGGCGATCGTCTTGCTCGTTCTTGCGACGGTCGGCATCGAGAGCCGCCCGTTGCTGCTGGTCCTCGTGATCGGCGACCTGCTGCTGGTCGCCGCCGGCTACGCGGTCCACCACGATATGCTCGTGCGCAAGCTGCTCGCACTGACCGCGGGTATCGCATTTCCGGCGATGGGATTTCTTGCTATCGGCTGGGCGTTTCGCGATGATGCCGGTCCCGTTCGCACCGCGAACCCATACCTGCGCGGCGTTCTCGCGCTCGTCGTCGCCATCGTCGTGACGCTCGGCGGAGCGCTCGTCATCACCGGTCTGCTGAGCACGCCGCTCACGATGACGGAAATCGACCGGTTCGCCGGCGTCAAGTACGTGCTCGTGCTGCCGGCCGTTGTCGCGCTCGTGCTCTATTTCTTCACCGATCGCTTCGGTATGAAGCTCGCGTGGCGCAGCGCCGCCGAAGCGCCCGTGCGGACGATCCAACTGTTGCTCGGCGTCCTGCTGCTCGGCGGCGCATACGTCGTTTTGCAACGCAGCGGGAATCAGAGCGACATCGCCCCGAGCTCGTTCGAGTTGGCGCTGCGCTCGCACTTGACCGCTTTGCTGGAAGTCCGTCCGCGCTTCAAGGAGTTCGCGTTCGCGTTTCCCGCCTTGATGCTCGTACCGGCGCTGCTGCCCGTCGATCGCCGGCGCTTCGGCTGGCTCTTCGTGCTGGCGATCGGGCTCGGGCTCGGCGACGTGATCGATACGTTTTCGCACCTGCATACGCCGCTGTACGTCGGCGCGATGCGGGTGATCATCGGCGTCGTAATCGGTGCGCTGATCGGGCTCGCCCTCATCGCGGTCTATCGCCGTTTGCGAATCCGTTGACGGCCACGCGGTTTTTGATCTCCGGCTATTACGGCTTCGGGAACCTCGGCGACGAGGCGTTGCTCGACGTGATCGTCGGCAACGTTCGTGCGCGTCACCCTGGAGCGACGATCGAGGTGCTCAGCGGCGATCCCGCCGGGACCACCCAGCGGCTCGGCGTCACGGCGACGCCGCGCGCCGACGTCGCCGCCGTCGGCCGAGCGATCGAACGCGCCGATATCGTCCTCTCCGGCGGCGGAGGCCTCTTACAGAACGTCACGAGTTTGCGCAGCCTGCTCTACTACGCGGGCATCATCCGGCGCGCGACGCAGGCGCACAAAAAGACGATGATTTTCGCGCAGTCCGTCGGACCGCTCGATTTTTGGGGACGAACGGTCGTACGTGTGTGCTGCAGCGGTATCGCCGCCGCGACGGTTCGCGACGAACGGTCGCGCGCGTTGCTCGAACCGCTCGTGCCGGGCGTGACCGTCGAACGAACGGCCGATCCCGTCTTTGCCTTCGTGCCGCCGGCCGAACCGCTCGATTTGCGTGCCGAAGGGCTCGACGGACCAAACCCGCTTGCGATCGTTTCCGTTCGCCGCTGGCAGCACACCGAAGTGACGATCGCCAACGTCGCCGCGATCGTCGATCGCTTGGCGGAAGAACACGGCGTGCAGGTCGCGTTCTTACCGCTCGGCGGCCCGCCCGACGCTGACGTCTCCACGAGTATCATCCGGCGCGCCCACTCGACCCCCGTTCTCTTGCCGGACTATCCGCTCGCGCAAGCCGCGCAGATCATCGGACGCGCGTCGCTCGTCATCGGAATGCGACTGCATGCGTTGATCATCGCGGCACGCCTCGGCGTTCCGTTCGCCGCCGTTCCGTACGACCCCAAAGTCAGTTCGCTGCTGACCGACCTCGCATATCCGTTGCCGCCGTTGTTCGTTCCGGGTGAGAAGCTCGCGATGAGCACGCTCTTGCGCCGCGTCGATGATGCGTGGCTACGGCGCGACGAACTCGCGGCCCACTTGCGCGCCGCCATGCCGGAGACGCAACGCCGGGCCGAACGAAACTTCGACGTGTTGGACGAATTGGTAATGCGCGACACACCATAAGTCTGCAGGCTTCGCGAGGCGGCGTACGCGAACGACGCCGAGATGCTCCGTGCGCTCCCGATCGGCCGCTGTTTCGGCATCCGCCTCGACGTGCACACGTCATGGTTTGTCGTGTACGCCTTCGTCAGTTGGACGATTGCGAGCAGCACGCCGATCGTCGAGCTCGGGCGGCTCCCGTCGCTCGCGCTCGGCGCCGCTGCCGCGCTCGCACTCTTCGCCAGTCTCGTCGTGCACGAATTCGCACACGCCCTCGTCGCGCGCCGGTTCGGCATACACACACGTTCGATCGTGCTCTTTCTCTTCGGCGGGGTCGCGACGCTCGAGCGTGAACCCACGACCCCCGGCGTCGACGCGCTCGTCGCCATTGCCGGCCCGGTGATGAGCGCGCTGCTCGCCGCAATCTCGTACGGCGCGCTGCGCGGGATTGACCGCGTCGTCCCCTACCCGCAATCGAACGCAGCCGCGTCGGTGCTTGCCTATCTGATCGCGGTCAACGCGATGCTCGCGATCTTCAACTTGATCCCGGCGTATCCGATGGATGGCGGCCGGGTACTGCGCGCGTTGCTTTGGCGGTTACGCGGCAATCGCGACAGCGCCACGATCACCTCGGCACTCGTCGGCATGGTACTCGCCGGCGCGTTTGCGGTCGGGGGAGTTGTCGCCGCGGTCGCGACGCGAACGTGGGAATTCGCTTGGTACGTCGTGCTTGCGGGCTTTGTCGTTTGGCAGTGTCGCCAGCAGTATCGCGCGCTGCGGCGTCCGCGCTACGACATCGTCGCGCTCCGCCCGCAAATCGGCTCGCGAGAGCGCACGTGCGGCTTCGGCGAAGCCGAAACGCGACAGATTCACGGAACGTGAATCCGCTAGTAGCCCGGTACCGGGGCGACCGCGCTGCGTTGCAGACGCTTCGGAAGAAGCTCGAAGAGCAATTCGATCGTCGAGACCATTTCATGAAAGCATGCCTTCGGATTGTCCTCGATTCGGCCGAGGCCGACCGCTCGCACATTGAGCACCGCGGTTTCGATAATCGAGAGCATTTCCGAGGCTTTGAGCGAGGCATCCGTGGTCGAGCGGCTCGCAGAGTCGACCTCGTTGCAGCGGTCGACGTGCTTGCGGAACTCGGCGTATTCTTCCATCTTTTTGTCCCATGCCGCGCGCAGTTCGGGGATCTGTTCGCGGAATCGCACGACTTCGGCGCGATACGCATCGACGAGCCGCTTGTTGCGGATCGCTACGACCTTTTGCATCGCATCGTGCGACCGTGCGCGGCCGAGCAAGCGTTTTTCTTCTTCGGTATACCCACCCGCCAAGACGCGTTCGCGTAACTCTTTGTCGGCGGCTTCCATCTCGGTTCGGAACGGCCGCGGCGCCGTGACGAAAACGATGCGCCGGCGATCGAGTTCGATCTGCCGGCGTACGGCGAACTCGGTCTCGCGAACCTTGAGCAAACAGTTGCGCAACCGGTCGATCCACGACGTTTCCGCGCGTTCGTTTTCGTCGAAGCGGATCTGCAGCCCGCACCCGATCGTGGCAAGTACCTTCATCGACCACTGAACGTTGATGCCGTAGAGCGGAACGATGCGGACCTTCGCACCGAGCGCGACTTCCGGAAACTCATCGAAGATGCCGATGAGATGTTCGCCGTCGTCAACGCACACCAGCGTGTGCTTCGCGGAATAGCGGCGTTCCGCAACGACAAACCCTTCGATCTTCGAATCAGGCATCGGCAGCGGAATGACGACGTCTTGATACCCACGCGACCAGACGGCTTGCCATAAGTGATCCCGAGCGTCGCCGGGCGATTCGCCCGCGGCTTGCAGCGCGTCAATGAGAAGATCGACGCCGTTACTTTGAAATCGGGCGTTGCTCATGGCACGCTGTCATTGCCCGGCGTCAGGCCCAGCGCCTCCCGTGTCCGCTGCATCGTGATCCTTACACGGTTTCGATGTCGAGACCGATGTCGAGAACGCGCGCGCTGTGCGTGATCGCACCGCTTGAGATCAAATCAACGCCCGTTGCCGCGACATCACGAACGGTCAGCTCGTCGATGCGGCCCGACGATTCGAGCAGCGCGCGACCGGCGGTACGCTCGACGGCGGCCCGCGTTGCGTCAATCGAAAAGTTGTCGAGCAGGATGATGTCGGCGCCCGCGGCCAAGGCTTCATCGAGCTGATCGACCGAATCGACTTCGACTTCGATCTTGACGAGATGCCCGGCGGCGCGGCGGGCAGCCTCGATGGCCCGCGTGATACCGCCGGCGATCGCCACGTGGTTGTCCTTGATGAGAATCGCGTCGTCCAGGCCGAAGCGATGGTTGCGGCCGCCCCCGTCCCGCACGGCCGCCTTTTCGAGCGCACGCATTCCCGGCGTCGTTTTGCGCGTGTCGACGATCGATGCGCGCGTGGCGGCGGCGAGGTCGACGAGGCGGCGTGTCGCGGTGGCGACGCCGGAGAGGTGGGAGATCAGGTTAAGGGCTGTCCGCTCCGCCGCCAAGATCGCGCGCAGGGGCCCTCCGACATCGGCGATCGCACTGCCGCGCGTCACGCTCGTTCCGTCGGCGATGAGCGCCGTCGTGCGGACGCGGCCGTCGACGACTGCGAACGTCCGCGAGAAGACGGCGATCCCTGAGACAACGCCGGCCGAGCGGGCGACGGCCCGCGCCCGTCCCATCGCGTCCGCGGCGACGATCGCGTCGGTCGTGATGTCGCCGGAGCGCCCGAGATCCTCGCGCAACGCACGCATGAGAAAGTCGTCGACGAGCAAATCGATCATGTGCGCGCCTTCGGCGCGCGGCATGGGCGCCTTTCATCCGGCGCGAACCCACTGCGTTCGATGCCCGAGATCCAGACGCCGCGTCGCGACTATCGCTCGACGCTCAACTTGCCGACGACCGACTTTCCCATGCGCGCGGAATTGCCGAAGCGCGAGCCGGATCGCGTGCGCTGGTGGGCTGAGCACGACACGTACCGCAAGCGACTTGCCAAGAACGCCGGGAACCCGTCGTTCATTCTGCACGACGGTCCGCCGTACGCGAACGGCGATCTGCACATGGGCCACTTCCTTAACCGCGTGCTCAAAGACGCGTTCGTGAAGATCAATCTGCTCGACGGAAAGGACGCGAATTTCATCCCGGGCTGGGACATGCACGGCTTGCCGATCGAGATGGAGACGCTCAAGCACCTCAAGCTCGATTTCCACCGCGTCGATCCGCTCGAATTGCGAGAGAAATGCCGCGAGCGGGCGCTGTACTGGCTCGATCGTCAACGCGCGGCGATTCTGCGCATGGGCGTGCTCGGTCATTACGACACACCCTACATGACGATTGCGCCGTCTTTCGAGGGCACGATCGTCGACGTGCTCGCGGATCTGGCCGAAGCGAATCAGCTTTACAAGGGCTTGCGGGCGACGCTCTGGTGCGTGCACGACGAAACGGCGCTGGCCGAAGCCGAGATCGAGTACAAGAATCACGTCTCACCGTCGATCTACGTGCGCTTTCCGGCAACGGCCGCACAACGCGCCGACATCGTGCGCCGCGCCGGCATTGCGGACGACGGTGCGCCGCTCTCGATCGTCATCTGGACGACGACGCCCTGGACGCTGCCGGCCAACGTCGCGGTCGCCGTGAAGCCTGACGCGACGTACGGCGTGTATCGCGTCGGCGGTGAAGACGTCGTGATCGCGGAAGCGCTCGCCGCGCCCGTGATCGCTCGGCTCGGCGAGCGTGGTTTCTCGTTGCGTGGCAGCGTCACCGGCGAGCAGTTGGCGGGCGCCGCAGTGCGTCATCCGTTTCTCGACCGCGATTCGCTCGTCGTCGGAGCAGATTACGTCGAACTCGAGACCGGGACGGGCGCCGTGCATACCGCGCCCGGTCACGGCACGGACGATTTCGATACCGGCGTTCGATACGGACTGCCGATTCTCAACCCCGTCGACGGCGCGGGCCGCTTCACCGCGGACGCCGGGCCCTACGCCGGGCTGTACATCTTCGATGCGCAGCAGCAGATCATCGACGACCTGCGCGCGGCGGGACTGCTCGTCGCATCCGAAGCGTACGAGCATTCGTATCCGCACTGTTGGCGCTGCAAGAATCCGGTCGTGTTTCGCGCGACCGCGCAGTGGTTCATCGCGCTGGATGCCAACGGCTTGCGCGGGCGCATCGAAGCCGCGATTCCGGGTGTGACCTGGGCGCCCGGCTGGGGCGAGGAACGCATGACGCAGATGATCGCCAACCACCCCGAGTGGTGCGTCTCGCGTCAGCGCACGTGGGGGACGCCGATCCCGGCGTTGATTTGCGATCGCTGCCGGCAGTCGGTGCTCGATCCGCGCGTCGCGCGAATCGCCGCCGAGCGGTTTCGCCGCGATACGGCAAACGTCTGGTGGAGCGAGCCGGTCTCCGCGTTCACGCCGCCGGATTTCGCCTGTCCGAACTGCGGCAATTCGACGTTCACCAAAGAGATGAACATCGTCGACATCTGGTTCGAGTCGGGCGTGACGCATCGCGCGGTGCTGGCCGATGCCGGATTACCCTGGCCCGCCGACGTGTATCTCGAAGGCGGCGATCAGTATCGCGGCTGGTTTCGTTCGAGCCTCGTGACGGCGGTTGCGACCAAGAATGCACCGCCGTACAAACAGGTCGTGTCCACCGGCTGGGTCGTCGATCAGGACGGTCGCGCGATGCACAAATCGACGGGCAACTTCATCGGTGCGAACGAGGGCATGGAAACGTACGGCGCCGATGTTCTGCGGCTGTGGGTGGCGTCCGTCGAGTACACGGCCGACGTGCGCCTCGGTGCGAAGCTGCTCGAGAACGTCGCGAACGCGTATCGCAATCTGCGCAATCGCTTCCGCTGGTATCTGGGTTCGGTCGTCGATCTCACGCCGGAGACGCTCGTGGCACGCGCGCAGATGGAGCCGCTCGACCGGCTCGTCCTGGCGAAGCTCGACGCGGTAGCGCGTGACGTCGTAGACGCCTATCGCGACTTCCGCCTGCACGACGCGTACATTGCGTTGCAGCGTTTCGACAGCGACGATCTCTCGGCGTTCTACGTCGACGCGCTCAAGGATCGGCTATATACGAGTGCACCGGCGTCGCAGCGGCGGCGCAGCGCGCAGTCAGCGGTCTTCGAGCTCTTTCGCAGCATCGCCGTGTTGACGGCGCCGATTCTCTCGTTTACGGCCGAAGAGGCATGGCAGTCGCTGCCGGCTTCGTTGCGCGGCGATCACGAGAGCGTATTCGATCTGACGTTCGCACAGAACGTCACGATCGACGATACCGCACTCGCGCAGTGGGAAGTTCTCAAAGCGTTGCGCGCGCAGGTGGCGAGCGCTGAGGGCATGCGCGACTTTGCGCTCGATGCCGTCGTGCGCGTACCCGACGCGCTCCTCGCCGATGTCATCGCGCTCGGCGACGGCTTGCGCGAAGCGCTGGTCGTCTCCGTGGTTCGCGACGTCGCCGGTTCGGGCGGCGAGAACGCGTTCGTGCTCGTTGAGCCGGCGGCCGGCGAGAAGTGCGAGCGTTGCTGGAAATACTTGCCGCTCGGCACCGACGCCGAGCACCCGACGCTGTGCGCGCCATGCGCGGCCATCGTGCGTTCGCTGGACGACCGCTGATGCTGAGCGCCGAGCAAAATCGCCTGCTGACCGAGGTCGGTCCGGGAACGAAGATGGGCAACTTGCTGCGTCGTTATTGGATGCCGGTTGCGGGCGAGAGCGAGTTCGACCGCCAGCCGATCAAAACGGTGCGCGTCTTCGGTGAAGACCTCGTGCTCTACCGCGATCTGCACGGCACGTATGGCCTCGTCGACCGCCATTGCCCGCATCGTCGCGCCGACCTGTCCTACGGTTTCGTGGAAGAGAACGGCGTCCGCTGCAACTACCATGGCTGGTGCTTCGATGCATCGGGCGCGTGCGTCGAGCAGCCGTTCGACGACCTCGCCAATCCCGACGCGCGCTTCCGCGACAAGGTGCGCATCACGTCGTACCCGGTCGCAACGAAGGGCGGATTGGTGTGGGCCTACATGGGGCCGCAGCCCGCGCCGTTGCTTCCCGACTGGGAACCGTTCAATTGGAAGAACGGCTTCGTCCAAATCGTGACCGCGGTGATTCCGTGCAACTGGCTGCAATGCCAAGAGAACTCGATCGATCCCGTGCATTTCGAATGGATGCACCGAAATTGGACGGTGCGTTTGGGCGGCCGGAACGGACCCTACGGCAAGAAGCATCTCAAGATCGACTTCAAAGAATTCGAGTACGGCTTCACCTACCATCGCCTGATGGAAGGCATGTCCGACGATCACGAGCGGTGGACGATCGGACGCATTGCGCTGTGGCCGAATTGTCTCGGCCCGAACCAGCATTTCGAGTGGCGGGTGCCGATCGATGACGAGAACACGCTCTCCGTCATCTGGCATTTCACACGCGTCCCGAACGAGCGTGAACCGTACGTGCAGAGCAGCATTCCCGCGTGGGAGGGGCCGGTCGTTGATCCGGTCACGGGCCGCTTCATTACGAGCCACGTCACCAATCAAGACTTTCTCGCGTGGGCGGGCCAAGGCCGCATTGCCGATCGCACGAAAGAGATGCTCGGCGCCGGCGACCGCGGCATCATCATGATGCGCAAACAGTTTCTCGCCGATCTCGCGGCGATCGAACGCGGCGACGATCCGAAGGGCATCATCCGCGACGCGGCCCGCAATGCAAACATCACGCTGCCGATCGTGAGCCGCCGGCTCTTGATCGAAGGATTGCCGCTCGGCGTGATGCTCGACGATCCATCGATCGATCCGCGCAACGGGTTCACGCTCCAGGCCGGTCAGCCGGAATGGGTCCGCTTGGCTTTCCTCGACGCGATGGGGCTCGACCCCGACGGCGGCGTCCGTGACGAGGGCACGAACTTTTTAGTCAACGCGAGTACCGGCGCCACGAACAGCCGGATGGTCTGGTCGTAGGAGTTCGTCGGGCTCGCCCGACGAACGACGACGCGGCGGCTTCGGCGAAGCCGAAACGCGACAGATTCACGGAACGTGAATCCTCTAACGGGCGATTCCGAACGCAGCGTCTTTCACGGCGGGATCGCCGGACGCGCCCATCGTTTCCGCAAGACGCCGGATGAAGTCGCCCAGCGTCGTTTCACCCCACAGCCAGCGCTGGCGTTCATCCGACGTTTCGTGCGGGTGCGTGACGAGGCGCGCTTCGACGTACATCGTGCGCAAATCGAGGACGGCGAGACGAACGAATTCGAGCCGGCTGACCTCAGGCGGACGATCCGTCGCGTCCTCGTCCTCGCCGCGTTCGTAGGCTTCCAGAAACCGGATGACTCCGCGGAAGCGCTCAGGTTTCACGCGCGACACGCCGACGCCGGTTCGGCCTTCGCGCGATTCCCAGGTCTCCCAATAGCGGCGCATCGCCGTCACTTCGGTCGCGAGGTCCATCGTGACCGGGCGGCGCTCGATCTGCGATGCTTGCAGCGGCGCGCCGCCCTCGTCGCGTTCGTCGTCGGGATAGTCGCGCAGCACCGGTCCGTGAGGCTCGTCGAGCATCGCGAACGCCATGTCGAGCACGCGCCGTTGTTCCGCCGCATCGTTCGGATGTCCGACGGCGAGGCCGTACGGAAACGGCACGAAGAGCGCGCGCGGCGCCTTGATCTTTTCCGTGTGTTCGCGCACGAGGCTCAACGATACCGTTGCAATTCCGGCTGCTTCAATGACGCGAGAGAGCACACCGACCGTGTGCGTGCAAAGCGGTCAACTCGGCGTGAGCAGAACGACGTCGATACCGTCGTCGCGCAGCAGCGCGGCGACCTCGGGTCCGGTCGTGTTCCGAATCGGCGTGAGGTCACGTTGCGCGCCCATGAATGAGAAGAAGCGCGGACCGAACGGTCCCAGCCGATGCTCCGCTTGCATCTCGCGCAGCCGGTCGATCGGAAACGAAACGTTGACGTCTTCGATGATGGCGGTGCGATCGAAACCGATACTCGTGTGCGTTTGGACGATGTCGGCGGCCCGGACCGTGCTCGGGATCGTCCGAAACGTCGGATCGCCTTTACTGAAGGGAGGGTCACGACGCAGGTGGACGCCGGCCGTCGTGACGATCGCGATACGCGCCTCGGACAACGGAACGCGTGGCGTCGTGAACGGTGAGTCGCTGTTGATTTCAACCGGGAGCGTCAGCGCGTTGCTTCGTGCAGCGGGACTGAGGCGATCGAGACGAGGCATCCTGCCCGATTAGGGAGTGGCGGTGCCGTTCCCGTTCGTGGGAACATGTTCGCGCATGATTACCGCGGAGCTCCTGCGTTCGATCTCGCTCTTCGCAGACATTCCTATGCACGAGTTGCATGCGATCGCCGATCGGGCGGCCGACATCGATCTGCGGCCGGGTGATTGGCTGGTTTCCGAAGGTGAAGTGGCTGCTTTTTTCGGCCTGATCTCGGGCAAGCTCGAGGTGCTCAAAGGCGTCGGCTCCGAGTCGCGTCATATCGCGGTCTACGAGCCGGGTGAGACGTTCGGTGAACTGCCGCTGCTCCTTGACGCGCCGGCCGTCGCGAGCGTGAGCGCGTTGGAGCATTCACGTGTCTTTCGGCTCGAGCCGGCCGATTTCCATGGGCTCGTCACCGACTGCGTCCAGCTCAACGCACGCGTGGTCGCGACGATGACGCAACGCGTCGCCGAGTTGGGCAAGCTCGCCATCGAGGCGACCAAGGTCGACGTCACGATCGTCGGTAGCCGATGGGATCTCGAATGCCACGACGTGCGTGAATTTCTTTCGCGCAACCATATCGCGTTCGTTTGGCTCGATCCGGCCGACGAATACAACGTCGCGCGCATCCCGGAAGATCTGCGGGCGGCGTCGGAGTATCCGGTCGTCATCGTGCCGGACGGCGTGCGGCTCGTTGCGCCGACGATGCGCGAGCTCGCGGACGCGGTTCACCTTCAGACGTCACCGGCGGACGACCGCTACGACCTCGCGATCGTCGGCGCCGGTCCGGCCGGGTTGGCCGCCGCGGTGTACGGCGCGTCCGAAGGTTTGCACACCGTGCTCTTCGAGCGTGAAGCGCCCGGCGGGCAGGCCGGTACGTCGTCGCGCATCGAGAATTATCTCGGCTTCCCGACCGGACTCTCCGGCGACGATCTTGGAAAGCGTGCGCTGCATCAAGCAACGCGTTTCGGCGCGGAGATCGTCGTCGCGCGCGACATCGTTCGCATCGATGCGGCGACCGAACCGGGTGCGGACCATACACTCGTGCTCGACGACGAAACGTCGGTTCGAGCACGAGCGATCGTCGTCGCGACCGGCGTGACGTGGCGTAAGCTGGACGCGCCGGGTGTCGATGCGCTTAGCGGTCGCGGTGTCTATTACGGTGCGGCGCGCACGGAGGCGCTTGGAACGCGTGGAAAACGCGTGCACCTCGTCGGCGGCGGCAACTCGGCCGGCCAAGCCGCGATGTATTTTTCGAGCTATGCCGAGGCGGTCACGATTCTCGTACGCGGCGACGGTCTCGCGGCCTCCATGTCGCAATACCTCATCGACGAGCTCGCGTCCAAAGCGAATGTGACGATCGAATCGCATAGCGAGATCGCCGCGGCGCACGGTCCCGATCACCTTGCGACGCTCGATATCCGCGATTCGCAAACCGGCGAGGTGCGTGCGATCGACTCCGATGCCGTGTTCATCTTCATCGGTGCCGATGCGGAGACGTCGTGGCTGCCGCAAGCGGTCGTGCGCGATCGCGCCGGCTTCGTGTGTACGGGCCGCGACGTGTTGGATATCGTGCGCGCGGCCGGCTCGACCCAGACGTGGGGGCTCGAGCGCGATCCGTTCTTGCTCGAGACGAGCGTCCCCGGTATTTTCGCGGCCGGTGATGTCCGGCACGGATCGATCAAGCGGGTCGCATCGAGCGTCGGTGAAGGCAGCATGACGGTCGCCTTCGTCCATCAGTATCTGTTGAATCCGCGCGTTGCGCAGCCCGCATAACGTTTTTACGGGCCGGTCGTAAAGCGGTAACCGAAACTCGGCAACAGCGCGGCGTTGCGGTCGGAGAGCGGTTTCCCCGGAACGTCGTACGCGGCGGTGAAGTTGACGTACCGCGCGCCGATGATGTACTCGGAATGATTGCCGGCGCGATGGATGTATCGTACGTCTGCGTCGATCTGCTCGCCGCGTTCCGGGTCGAAGTGCGAGGGCGACCCGTTGCCGTACGTCGTGACTTGCGTGCCGAGCAACACCGGCGCGTAGCGTACTTCCGTCTCGAAGAATCCGGCGCGGAACGGGATGTGTGCGATCGCTCCATAGTGTCCGCCGACGATGCGCGAATACTGTCGCTCGTCGGTGTTCGTAAAGTTGAAGGCGGTCGCATAATGCGTTGTCTGGTTGTAGAGCGTCTCGCCCGCTTCGATACCAAAATGGTGTCCCGGATCCCACAGCCGCAGCGAGACGTCGAGGATGGTCAAGCGCAGCGACGTCGACCCTTGAATCGCGTCGGTGTACGGGATCGCAACGGTCGGAGGTAAGCCGTATCCGGCGAGTTCGAACGGGCCGAGACGTTGACTCGCTTCGAATAGCGGCACCGGAATCGGCGGCAAGTGAATCGTATCGTTGAAGCTTTCGTGCACGCCGCCCGCGATCGGGTTGAGCGTTAACCCGACGGTCGTCTCGAACGGGTTATCGGCCCGCACGCCCGATGGCGCGATCAGCGCAACGACGGCAGCGGCGAGCGAGGACCAGGCGCGGAAACGCACCGATGTTGCTGCGCGCTGCGGCGTACGGGCGCCTTCACGCGACCGGCTCGCGGTGCGCGTCGCGAAACGCGGCCCAGCGTCCGGCGGCGATCGCTGCGCGCGCGTCGGCCATCAATGTCGCGAGTGCGGCCAAGTTGTGATACGAGAGCAACCGCGGACCGAGCGATTCTGCGGTCCGAAAGAGATGCGAGAGGTAGGCGCGTGAAAACGTCGCGCAGACGTTACACGGACATGCAGGATCGATGGGCCGCTCGTCGCGCGCGTACGCCGCGTTGCGGATATTGAATTCACCCGCACGCGTGAGAGCGCGTCCGTGACGTCCGCTGCGCGTCGGATAGACGCAGTCGAACATGTCGATGCCGGCGTCGATCCCGGCGATGAGATCGCGAACGGTGCCGACGCCCATCAGGTAGCGCGGTTTGGCGACTGGCAACATCGCCGCCGTCGACCGCGTGAAGCGTTCCATTTCGGCGCGCGATTCGCCGACGGAGAGGCCGCCGATCGCGTACCCAGGGAGATCGAGTTCCACGACGTCTGCGGCGCTTTGCGCGCGTAGCCGTTCGTCGAGTCCGCCCTGCACGATCGCGAAGAGAGCCGTGTTCCGGCCGCACCATGCGGCCGCCGCGCGGCGCGCCCACAGCGTCGTTCGCCGGACGGACGCCGCCACCGTGTCGGCCGTCGCCGGCAGCGAAACGCACACGTCGAGCACCATCGCGACGTCGACGCCGATCTGCTCTTGAAACGCAACGACGGTTTCGGGCGTAAAGCGATGCGTACTGCCGTCGATGTGCGAGCGAAACGTAACGCCGTCATCGTCGAGCACGCGGCGCGACTCGAGGCTGAACACTTGGAAGCCGCCGCTGTCGGTGAGGATCGGCCGATCCCACGCCATGAAGTGATGCAAACCGCCCACTGCGACGAGCGTGTCGAGTCCCGGCCGTAACCACAGATGATAGGTGTTTGCCAGCACGATCTCCGCGCCGATCTCGCGCAATTCGCGCGGTTCGATGCTCTTGACCGTGGCGACCGTACCGACCGGCATGAACGCCGGCGTCTCGACGGTGCCGTGCGCGAGCCGCAGCGTGCCGCGCCGAGCGTCGCCGTCGCTGCCGTGGAGGGTGAAAACGTTCATCCGCGGAGGCGTTCGAGCGTCTCTTCATACGCGGGCGGCGGCGGCGATTCAAACGCGAGCATCGCTTTCGTCACCGGATGTTTGAACGCTAGACGCGAGGCGTGCAGCGCTTGACCCGGCAGCACGGCGTCACGATCGCGTTTCCCGTACACCGGATCGTTGTAGACGGGGTGGCCGACGGCCGCCATATGAATGCGAATCTGGTGCGTTCGGCCGGTTTCGAGCCGAAACGTCAACTCGGCTGCGTCGTGCAGCGCTTCGCGCAGAGCGAAGTGCGTGATCGATGGTTTGCCGTCGGCGCGGATGGCGTATTTCAAGCGGTTGTTCGGATCGCGACCGATTGCGCCGCGAATCGTTCCTTCGCGGTCGCGCGGAACGCCCGTCACAATGCCGCGGTATTCGCGTTCAATGTAACGCTTTTGCATCGCGCGGCCGAGCGTCGTAAGCGCCGCTTCCGTCTTGGCGACGACGAGCAGTCCCGATGTGTCGCGATCGAGCCGGTGCACGAGCCCGGCGCGCACGCGTTCGCCGGGCAATGCGGATGCGTGCGCGAGCAATGCGTTCACCAGCGTATCCGAGAGCGCGCCGTGCGCCGGGTGCGTCACCATTCCCGCCGGTTTGTCGACGACGAGCAGCGTGTCGTCTTCGTAGACGATGTCGAGCGGAATCGTCTGCGGCGCAACGTCGAGCGGTCGCGGCGGATCGATCGCGTACGCGACGCGGTCGCCGGCTTCGAGCACGCGGCTCGGTTTCGCAGGCTCGCCGTTGACCGATACCGCGCCCGCTTTGATTGCAGCGCTGACGTGCGAACGCGAGAAGCCGGTGCGCTGCGTGACCTCGACGTCGATCCGCTTCCCCGCGTCTTCGTCGCTGATAGTGAACATCGTCGATGATCGCGTTCGGCGATCGGTCGCAGGCTACCGTTTGTGGGCCGCCGCGCGTTACGTTTGCAACGCGGCACCCAGTTGGTCAAGCGTCATCGACGGCGCCCATTTGGTATTGAGATAGAGTGCCTTCAACCGGGCTTGCGGCACGGCCGCGGTCGCGAGTTCGTTCGGGTTCGTTGTCCATGCCGCGTCGTAGATTTGCGCGAGCGTGCGGCATCCGCCCTCGATCACGCCGACGGTTGCGGTCCCGAAGGTCTGCCAGAGATTCGCCGGCGATGGGTCGCGCTCGTAGGCGTGCACGAGATCCGCCGGTGCAATCGCGGCCAGCGTTTCACGCATCAATTGCACGACCGCCGTTGCCGCGTCGTGCCCCGTTTTGATCGTGCTCGCTTTGGACTTCGTCCCGCGGCCGCTCGAGCCGATCGAAAAGTCGCGGTTGAGCGCGTCGATGATCGCGGCTGCGTTGATGCCGACCATCGTCGTCTCGTACGCAGAGTGAACGCCCTTGCCCTCGACGCTCGTTCCGTGCGGAATGCCGTCGAACATATAGGAGATATGCAGCGGCTGACATGCGTCGCCGACGTAATGCGCAAGGACGCCGGCGGCCGTCACGAACTCGGCCGCGGACGCGGTCGCGATCATGATATCGAAGAGCTGCCAGACGCGAAAGGGCAAACAGCCGCGGCTCGCGTCTGCGACGCTCGTGTAATACGCCTCGAACACCGCGGGTGTAACTTTGGCCGGATCGGTGCCGCCGCTGCCGTCCGAGGTGATCTCGAGCAACGTCTTGTTGCCCTCGCTCGGGTCCGGTTTGTCCATGTCGGCGAAGTGGTTCGCATGCTCGGGACTGTTCTGCGGCCCACGCGAACCCGCGCCGTGCATCTTCCACACGAGATCGGGAACATCGGCGAGCGGCACGAACGGCTTGTTGCTCAGGCCTTTCAACGGGCCGGGCCGGATGTCGGCATCGGCATAGGTAATGTTGTCGACGTTGTTGTCGAGCAACGCGAAGCAATCGTCGTTCCGGATGATGGCGATCGCTTTCGAGGCGATCGTGTAGTGGCCGACGGTTCCCCAATAGTCGGGCAGCTGCAGGTCCCAGCTGCGCACCAGATCGAGCTCGAGTTCGCGCACGATCGTGCTGAGCGCCGACGCCAGCGCGAAGCCGCGCGCGGTCGTGCGCGTCTGCGAATCGAAGAACGCATGACCGCCCCACTGCAGCGCGAACGGACGCGGTAGCGGTGCCGGCGTATTCGACGTTCGTGAACGCAGCGCGTCCGGGGTGATGTGCCACACCGTTCCCGAATCACCGGGACGCGTTTGCACCGCACCGCTCGGCGCGATCAAAAAGTCGGCGACGTATTCACGGCCGCCGACGGCGCGATAGCGGTAGAAGAACGCGGCGATGGTGCCCCCGAGCAGCTGCGACGCAGCGCCGTAGCCGGTGACCGGAACGTCGATCAGGTCGAGCGTAAACGAGTCCGGGCGCAAATCGACCAGCGTGCCCATTTCGCCGAGGCCCAGCGAGAGCGGCGTCCACTGTGCGAGGTCGTCGACCTCGATCAGGCCCGCATCGAGATTGACGAATGAATCGGTTCCGCTCCAACCGGGGTACGCGTCGCGGAACGCAATCGTTTCGAGCGACCGTGCCGAGGTGATGCCGATGCGTTCCCGCTGACCGCGGAACGTCGTGTACGCGACCTGCCCGGGCTCACCGGCGACGTGCCGGTTGGTGAGCGCGTAGGTGCGCGCGCCGTCAGTCACGAGCGCGCCGATCGTTCCCGCGCGATCCGTTCCCTGGACCGTCGAGAGCACCGCGCAGCCGGGGCCGATCGAAGCGCGCGGTATCGGCAGCGTCGTGACGGCCGGACCGGCGGCCTCATCACGGTCGACGGCGACGACGCACGTCGGAACGACCCGGCCGTCGGGAAGGTAGAGTGCGCGCGGCACCATTTGATCGGGCTCCGACGCGAAACTTGCGCGCGCGGCCCATTCGTCGACGAACACGAGCACGCACGGCCACGACCACGGCCGCACGACGCTGTTGAACAGCGTGCGCCGCTTTGAGTGCACGGGATGAGTTGTCCCGGCATCGCCCGGCGGGTGATTCGCGTTCGGATCGTCGTCTTGCAAACGATACCGGCCGACCGCGGTTGCGACGACGTGGGCTTTGTGCATGAGGTGGATATGGTAGGCGTCGCGCGCATCGAGCAGATCTTTGAGCGAGCGCGACGAGAAATCCACGCGATTGAGATCGAGTGCGTCCATCGTAGGTAGAGATACCAACTCTACATTAAGGTTGTGCAGAGAAGCGTGCCGCAGGCGTCAAAGTTCGCCGCATGTCGACCGCATCCATCACGCCGCTCGGGCCGGCCGACCGCGAACGTTGGGCGGACCTGTGGACGGCCTACCTGACGTTCTACGGCACGACGTTGCCGGACGCGACGTACACGTCGACGTGGTCGCGCATCCTCGATCCGCACGGCGACATCCGCGCGTTCGGCGCGCGCGACCGAGACGGCCGGCTCGCCGGCATCACGCATTACTTCTACCATCCGCATGCGTGGTCGGCGCGTGAGGTCTGCTACCTGCAAGACCTCTTCGTCGATCCGGCGGCGCGCCGGCGTGGCCACGCGCGCGCCTTGATCGAAGCGGTCGCGGAAGCCGCACGCGCGCGATCGTGTTTTCGCGTCTACTGGCAAACGCTCGTCGACAACGCGACCGCGCGGCGGCTTTATGACGACATCGCGGTCAACAGCGGATCGATCGTCTATGAGTACTCCCTGGCATAGAGGAGCAACCGCCCGACGTGAAGGAAATGTCAGTCCACGTTGATAGCGATTCGGATTTTCCGATCGCATGGCTAACGGGCGAATCATCGCCCGTGCTGCCGGCGACACCGCAACAGGTGCCTTCACGTGCGTCGTCCGCCGCGCGTCATTCGGTGACCGCGCTCGCTATCACGTCGACGTAACAAACGATTCGGCAGCCGTTGCCAATGTCCGTATCACGCGCGGTGCTGAAACATTGCATCGGATGATCGTGCCGGCCGGCACGAACGTCACGTGCGGCTACGCGTTGCCTCCGTCCGACGATCCGCTCGCGATCAGCATCTCGTGCGACGGCACGATGTTGGACGTTCGCGAGCGCACCCTCGACGAGCAGACCGAAAATGAACGAAACGACGCGCGTCTTCTGTTCTTGGCGATGGTCGCCGGCGCGTCGTTCGCCGCCGTGTTTGTCGCGGCCATGGCGTCCGCGCTCTGGTTCGGGTGGTTACGGCGACGTCCGAAGCCACCACCGCCGCGACCCTCCGAGGCCGAAGCCGTCGTCGACGTTGCGCCTCCGATTGCGCCGATCCCCGACGCGGATCTCGTGCTCCATGAGCCGGAAGAGATTCCGCTCGACGACGACTCGCCCGTCGCGCAGGAGCCGATTGCGATCGTCGCCGCCCAGGCCGAGACGAACATTGTCGAAGTGCTCGATCCGCAGCCGATTCGCGTCACCCCGATACGCATGACGCCCGAGGGCCGTGAGGTTCGGCCGCGGCGCCGCGATGCTTCGCTCTTTCCGCTGCTCGTCGGATTCGTCGTAGCCGGCGCGCTGGTGGCCGGATTCATCTTGGCGCATCCGCACGTCGGCGACCTCGGCGCACCGAACACCGTGTTGGAAGGCAGCGCGATCGACGTTCCCTATACGAGCAGCGGCGTCGGCTCGCTGCGATATTCGGTCATTGCATCGAACGGAACGACGATCATGTCGGGTCTGCTCGCGCAGCGGTCGGGGTTGTTGCACATCGCGATTCCGGCCGTGCAGCATAACGAGGCGTATCGCGTGCGTCTGGTGATGTCTGGTCCGCTGGGAGACGCGTCGAACGAGGCGACGGTCGGTGCGAACGCGCTTCCGGTGACGCGCGTCATCACGCGCACGACCGCGGGTCCGCTGATACGCTCGTTCGCGATTTCGCGAAGCATGGTACACAACGTACCGACGCTCGTCGCCTTTTACGACGCGATCGCCGATTCGGGAATATTGCGCTTGATGGACGCGCGCGGGATTCAGTATCAGGCGGCGTCGCTCAGCCCGACGGGCCAAACGACGTTGACGTTGCCGGCCGGAATCGATCCCGGAACGCTGGTCCTCGAGCTCCACGCATTTCGTAACGGCTCGACGGTTGATTCTCGCATTGCGTTGCCGGCCGGCGGCACCGATGTTGCGGTGGCCTCGCCGCCGCCCGATCCGGGCGCGTCCCCCTCCGATGCGCCGCCGATCATCGTGCCGGATCGCGCCGTCGGCAAGGCGCCCGTTCGCGTGCAGATCGTGCACCACTATCCGAACCTTCACGTCGCGTTGCTCGACGAAAACGCGCGCAAGATCGTCGGGATCGATGTTCCGCGCAACGCGTCGACGGTGGCGCTGCATCATCCGCCCGTGTCCACCACAACACGGATGACCGTCGAAGCAACGTATCGGGTAAATGACGAGGCGGATACGATCGTTCGCCCCGTGTTGCTCTTGCCCGGCGGCTAACGCCGTCCGGCGGCCGTGGATTCCCGACGGTAAATCCACTAGTGCGCGCCGCCGGGCGGCGTCGGTGCCGGGGTGGGCGTCGGCGTCGGCGTCGGCGTCGGCGTCGGACTGGGGGTCGGCGTCGGCGTTGGGCTGGGTGTCGGCGTCGGTGTGGAGGTCGGCGTCGGCGTCGGAACCGGCGTGGGGGTCGGTGTCGGCGTCGGTGTGGGTGTGTTTGTCGGGACCGGCGTCGGCGTGGGCGTCGGGGTCGGGGTCGGTGTGGCCGTCGGAACCGGCGTCGGCGCGGGTGTCGGCGTTGCGCACGGGTCCGGTCCGGCGCCCTCGTCGGTCGTCGATCGGGCTGCGGCGGCGGCTTCCAATGCGACGCCGGCCGTCGGCGATATGCCGGCTTGCGGTAGCGGTGACGCTGCCGCCGCACCGGTCAGCGGGAACGGCGTCGGCGTCGTCGTCGGGCTGGGCTGCGGCGCCGCGGCGGGCAGCGGCGAACGTGCGACGGACTGCGGTCCCGTCGGACACTGCGGTGTCGCGGTCGGGGTCGGGGTGGGCGTCGGCACCGGCGTCGGCGTGTCCGTCGGCGTCGGTGTCGGCGTGCTCGTCGGCGGAACGAACGGCGAGGGCGTCGCTGTCGGCGGCGGTGGTGTCGGCGTTGCGGTGTCCGTCGGTGTCGGTGTCGGCGTATCCGCCGGCGTCGGCGTGTCGGTCGGGTTGGCGGTCGGCGTGGGTGTCGGGGGCGGCGGTGTCGGCGTAGCCGTCGGCGGGACCGTCGGCATCGGCGTCGGGGTTGGCGGAACCGGCGTCGGCGTCGGCGTCGGTGGCACCGGCGTGGGCGTCGGCGTCGGCGGTACCGGCGTCGCGGTGGGTGTCGGCGTCGGCGACGGGCCTGCGGTCGGCGGCGATGTCGGCGGCGGTGTCGGCGTGATCCCGGGGCTTGGGCTCGCCACGGGAATGGCGGCGACGTCGCAGCTCGTGCCGTCGACGGGAATCGTCGCCGAGTTGATCGTCGAGTCGAGAACTTGCGGCGGCGTTGCTGGGTCGGTGCTGTCGTGCGACGGATCGAGTGACGCCGAAACGACGCTGCCGAGCGCCGACGAACACCGCAAAAGTGTCGACAGATCCGGCGACCGGAAAAAATTGCCGGTAGCGGTCTCGTGTAGACCGCCGACTTGCGCGGCGACATATTGCGGCACGTCGGGCAGCGCGATCATCTTCGCACTGTTGAGCAACAGCAGATAGTCTTGGCTCAGGCCCGATCCCGCAGCAAGCGTTTCAACGCCGCCCGTACACGTCGGCGCAATCGATGTCGGCTGCCAAAATTGAGGAAAGGTCGCCTGTCCGGCGGTCGGCCCGTTGTTCCCGTTTTGCGGGATCGACGCCAGCGCGCCGCCCTGCATCGCTTGCGGGGGCGGTGTGAAGCAATTCTGTGTCGGGACGTAGCTGTTGCCGTCGATATTGTTGTAAACGGTATACAGCGAGTAGTCGATGTAGGGATTGCTCTCCGCGGAGAGCACGCCCGCGTAGCGCACGCTGAGCTGCGCTCTTTCGTTGATCGCGCCGGCGTTCGCCGCATACATGATGCCGTACATTCCCATCAGGAAAATGGGCAACATGATGGCGGTCTCGAGAAGCGCCTGACCACGCTGACGATGCCGTCCGGTGCGCATTACGTTTGTGGCGCCTGCGCCTGCTGCTGCGCGTTGCTGCAGCCCAGCGTCCCGACGCTCTGCACGCCGGTATACGTCGGGATCGGAATACTGTTCCACCATCCGAGCTGCGCGCTGAACTCATCCGACGTCAGCTCGAACGCGAACACGTCATATGATTCGTACGCCTGATTGGTGTTGCCGCCAAAATCGACGCCGTACCAATCGTAGGCGCTCGCTCCCGGCGCCGCCACGTAGTGTTCGTCCGGTTGAAAGACGCCGCTGGAGATCGGATTGACGATCTGGCCCGGCTGCATCCAATCTTGCTCGACCATCACGGCCGTCGCTGCTGCGCGGCCGATCGCATAGAACGGCTGCGGCGCGAAGTTGAAGAAGCCGGGCAAAAGCGGCGGAACCTGCGCGCAGACGGCCACCTCGACACGCGCCGGCGCGAAGAGCTGTTGGTTCACGACCGCCGCCGCCGTCCGATGATCGTACGTCGGAACGACGTAACCCAACGCGTCCATGGCGACCGTTTCCAGCCCGGCGGTTCGCTGCGTAAAGTCGACGATTCGGTAGGTGAACGCGCAATCCGCGCCCGTCTGATTGGCGCAGTAGGTTCCGGATGTGAGCCGATTGATCAGCGCCTGCGCGTCCGCGTGAACGGTGTCGAAGTTCAAGTTTCCGGTGATGCGCTGCGTAAGAATGACGTCGTTCGTGTAACGCTGCGTCGATGTGAGAAAGCTCGTTCGAAGGCTTTGGAATGTCGCCTCGCAGGTTGCGTCATCGCCGCAGCCGCCCTGATTGTGCGCCGCGAGCAACATGCCGTTGAGCAAACGCCGCACGCGATACTCTTCGATGGCTGACGTGTAGAGCATCATTTCCATCTGATTGAACTGCTGCGTCTGAAGCGCAAGGACGGCTTGCGCGGCGGCGTCGGCCGCGTTTTGCGCGCGCACCTGCCAACTGATCGTGTACGCGTAGGAGAAGAGAAAAAATAAAAAGACCAGCATCGTCAGGCTGCCGAAGAGCCAGAGTGGTAGCACCTGTCCGCGTTGCCGTTCCATCATGACGCACACCCCGCATCCGGCGATGTCGGAAAGCTTCCGGGACCCGTGTAGCTCGACGGCGGATATCCGCCTTGCGCGTGGACGTCCCACGAGTAGATGGTATGCACGTCGGTTTGGCTGTCGGTCAATACGCTCGCAGCCGCCGTGTGCGTCGTCGCGGCGTATGCGATCGCTGCGACGTTGGCATACGCATTCTGATGGCAGAGCATCTCTTTGAACACGGCGTCAGCCCCCGTCACGCCCGGTTGCGTCCGTCCCCAGTTGTCTTGATCGAGAAATTCCGCCATGCCGAGGGCGTCGAAGTCGATCGCTCCCGGACAATCGGTCCACGGGCCCGATTCGAGCGATGCCTCGCAATACTCGAAATAGTGAAAGCCGACGAAATACGGCGGCACGTTTTCACCCCCGGTGAAATAGTTTTGAGCACTTCCGAGTGCTGCTCCGCTATTGTACGATTCGCCCAACACGTTTTCGTGCGAGTAGAAGTCGAGGTACTGCGGGGCAATCGCCGTACTCGTCACCGAGATCGAGTTCGAGCCGAAGAGCAAACCGTCGAGATTGGTCTTCAAGACGGTCGTGACGACTTGCGCCGCCTGCATCATCGTTACACCGCCGTGGCGCGTCGAATCTTGCGCAAGATTATAATTGACCGGCGCCTGAGCGGGTGCCGGCAGACCTTGTGCCGTCGTGATATCACCGGCTTGCACGGCTGAGACGGCCGTTGCCGTCTTCGTTGCGCCGTTGGGATCGCCGACGCCGCTGAAGCGAGCTGATGTGAACGCCGCCGCATCGGCCGCGACTTGCGTATATCCGACGATTGCGAGGCGCAAGCTGCCGAGTATCATCAGCAAAATCGTCGAGATGACGAGCGCGCTCTCCGGGAGTGCCGCGCCGGACGATCGTCCACGACGCGTCACGGGCGTGTTTGTGCCGTCGTCAAGTTCGTTTGCTCGCCGTTTAGCGTCGTATTCGCTTGTCCGGCGGTTGCGCTCAGAGCGGCTAACGACACGAGGCTGAGCAACGCGAGAACGAGCGCGTACTCGACCATTGTTGCGCCTTGCTCGTCGCGGAGCATCGCAATGATGGCTTTCATCGCGTGATGATCTCCGGCGTCATGACGAAGACGACGTCCGTCTTTTTCGACTGGTACTGGACCGAGCGAAAGAGTTTACCGATGATCGGCAAATCGCCGAGCAGCGGAATCTTTAGGATGTCGCGCTGTTCTACGTGCTGGAGAAGGCCGCCCATCACGATGCTCTCACCCGGTTGCGTCACAAGATCGGTCGACAACCGGCTCGTCTTGAGCGCCGGAATCGTAAAGCCGTTCTGCTGAATGCCGTCCGCGAAATCGAGCTGGCTGACTTCCGGCGCGATTTTTGTATCGACGCCGCCGTTGCCGAGAAGCGTCGGCGTCACTTCCAGCTTGACGCCGTAGTCTTTGAAGACGATGCTCGTTTGCCCCAAGCCGGTCGAATACGCGTACGGAACCTGACCGCCGACGAGAAAATCGGCCTTTTGCCCGTTGAGCGTTACGAGATTCGGCTGCGAGAGAATCCGCGCGTGTCCGGTGCTCAAAATCAGCGAGAGCGTCGGCGCCAAGCGCGTTTGACGAAAAAACGGGGCGATCGTCAACGCTTTGCCGGCGACGTTCGAGCCCGCGCCTTCGGCGAACAAGAACACCGGGTTCCCGTAGTCCAAGACGCCGGGAAGATTGGGATCCGGATTCGCGCCCTGCAGGCTCAGCCCGAGATTCTTCAGCCCCGTGTCGTCGATCTCGAGGACGTACACCTTGACGTCGATCTGACTGACGGTCGAGACCGCGAGCCGATCGATCACTTTTCCATCGACGGTCAAATACGGGCCGGCCAGGCCGCGAACGCGGTCGAGAACGCTCTCGGCCGTGGTGCGGTCCGTGACGTTGCCGCTGACGATCACGTTGCCCTTCGCGTCTGCGTCGAGCCGCAGCTGTGAGGTGTTCGGAATACTCACGAGCGCCTTTTGCAAGTCACCGAACGGAAGTTTTACGGTGACGGCGTCGACGACGGCGAAGCCCTCGGCCTTGACGAGCGGCGCGAAACGGGCGAGCAGATCTTCGACGCGCTGAAATTGTTCGATGTTGTCGACGGTACCGCGGGCGACGAGCGAATGATCGAAATCGACGACGGTTACGCTCGGCTCGTTGATGGTCGTCCGCAACATAGCGGCGAGGCTATCGACGTTCTGATCGACGACGGTGACGTCGTAGGCCAACCGTTGGCCGCCTGCCCAGACCTCGATCGTCGTCCGGCCCGGGTGCTTGCCGTTGATGACGAGCTGGGAGGTTCCGATCGGCACGACGCCCGCGATCTTTGCGTCACCGACGGCGACGCGCGAGAGGCTATCGACGTTCACGACCGTCGAATGGCCGGTCGCGATCGCCAACACTTTGATCGGCGCGCCCTCGGTAAGGAGCGGCCGAATCACGAGCGCCGTGATCAGGGCGACGCAGAGGACTGCGCGATTCCAACGTATCGACAAGGGGAGCCTCACAAAGCGATTTCCGGACATCATGCGGGATGCCGGGACCCGATTATGCCATGCCGATGCGTGTTAACGCGTTAACGTACCATCTACGTTAAGTTCGATTTTTGTGTGCACCCTTTCCATCGCCGAAAACCACGCTAGAATGCGATACGGGCTCCTGCCTTCCCGGAGGTTTCGTGATCGCTTTTCTTCGTATTGCTGTGTTGGGCGCCGTGCTTGTTGCGACGCTTATGCAGCACGTGCAAGCCGCAAATATGCTCACGCTCTCGAACGTAGCGCGGGCATACGGCTTCGTGTATATGGCGGAGAGCACCGAGGTTGCCGCTCATCTCTCCCGCCCCGGTCTTTCGCTGCTCGTGCGTGCCGGCGACCCACGCTATCAAGTCAACGACGACGTTCAATATCTGGCGCGAACGCCCGCGTTTCACAATAACCAAATCTACGTCGACTCCACTTTCGAATCGGTGCTCGCGCGTCTCGCCGAGGCGCACCCGTGGCCAAACGCGGCGCTTCAGCCGCCGGTCGTCACGGTTCCTCACGCACCGGCGCGCGGTGCGCCCCTGACGATTCAGGCGCGTTATATCGATGCGACGGAGACGATTGCCGCGAGCGGCACCGGTCCCGCCGGCGCTCCGATCGACGTGATCGTCAAAGCCCGACTCTCGCGCGATATTCCCGCCATCACGCTTGCGCATTCGACCGTTTACGCAGCCGCCGATGGCACCTACCGGACGATCGTCTCCGTCCTGTCGCTGTCGTTTCCCAACACCTCACTTCAGTTCACAGCGACCGCTGGTCCGAACGTTGTGCCCGCCTCGGCGACACTCGAACTCGGGCCACCGAATCCCAAACTCGCGAACCCCAACGACAAACTCCCCGACAATTAATCCACAACTTACAATCTACAATCTAAGGAGAACTTCAATGCTTACCAATATCAAGAACATGCTGCTCGACGAAGAAGGCGCCACGATGGTCGAATACGGTCTGATCGTCGCCCTCATTGCCGCCGTCTGTATGGCGGTCGTGGGTACCCTTGGTGGCAATGTAAAGGCGGCGTTCGACGGCGTAGCCACCAAAGTCGGTGCGAACGGTAACGGCACGTAGCCGTAGCTTCGCTACCGGAGCACCAGTGTTACCTGTGTCGGAGTACGTCGCTCTCTTCGTTTCGCTCGTCGCTGCTGTGAGTGACGTTAAGACGCGGCGTATTCCGAACGCGCTATCTATCGGGCTCATCATCTTCAGCGTCATCGCCGGGGCGCTAACTGCGGGCTTCCAGGGGGCCGTCATGGCGCTCGCGCTCGTCGTAGGCGTCATTCTTACCGGGTCGTTCGCGCACGCATCGGGATGGCTCGGCGGCGGCGACGTCAAGCTTATCGCGGGATGTATCGCATGTCTCGGCATACAGCACGCGACGGAATTCGTGCTTGCCACCGCCGTTACGGGCGGATTGCTTGCGATAATTATAGCGATGCGTGAGCGTCGTATGGTCGCGGTGTTGCAGAACGTCGCCTTTGGGTTCGTTCACGGCGGCGGCCACGTTCCAACCTCGGCAGCCGCCGTTCGATTGCCGTATGCGATCGCTATCTGCTGTGGAGTCGTCACCGCCATCGCTCTTCCATTCATGCCATTTGTGAGGCTGCCTTTGTGATCCGTTCCGCAAGCGTGAGCCCGCAGCTCAACCGACGCACGATTACCTTAGTTATTGCGGCCGTGCTTGCCGTCGGCACCGGCCTACTGACGTTCAGCTATTTAAGCTCGATGAATCGAGGCGCTCGGGTCGCCGCAGCTCCGCGTTTGATTGTCGTTGCGCAGCGTGACATTCCGGCTCGCGCGACGATTACGATCGATATGCTGGCGATCGCGCGGCGGCCGGCCGACGCAATCGATCCGGACAGTCTTTCAAGTCCGGCTGCCGCGGTCGGATCGATTACGCGCGTGACGATTCCCATGGGCAGCGCCGTTACGACCTCGAAAATCGGCCGGGCATTCGACGCCGGGCTCACCGGACGCATACCGGAAGGTATGCGCGCGATCAGCATCCCCATCGATAAGGTAAAAGGCGTCGCGAACCTCATCCAAGCCGGGGATCATATTGATGTCATCGCGCTGACGCGCGCTACACCCGGCGTTCCTCCGCAAGCCTTGACCATTCTGCGGAATATCGTCGTGCTGGCGATGGGCAGCGCGTATGAAACGACAGCTGCAACGGCATCGCCCTCTCCGGATACCGCGATATCGACGGCGACGCTGCAGGTCACTCCGAAGCAAGCCGATCTCCTCGCGCTCGCCGACGTGAACACGACGTTGCGGCTCGCACTACGCGAGCCGAAAGAGCGCACCGGTGCGGCCGCCGTCGACACCCTTATCTTGACGGCTCCCCCGGTTCCCGCATCCGGCGGAAAGGCTGTGGCACCCGCAACCGTCGGGCGACCGGCTCTTAGACCCGCACGGCCGAGCCGATTCGTTGAAGTCATCGACGGCGACCAAGTAGCCGGGACGAAATGAGCGGCCGCGTTGTTGTTGTCGTCGGAGGCAAAGGCGGCGTTGGCGCGACCACCCTTGCGGTCGAACTCGCTCGCGCGTCGGTAAAGCGGCGGCAAACTGTGGCGATCGTTGACGGCGATCTCGCCGCCCGCCGCAGTACCGCCGTTGTCTTGGAAGCGGTGCGCGCGCTCGATGCAGCTCGAGCGTCGGCCAATATTTCGACGACCGTCGTCCAAGGCCTAACGGTCGTCGAGATGACGTCGACCATCGACGGTGCGTTTACGATTACGCCAAGCGATGCGGAACTCGTGGCCACAAGCGTGATAGAACTGCACGACGTCGTCTTTGTCGACGCCCCCCAGCCGTATGCCGCCGCGCTCCGCGCGCTCGTCATGCGGGCGCATGTCTTCGTTCTGGTCGTCGAGCCGTCGGTGCTCGGCGTCACGGGTGCTCGGGCCGTACAAGTCGAGCTCGCGAAATTTGGTGTGCTGCCGTCTCAAATCGTCTTGGTGACGAATACTCGTGACGGACGCGGGGCCGCTTCGAAACGCGATATCGAATCGGCGTTGCAGTGTGAAATCCGGGCGGAGTTCGCTTCTCAGAACGATCGGCGTTTTAGCCGTACCATCGAAGCGACGCTTGATCTGCTGGCGACCGTCGAAGAGCAAGCCGCATCGCTTTCACCGTCCATGACGGTCCCGATCGGCGATCGACGCAGCCGTGGCGCACGGCGGCCGGACGAGGGAACGATCACGGCACCCGAGCGGCACAGCGGAACGAAGGTCACCAAGGTTCCGTCTCTGCAGCGTCAAGAAAACGAGGCCCGCGATCGGCTGAAGAGTGAGATTCACGCTGCTCTCGCCGAGCGCATCGACACCGTAACCGTATCACGAGGTGTCGATGACGCCACCCGCATGACCGAACTGCGAGGTGAAATCGCCGACGTCGTCAGCGAACTCATCTCCGAGCGGCCCGGAATCGGGTCGGCGGAAGACGTCGCGCACCTCCGGCAAGAAATCATTGATGAAGCTCTCGGTCTCGGACCGCTCGAAGAATTGTTGCGGGATCACAGCGTGACCGAAATCATGGTCAACGGACGCGACAAAATCTTCGTCGAGCGCGCCGGCAAGATCGAATTGACGGCCAAGCGCTTCTCCAGTGACCGTCATGTTCGTCTGATCATCGAACGAATCGTTGCCCCGTTGGGCCGGCGAATCGACGAATCGCAACCGATGGTCGATGCCCGACTTCCGGATGGTTCTCGTGTGAACGCGATCGTCGAGCCGCTCGCCGTCGACGGACCGACGCTGACGATTCGCAAATTTCCCGAAAAACGCATGGAGGCAGCGGACCTCGTCCGTCTGGGATCGATCACCGACACGCTGGTGGACTTTCTGCGGGCGGCCGTCGAAGCGCGGCTCAACATTCTCGTCAGCGGCGGCACGGGTTCCGGGAAGACGACGTTGTTGAACGTCCTCTCGAGTTTTCTTCCGGAAACGGAACGCATCGTCACGATCGAAGATGCCGCGGAGTTATCGCTTGCGCAGGAGCACGTCGTCCGGCTCGAGTCGCGTCCCGCGAACATTCAAGGCGCGGGTGAAGTGCGTATCCGCGATCTGGTGAAGAACGCGCTGCGCATGCGGCCGGACCGTATCATTGTCGGTGAGTGTCGCGGTGGCGAAGCCCTCGACATGCTGCAAGCGATGAACACCGGCCACGACGGCTCATTGACGACGATTCACGCGAATACACCTCGCGACGCTCTCTCGCGCGTTGAAACGCTCGTCATGATGGCCGGCTTCGATCTTCCCGTGCGCGCGATCCGCGAGCAGGTCGCCGGCGCACTCGACATGATCGTGCAAATCGGACGGATGCGCGACGGCTCACGCAAAGTCACAAGCATTTCGGAGGTCGTCGGCCTCGAGGGCGACGTCGTTACGATGCAAGAGATCGCCTATTTCGATCAACGTGGTTTGGACAAAGATAGCCGCGTCATCGGCGAATTCAATTTCACCGGCGTACAGCCGGTATGCCTCAAGCGTTTTGAAGAGCTGGGCATCTCGTACGATGTGCGTCAGCTTGCTACCCTACCGACGGCCGTAAGTTGGTAGCCGTCCTCGCACCGTTTGCGATCGTCATCGGCGCGGCCGCGACCGTGGTACTCCTCTTTTGGTCGACCTGGGAACGCGTTCTCGGCGGTTTAGGACCGCTGGCGGACCGGTACAAGGCCGACCTCGAGCGTGCGCAAATCCGCCTCAGCCGTGAGGAGCTGATCCTGGCCATGGCTGCCATCTCGGCGGCCGCATGGATAGCCTACGTTGTCGTCGCACACCCCGGGCTGTTGTTGGCGCTGCTCATGCTTCCGGCGACGCTTGCCGTCGTCTTTTACGCGACCGGCATCTATATAAGGCGCCGAATCGCCAAACGGCTCAGCGCATTCAACGAGCAACTCGAAATGGTGCTGCGTCTCCTGTCCAGCGGTTTACGTGCCGGCTTGAGTCTGCGCCAGGCGTTTGTGCTCGTCATCGACGAATCCGGCGATCCGGCCAAGATGGAATTTCGTCGCGTTGTCGCTCAAACCAATGTCGGCGTGGGCGTGAATGAGGCGCTCGAGGGACTCGCCCATCGGCTGCCGAGCGACGAACTCAACATGATGGTGCGAACGATTCGCGTCCAATCGCAAACCGGCGGCAACTTGGGGAAAATTCTCGATCACCTCGCCGCGACGATCCGCGACCGGCGTAAGATCAATCGGAAGATGAAGGCGCTGACCGCAGAAGGACGGGCCAGCGGGTGGATCATCTCGCTGTTACCGATTCTCATGGGAATCTACGTGTTTTTTACCCAGCCGCGTATCCATGACGCAATGCTGCACACCGCGGTTGGTGAAGGTTCGATCTTCGTTGCGGCGGCGCTCGAAGGCGTTGGAATTTTCGCCGTTATGCAAATCGTAAAGATCGATATATGACAATCACCATTATTGCGCTGCTCGCAACGTTTACCGTCGGACTTCTGATCGTTGCGCTGTGTTCGTCACGATCCGATGTTGCCCGGCACATCGCGGCGATCGATACCTCGACGGCACTACGCGACGCCAGAGACAACGATTTCGTCAAGAAGTTCCTGAGCGAATCCGGACAGGGGCGGTTGCGCGGTAAAATGAACGAAGCGGGCTGGTACAAAACATCGGTTGCAACGTACTACGCGCGTTCGCTCATCGTGATCGTTGCGATCATCGCCCTTTCCATCGCGACACTCATTCTTCTGCATAAGCTCTCGACGTTAACGGTCCTCTTGGCGATGGTGATCGGCGCCGCCGGTATGCTTGTACCGAGTGCCCATCTCGACCGGCAGATCGGGGCGCGCAAAACGGCGATTCATCGCAGCATTCCGGACTGGCTTGACACGGTCTCAACGACGGTCGAGGCAGGGACCGCGCTCAACGCTGCGCTTGCGATGTCGCTGGAAGCGATTCGAGGTCCCCTCGCGGACGAGTTGCGTGAAGTGCTCGCGGACGTGCGCATCGGACGAAGTCGTGCCGAGGCACTGACGGCAATGGCCGCGCGGGTCAAGCAATCCGATCTGACCTCGGTCATTACCGGCATGGTGCAGACCGAGAAGCTCGGTGGTAATATCGGCGGCCTGCTGGACGAACTCGCCGCGGACGCGCGCAACAAGCGTCTGATGCGTGCCGAAGAGATCGCCGCGCAGATGCCGGTCAAGATGGTCGTGCCCATGGCGCTCTTCATCCTACCGGCGCTGTTCGTGATTATCTTCGGCCCGGTTCTGGCCGACGTGTTAACGAGGCCGAAATGATTCTGCTTGCGGTTCTTCTCGGCATCGTTGCGTTCGGCGCGGCCGCGGCGCTCGGACTCTACGCAGCGACCCTCATCTGCTCGACGATCGAGTCGCTGCCGGACGGCCCGCCGAGCGGCAATCCCCGCGTCCCGTACGTGATCGCCGCCAGTTCGCTGCTGGGCGCGGTCGCGAGCGCGCGCGGCATGCCGCTGATGATGATCGCTATCTTCTGTCTCGTCTGTGCAATTCTCTCGGCGATCTGGTACGCCGACATCGTGCGCGGTATCGTTCCGGACGTTTTCACGCTGCTGCCGCTCGCCGCTATCGGCATCGCCGCCGGCATGTCGGGGCGGTGGGAAGTGCTCGTATCGGCGCTGATTCCGATGATCCCGTTCGCCATCACGGCGTGGTTCACCAAAGGCCACGGCATGGGCTGGGGCGACGTGAAGCTCGCGGGTCTCGGCGGCGCCTTACTCGGCATGCAAAACGCGGTGCTCGCCTTCGCGCTCGCATCCGTCGTCGCGATCATCGTGTCGCGTTTTCGCGCCGATCGCGCGCGGCCGATCGCGTTCGGCCCGTATCTGGTCGCTGGCATCGCCGTCCCACTCGCACTCCAAGCGACGATGCGCTGATTCCGGATGATTCTCAAAAACGCAACGACGGGTGCTGTGCTTGCGAAGCGCGTCCGTCACGCAAGAACCCCGTGGCGACGCATCGTCGGCTGGCTCCATCGATCGTCGATATCGACGGATGAGGGACTGCTCTTCGAACGATGCGGCGCGATTCACACGCTCGGCATGCGGACGGCGATCGACGTGCTGTTTCTCGACCGGCTTCGCCGCGTGAGCGATCTGATGCCGAACGTGGAACCAGGACGGTTGCAAGTCGGGCGGCTCGCGGCGCACAGTGTTTTAGAGATGGGCCCCGGCTTCATCGCGAAACACGACGTGCTGGTCGGCGACCGTCTCGCGATCGTCGATTAACCGAAACGCGCTCGGTTCACGTCGAGAACGCAAGCCTCTGCGTTAGGAGCGGCGATGCGCCCTCGTACTTTCGCTGCTGACGGATCTCAAGAGAGCGTTCCGCTGCGACGGCAACCATCTCCGCATAGAGTCCGGCCGGGGCCTCGAACCACGGCTCGCGCCCTTCTCCGTCGAGAAGTCGTGCCGTATACAGACGGCAGGCCGCCAGGTAATGTCCGCGTGCGACAACCGCGTCTGCCGCATCGAACGCCTCTTGTCCGGCGCGGATGTGGGCGCGAAACCGTTGCGACGTGATCGATACGTAATTGCTGTTGAGGCGCAATTCGCGTCCGGCGGTAAAATAGTGGTCGACCCGGTCGTATCCGACACATTGCGCAAGCGCGCGGCGAATCGTACTACATGCGGTGCGCAGGCTTTGCGCCGCGAGATGCCGCTCGGCATCCGGCCAAAATGTCTGGAGCACCAAGGATCTCGCAGCGGTTGCGTCGGGTTGAAGCGCAATGAACGCGATGATCTGGCGGTCTCGGCGCCGGAACCACTCCACGCGACGGGCTTCGATATCCATTCGAAACTCGCCGAACATTTGGACGACGGCGACCGGGAGCGTCAGCGGTGTGGGATTATGGACGGCGCGCGAAGCGTTCGGCTGAATGACCCGTAGCGGCCGGAGTTCCGCGTCGGAGAATGAAACAAGGAGCCCGCAATCATGCAGGCGCGCGTACGCGGGCGTATTGCCCGGTTCCTCACCGGCATAGATTCGCTCGGCAGCCGCGCGTTCAGCCGGATCCAAATCGATGATCGAGCGTTCGACCAGATGCTGGATGAGTCGCGCGTGGCGCTCGTACCATCGTGGAAACGCTCCGCGGACTTCGCGGGCGACTTGCGCCGCGTCGCGTAACGTACCGGTCAGCGCAAACGCCCACCCTTCGGTCGCGTGGATCAACTGGCTTACGTCAGCGGCGTTCCACGAGAGGCCGAGCCCGGAACAGAGCTCCGTCGCTTCGTTCCGCGTGAACGCGAGCAGCGCGCGGTCCATGACGACCGCCAAGCCTTGCGTGACCAGTGAAACCAGGTCGATGACGCGGCGCGACCGCGAAAGGTAGATGAGGGTCACATTGGCCGGAACGCGATTCGGGAGCGCTTGCAGGATCATCCGAACCCGCTCGTCCGCGTTGTCGATCTCGTCGACGACGAACTCCATGCACGAATCGGTCGGGAACGCTTTATCGATCGCGGCCGGGTTGACGTCGCGCTGAAGAAGTCGTTCGAGTGACGCGACAAACGTAGCGAGCGTCGAGCCGGCGTGGAGCCGCAGATAGCGAACGTCACGGGCCGAGCGCCGGGCATACAGATGGGCGGCGGTCGTCTTGCCGGCACCGGCCGGACCGACGATCCAGCGCAGCGGTATCTCGCGATTGAATTCGAGCCATGTGTCGATCGCCGCCCGCTGAATCGGCGTTGGGGTTAGCTTTGGAAAACCCACGACTTCCAAACCGAGTTCGATCCCTCCGATACAGATGACGGGTAGATGCGGAGTAGCTTAGGCTCCCTAGTATACATACAAGAGAGCGTACATTAACAAGATCGGAGAGAGGACAAGCGTAAAGGTTAACGCAGACAACCGTAATCTTTGCGATAGAAGGCCCCTTTCGATACAAAAACCTTCGGCGGCGCGGCCTTTTCCGTCGTTGACGAATGCGTTAACGTTAACGTCGCGTCAACGAATTGTGACGTCTATCACGGCATATCTCGCGGTTTCTGCGTGCGTTATGCTACGGATTTTCGGCGGATGCAGGCTGGTCGCGTCGTAGTGACGTCAGAATGAGCACCACGACGCCGACCGTGATACACGAGTCGGCGACGTTGAACACGTTGGGCCAAATCGTCTTGAAGTCGATGAAATCGACGACGTACCGGTGCTGCACACGGTCGACGATATTGCCCGCCGCCCCGCCGACGATCGCCCCGAAGGCTCCGCGCACGACGACCGAGGCGCCGACCGCGTCGCGAAACGCGTAGGCGAAGAGCACCAGCACGACCAGCGCGAGCCCGATGAGCAGAACCGGCTGCGAACCGAAGAGGCCGAACGCGCCATGCGTATTCTGAACGTACGTCCACCATAGGAGATGGGGAATCGCGATCGCGCTTTCGCCCGGCAAAAATTGCGCGGCGACGATCGACTTCGTCCACCGGTCAAGCAGAAAAACGACGATCGCGACGACCCATAGGATCACAGCGACGGCACGCTCACGTATTGATAGAACCAGCCCGCGATCTTCGTAAATGTTCCGGTGAGCAGCACGACGCCGGTCGCGACGAGGAACGCGCCGGCCGCGAACTCGATCGCCCCGAGATAGCGTTTGATGCGGTTGAACGCGCCGAGCGCGCGCGAGATCGCCGCTGCCGTCAACAAAAACGGTACCGCGAGCCCGAGCGAATACGTGAAGAGCAGTACCGTTGCGATGCCGTAACTCTGCTGCGTCGCGAGCGCGAGAATAGCAGCCAGGATCGGACCGATGCACGGCGACCAGCCGGCCGCGAAGCCGAGTCCGACGACGAACGACGCCAGGTATGAACGGTTCGCGCTGCGCCACTGCGGGCGCTTGTCCATCATGAGAAACGGAATCTTGAAGACGCCGATCATGTTCAGTCCGAGCACGACGACCACGACACCGCCGACGCGCGCGACGATGTCGCGATAATCCAGCAGCGCGTTGCCGACGGCGCTGGCGGTGAATCCGAGCGCCATGAACACGACGGTAAAGCCGCCGATGAACGCGAGCGCGTGCCGGATCACTTTCGCGCGCTGAACCGCGCTCTGCTCGGCTTTGAGCTCTTCGAGGCTCGAACCGGTGAGGAACGAGAGATAGGCTGGTATCAGGGGCAGCACGCACGGGGAGACAAAGGAGACGAGTCCGGCGAGGAAAGCCGTTGCGACGTTGAGCTGCACGTTCACGCTATCGTTCAACCTACGACAGCATCGAGAGGCTGCCTGCGCCCGGGGGCGTATGCCCTCCCGCGATGCACTGGTTTACCTACCCGAACATCGATCCGATCGCGTTCCGTCTCGGGCCGCTCGCGGTGCACTGGTATGGGCTATCGTATCTCTTCGGCTTCGTTTGCGTCTTTCTGTGGATGAACCGGCGCGCCGGGCGTGCCCGACTCGGTTTGACCACCGACGAAATTCAGGATTTTCTCATTTATGCGCTGGTCGGCGTGCTCGTCGGCGGCCGAACGTTGTTTGTCATCGCCGATATCATCACGAATCACAACGCCGCCGACTATTTTTCGCATCCGCTCAAGTTGATCGCCGTTTGGGAAGGCGGGATGGCGTTTCACGGCGCGCTTGTCGGCGTCATCGTTGCCCTCTTCTTGTTTTTGCGCAAGCATCCGGGTTTGACGTTCAACGTGCTCGCCGATGAAGTCGTCGTGCTCTTGCCGATCGGCATTGCGACAACGCGAATCGTCAACTTTATCAACGACGAGCTGTGGGGACGTATCTGCGATCCGGATCATCCGTGGTGCATTCACTTTCCGGCAGTCGACGGTTATCGTCATCCCTCACAAATCTATGAAGGGTTCCTCGACATTCTCGCAGTTCCGATTCTGCTTGTGCTCTACCGCCGGCGGCCGCCGGACGGCGTCATCGCGTGGACGTGGCTGACCTATTACGGCTTGACGCGCACGATTGCGGAGATTTGGCGCGAGCCCGGCTTCACCGTGCTCGGCCTTTCGGGCGGCCAACTCGTCTCGCTGCCGACCGCTGCGGTCGGTATTGTGTTGTTGTATCTTGCGATCCGCAACGGAAAACGTACGGATGCGCGCCCGCTGCTCGATGCGCGTTCGTCAGCGCAAGCGTAAGGAATAATTGACGAACAGCATCCGCGGCGGTAGCGAGAGCCGTTCGGTCGCCGATCTTCCGATTTCAGACGCATCGTTAGCCGGCGTCGCATACCCATTGAGCGCGAGCGGAACGCCCGCGTTTTCCAATGAATAATTGTTCGTCCATTGATTGAAAAGGTTGGAGATCGAGACCGACAACTTGCCGGGGCCGGCCGGCGCACTGACGGTCAGGTCGCTATCGTCGTAGGCGGGCAACGCCTTCGTGTTGTTCGCGGAAACCGTGTTGAAGTCGATCCTCGCTTCGACCGCCGGCGTCGCGAGGACGTCGAGCGCAATCGTAAACGTCTGCGCCGGGACACGCGGAAACTGCGCGCCCGGGATGTACACGAGATTTTTCTGCAAGAGCTGCGCGACGCCGTTGACGAGCGACGTCGACGTGACGGCATAGTCGAAGTCGGTGAAGACGCGCGGCGTGAAGCGGATGCGTCCGTCGATGTCGACGCCTCGCGAGCGTAACTGACCGAGATTCGCCGTCTCGCTGATGACGGTCGTATAACCGCCGGCGCCGCATTTTCCGGTCAGTGCCGTTGTGAGGGCGTTCACCACGGTCGAGCCGATGGCGAACGGCGGCGCGTTGAGGTCGATCGGTACGGTGATACCGCTAAAGATTTTGTTGTACACGTTCTCGTTGAAGAGCGTCGCCTGCACGTTCGTGTCGCCGTAGAAGCGATGACCGTACGAGGCTTCCTCGTCGACACCCCGCTCGGGCTGCAGGATCGACGACGGTGCGGTTCCGACGGAAAACGACCCGCAGTTCGGCGTCCCGCCGCCCCCCGCGTTGACGATCGCGAGCGCCGCGTTCGTCGGTACGAACGGCTGGTTGAGATAGTTCGCGGTCGGCTCCGTCGTCGATGCACCCGCCGCCGCACGAAAGACGTCGCGTGCATCGGGCGTGTAAACGACGCTCGCGCGCGGGTTTACGAACGACGAGTTCGTCGCCGACGCGTGCAGGAAGTATGCGTTGGCGTAGATCGTCACGGGAATCGACGGCATGCGATACGTGTCGCGTAAGAACGGGCCGTAATAGGATGCGTTTGAGTTTCCGACGGTCGCGACGCCCGCGCTCGTCGACGTTAACGAGTCCGACGCGTTGTTATCGATGTAGCCGAGCGTCAAATCATTACGCGCGCCGATGAACGATTCGCTGATCTGGCCGCCGCTGGTCAGATACAGCGAATTGCGATACGTTCCGAGGCCGAACGCTTGCGTGTACGGGAACGTCGTCTTGCCGTTTACCGTCGTGCCGGCGTAATTCGGTAGACCGTTGAGCCGGCTGAAGTCGACGAGATACCGGTTCGAATACAGATCGAGCGCGAAGGCGGTGCGCGTTCCGGCCGACGTGAGGTTGAGGTGTTCGTCGTTGAGGTTCACGGTCTGGTATGCCGGTCCGGCGCCGGTCGGGCCGGCGTTATCTTGCGCGTACTGTGCCGGCGTGACGCAGCCGTTCGCCGCGCCGCCGTCCGGTTTGCCGTCGGGACCTGTGCCGTATGCCACGCCGTAGCTATTCTTCGCCTGAAACGAACCGCTCGGACAGGCGTCGGTCCTCGGCTTACCGTCGAGCAGACTGGTGCCTTGCGCGAGCGCGTACGCGCCGGTTTGATAATCTTGGTCGCCGTTGCCCGCTTTGTTTTCCCAGTATGATGACGAGAAGAGCGTAAACGATAGGTTTGTTGCGGGCGAAAGATTATAGCGCAATTTCACCATTCCGGTGCGCGAAACGGCGGCGGCATCGGTCGTATACGTCGCCGCGTTGACGATGGGCGGTGCGTTCGACGACGGATCGAACGAGGTCGCCGGCGCGTACGTCGAGACGTTGTGCAAGGGGCCGTCGAGCCCGTAAACGCCCGCGGCCGCAGCGAAGCCTAGTTTGCCGGCGGTGCCGGTGCCCTGCGTGACGGTGGCCAGACGGTTAAACGTTCCATAGCCTTGGTCGATCGATACGGCGACCGCGCTGCTCGGATCGATCGTGCGAAGGTCGATCACACCGCCGATCGCGTTGACCCCGAGCACGTCGGCACCGCCCGTTCCATAAATGACGTTGTACGAGCGGATACCGGCGAGCGGCGAAACCTGAAAGTTGAATCCGCCGGATGCGCCGCTCGCGATCGGATGGCCGTCGAGCGTCGTCACCGTTTCGGCCGCACCGAGTCCGCGAATCTGCAGCGGAGCATCGTCGCCGAGGGCGCCGGTATCACCGGCCACGGAGTTCGTGACCGACGGCAGTTGCCGTAGTGCGTCCGCCGCCCGATACGTTCCGGTCTCGGCGAGCGTTTCGGTCGAGAGCGTGCGAGAGATCGTGCTCGACTGCTGCAACGACACGCTCGCGCGCGTTCCGGTGCGGCCGATGACGTCGGTGGAACGCCCGCTGAGCACGGCGTCAAGGCTGAGCGTGACCTGCGTCGTCGTGCCCTCGGTGACAACGACGTCGGAGGATTCCGCACTCTGATAGCCGCTGCGCGTGACGCGCAGGTGATAAATCGCGGGCGCGATCCCGTCGATGTGAAACGCGCCGCGCGCGTCGGTTTGCGTCGAGCGCGCCGTTCCGATCACCGCGACCGTCGTGTTGGGAAGCGGAAGCGCCGAACGGGCGTCGGCGACGGTGCCGTCGATCGCCGTAATGGGCTCTGCCTTCGCGCTTTCTCCCGGACCGGCGAACAACATGAGAAACGCGAACGCGCAACACGCTCGCCGAAACGGCGACATGGACTACGCTCCTCGCTGCGGCACGCGCAGATCCTTGCGGCGATAAAGCAAATTTAAGGGTGCCGTGTCACGCGACGGTGAAGATACGAGTCCATGGCTCTCGCCTCATCGATCGGCGAGCGTGTGGAAACGCTCCGCGCCCGCGTCGATCGCGTTGCCGCCGAAGCGGGCCGCGCATCCGGCGCGGTCTCGATCCTCGGGGTCACCAAAACCCGTCCACGCGCGGACGTTGTCGCCGTTATCGCCGCGGGCGTATGCGACATCGGTGAAAACTACGTGCAAGAAGCGCGCGAAAAATACGTCGACCTCCCGCCGGCGACAAAGCATTTTATCGGACACGTTCAGACGAACAAGGCGAAATCGATCGTGGCGCTTTTCGACGTCGTCCAATCTGTCGACCGGCTCGACGCCGGGCTTGCGCTCGCGCGCGCGGCGCGGGTTGCCGGAAAAGCGTTACGGGTGCTGGTGCAAGTCAACATCTCGCCCGCCGATCGTTTCGGCGTTGCGCCGGCCGGCGCACCCGAACTCGCGCAGCAATTGCGGGAAGCCGGCCTTGAAGTCGACGGCGTCATGGCAATCGGTCCGCTCGACGGCAACGTCGACTCGGCGTTCGCGCTAGCGCAAACGGTTCACGAACACGTCGGTGGTCGGATTCTCTCGCTCGGCATGTCCGGCGATTGGGAGCGCGCGATCCGGTTCGGATCGACGATGATTCGCATCGGCACCGCAATCTTCGGCGCACGTCCGCTGCGCGAAAGGGTCTCGGCATGACGATGTTCACGAAGATCGGCTCGTGGTTCGCCATCCAGGATGAAGAGCTCGACGACGACGAGCTCTACGACGCCGAGACGAACGGCGGAAAACGTAACGTCGTTCCATTGACCGAGGCCGGTCGACGGCAGGGGACCGCGGTCGCGGTGTTCGCACCGCGCACGTTCGCCGACGTGACGGAGGTTGCCGACGCGCTCCGGGCGCGCCAAGTCGCGATCCTCAACTTGCAAGGAGCCGATCGCACGTTACTCCAGCGTGTCGTCGATTTCACCTCGGGCGTCGCCTACACCATCGACGGCCGTATACAAAAACTTGCCGAAGCGATCTATTTGGTCGTTCCGGCGGGCGTTGTCGTGAACTCTGCGAATTTGCGAGAAAACATGGACAACGACGGGATGCTCGATCTCACCCAACGCTTCCAGAATAACGGACGGCCATGAGCGCATCGAATCGCATCACGGTGGTTGACATTCAACACAAGACGTTCAAACGTGCCCTCCAGGGTTACGAACGCACGGATGTCGATCAGTTTCTCGACGAAATTATCGAGTCGCTCGAAGACGAGGCGAACGCGCGCGCCGCGCTCGAGGCGGAAATCGCCGACCTCAAAGAGCGCATCTCACACTTCAAAACGATGGAAGACTCGTTGCAGTCGACGCTGTTGTTGGCGCAACGGACCGCCGATGAAGTGAAGGCCGCTGCGCACAAAGAGGCCGACCTGATCAAACAAGAAGCGCGCCTGCAAGGCGAGCGCGAGATCGGCACGATCGGCGACCGCATCGACGAGACGCGCCGCGAGCACCAGCGCATCATCGACGCGGCCGAAAAGGCCAAAAGTGAGATTCGCAGTCTGCTCATGTCGCATTTGGCGTTGATCGATCGCCCGTCGTCGTATCCGGCCGCGACGACGACGATTCGCGCGGCGACGTCGATGCGAAGCGACGAACCGCCGCCGGCCCTTGCGGCACCGGAAGCAGCGGCGACGCCGGCACTTGCGGCAGTCGCGACAAAGCCGCCGGTCGAGACGAAGCCGGCGGTTGAGACGAAGCAGCCGATCGAGAAGACGCACCTGCTCGTACCGGGCATCGCCGGGGACGACGTGCTTCCGCTCAACGGGAAGGGTCGGTATACCGTTAGCTGACGGCTTGCGTCAGCTTGCGGTCAGCGTCTTCTCAGCATCGCCCGCGGTGAGCGGAACCATGTAGATCGCGCTGTCGGGTTGTTGTTTGCGGCCGCCGGTCGCGAGCGAACCGGTATCAACCGCGTCGAAACCGATCTCGTCGATCAGCTGCGCGACGACCGCTTTGGCGGCAGCGTCGTCGCCGGCGATGAAGATCGCAAGCCGGCCCGTCGTGCCGCTCGGTTTCCCCTCGGTCCCAAGCCGGCGAAAGTGGATCGTATTGAACGCCTTGACCAGGCGCGCGCCCGGCACGAGCGTCTTCGTGATTTCGCTCGAACTGCGGTCACCGAGGTCCTCGAGTTCGAAATCTTCCGTGTACGGGTTCATCGCGTCGATCACGATCTTGTCGTCGTAGGGTCCGGCGTCGGGAACGGCATCCTCTTTGTGGGTCCACGGTACGGCGATGAGCACGATATCGCCGAACGCGACCGCGTCTTCGGGCGTTGCGGCGCGGACGCGCTCGCCCAGCCCGAGCGCGGTATCTTCCAGCGTTTTCGGGCCGCGAGAGTTTGCGATGCGCACGTGATGCCCCGCCTGCGAGAAGAGCTTGGCGGCGGTCGCGCCGATATTTCCGGCGCCGAGGATACCGATGTTCATCCGACCTACTCTTGCCTCGCCAATACGTAGGGATCGGTGGCGAGCGAACCGATTCGCTGACATTCTGCATCGAGGTTGCGGAGTCCCAACCGGGCGGCAATCCCCGCGAAATAGCCCCGAAAGAAACGCTGTGTAGGCTTGCCGCATGGACGGCATGACCTGGATGGCAAGCGCGATGCACGCCGCGCAAGCACAACTCGAAACGGCGACGCACAATCTCGCCAACGTCACGAGCGACGGCTTCCGGCGGGTGCGCTCATCACTCACGCTGACCGGCCGCGGCCTCGTCGCGACCGAAAAGCCGACCTTCGCGGAGGGCGGGATTCGCGAAACCGGCCGCCGGTTCGACTTCGCACTGCTCGGACCGGGAACGTTCGCGGTCGGCGCGACGGCGACGCGGGACGGCGCGTTCGTGCGCGACCGCGACGGCTACCTCACCGACGGCGCAGGACGCCGTTTGCGCGGCGAACGCGGCGCGATTCATGTCGGAGCCGATGCGACGCTCGACGAGGGCGGAACGTTTCGCGACGGCGGTCGCGTCGTCGACCGGCTCCCGTTGTCACGCGGCACGTCGGTGCGCAGCGGTGCCCTCGAGTCGAGCAACGTCGACGCCATCGGCGAGACGCTCGCGATCCTCAACGCGCAACGCGCGTTCGAGACCGCGCAGAAAACGTTCGTCGCGATCGATGAGACGCGCGACAAAGCCGTCAACGACATCGGACGGCTGAAGTGAATCGCGCGATGTACGCGTCGGCATCGGGCATGTCGGCGCAACAAACCAATCTCGAAGTGATCGCCGACAATCTGGCCAACGCCGACGTCGCGGGCTTCAAAGCCACGACGGCGCGGTTCACCGATGTCCGTGCCGGTGGGACACTTGGACTCGGAACGGCCAACGCCGGCCGCCACGCGGTCTTCACGCAAGGCAAACTCATGCATGGCGGCGGCCCGTTCGACATCGCCATCGACGGCGCCGGATTCTTTCGCGTCGAACGCGACGGAACCGCGGCCTACACGCGCAACGGCGAGTTTACGCGCGCCGCCGACGGGTCGCTGCGCACGGCCGACGGCTGGCGATTGCGCGACGTGAGCATTCCCGCGAACGCCCTGGGCGCGAACGTCGCGAGCGACGGACGCGTCACGATCGATACGGCGACACGCACGAACGTTGCGCTCGCGCGCATTCGGCTCGCGACGTTTGCCGCACCTGAATCACTGCGTTCGCTCGGCGGCACGGTGTTCGCCGCGACCCGTGAATCCGGCGCCGCGCACACGATCGAGCCCGGTGGCACGGTGCACCTGGCGTTCGGCATGCTCGAAAAATCGAACGTCTCGGTGATCGAGTCGATGATGCAAATCTTGACCGCCCAACGCAGCTACGAAGCGAATGCCAAAGGAGTGCAAGCCGCCGATGAAATGCAACGCATCGCCAACAACCTGCATCGCAGCTGACGATCTGCGAGACCGACTCGTGCGCGGGACGGTGACGGCCGTGATGTTCCGTGAGGTGCTCAAACCGCTCGCCGCCGGTCTCGGCCCGGTCGGTGAAACGGCGATCGATTCCGTCGCGGATTCGATCTTCGCCGTGAAGCCGCCCCGATGAACGAGGACGAACGCGAAATCACGATCCGGCGGCTGTTGCCGCTCGTGCGCCGCATCGCGCACCGCGTTGCGCGCGTCGTCCCCGGCAGCGACATCGACGATCTCGTCGGTGACGGCAGCGTCGGATTGCTGCGGGCCGTGGACGCGTACGACCCGTCGGTCGGAACGACGATGGAACAGTATGTGCGGCGCATCGTTCTCGGCGCGATGCTCAACGGCATTCGCCGGCTCGATCCGGTCAGCGAACGCGTGCGCCGCGTCGTGCGTGTCGCCGAGCGCGAACGGTACGCTGTCGCGGTTGCGACCGGCGTGCTGCCCTCGATGGCTGAGTTGGAACGTGACCGTCCCGTGCTGGCGCGTGCGCGGATGAACGCGTTCCGCGGATCGCCGCTCTCGCTCGATGCACCGCTGCCGCCCGACGTTCTGCCGCCGGCGAGCGCCGAGGCGGACGATCCGGCGAGTGTAGCGGTTGCCAACGCCGAACGCCGTCGCGTGCGCGACGCGATCCACGCGCTTCCACCACGACAACGCGCGCTCGTAATCGCGCATTATTTCGGCGAGCGTCCGTTGCGCGTGCTGAGCACGGAGATGCGCGTGTCACCGCAACGCGTCTCGCAACTGCACGTTGCCGCCATTCAGCGCATGCGTCACGACTTGACGCCCGCATGAACGACCCCTCGGCCTACGTCGGAATCGATCCGAGCGCGATCCTCGCGCTGCAACCGCCGACGATCCCGATCGACGCCGAAGCGTCCGGCGACCCGCGATTACCGGCCGATCACCCGCAGTGGCAGCGCGACGTGCTCTCGATCTCGTCGCGCACGCGCGCGATCATCGCGACGATCGTCCCCACGATCGTGCGGACGTTCTCCTACTGGGATCACCGCCTGCGCGAACTCGCCCTCGGCGCGCGCACACTCTCGGTCGACCCAGCCGGCTGCTACAAACTGCGCTAAAGTTTCGCAGAGCGGCATATAAGAACGCTCCTTCGGAAAAAGTGTTACGGCAATCATCAAATAGCGAAAAAGGATTTCCCTTAATCTCGCTCAGGAAGCATTCCGAAGTTACCGAATACTTAATTGCTTTGCCTATCGTTCGAGGCCGACGCCGAAGAGGTCGATCTGTCCCGGCAATTGGTACACCCAATAGATGTCGCGGTTTAGCCCCGTCGAGAAAAGCCACAGGCGGAAGCTCTCGCCGAGGAAGAGCAATGCGGCGTACGTCAACAGCGGCCGTCGTCGCATACGCGCGGCGATTGCCGGAAACATGACATAAAATTGGATTTCGATCCCGAGACTCCAGAAGGGACCCGAAATAGAAAACAAGCTTTGATGCCAAACGGATGGAGAAATGCCAGATGGCGGAAGACTTCCAGCCGCCGATGGATCGCGAACTCCACAGGCTGCACGAAGAACCATGCTGTGGCAAGAACCGCCAGATAGTAAGAAGGAATGATTTTGATCGCGCGTCGCTCGATGAAGTGACGAAGCGTCGGCACATCGCGCTCGCCGAGCATGGCATTGGCGTAGGGCAAGAACAAGACAAAACCGCTCAAGAAGAAAAAGAGCTCGACGCCGAGCGACCCTGAGAGGACGAACGGTTCGAGTCCGGTCATCGCATACAGTATCGGACCAAACGCGATGGATGCTGAAGTCGCCGAGCCTTATCGTAACGCGGCGGATGTTGCCTGACATGCGGCTTGCAGCGCGGCAGCGATGCGGTCGAGATCGAGATGGCGGAAGCGCGTTTCCGGGCCGGCGATGGTCATCGCTGCGCGCGGTGCGCCGTTGCGGCTGCGAATGAGGCAACTGAGCGCCGAGAGACCGGCTTCGCTCTCACCGTCGTTCGTCGCGTAGCCGCGCGCGCGCACCGCGTGCAATTCCGCGATGAGCGCGGAGCGCGTGCGAATCGTACGGCGCGTCAGCGTGTGAAGCGCTTCGTCGGGATACTTTTCACGCACCATCTCGTCGCGTAGTGCGGCGAGCAGCACTTTGCCGCCCGACGTCGCGTGCGCCGGCAAGACGCTTCCCGCGCGGTTTCCCGAACGCAATGCCTTCGTCGACTCGACGCCGTCGAGGAAGCGGATGTCGTTCGCCTGCATTACGCAGAGGTGCGCGGTCTCGCCGAACGTCGCGACCAGCGACACGAGGTAGCGATGCGCCGCCACTTCGACATCGTCATGCACGGCGACGACTTGACCGAGGTCGAAGAGTGCGGGGCCGGCGCTATACGTTTTCGTGCGCGCGTCTTGAGCGACGAAGTCGAAGTGCGCGAGTTGCGCGAGGAGACGGTGCGCCGTCGACCGCGCGACGCGGAGTTCGCGCGCCGCTTCCGAGACGCCGACATTCGGCCGTTCTTTGAATGCGAGCAGCAGACGCAGTGCGTTCGAGACCGACTCGATCGGATAGTTTGGGCCGGGGTCGTCGTCCTGCATCGGCGAACGCATTCGCGACCGTCAGAACGCTGCCTATGAGCCGTTCTGGTTAGAGGAACGCTTCTTCGGCGGCGGCTTCCGACGACACTCGCGCTTCGGCATCGGTCTCCAGCACGGACGCCTCGCCGTCGACCGGCGGGACGATCGGCGGCACGGGGGCGTCGAGGTTCGCGACGATACCCTCGATCAGCCGTGCAATGTCGGCCGCACCGCGCTGCGAAGCCGCCAATACCTCGGCGTGCGACGTCGTCACACCCGGGCCGTGGACGTTCGTGACGAGGCTGAAGCCCACTACGGTCAGTCCGAGCGCGCGGGCGGCGATCGTCTCGAGCACGGTCGACATGCCGACCGCGTCCGCGCCCATCTGCCGCAGCAGTCGCGATTCGGCCGGCGTTTCGTATGCCGGGCCGACGAGGCCGGCGTAGATTCCATCGTGCATCACGATCGCATATTCGCTCGCGATATGGCGCGCGAGACTACGCAGGTTCGGGTCGTACGCGTCGACCATGTCGACGAAGCGGTCCTTCACGCCGGGAAACGGATGGGCGGCGACGAGCGGACTGCGGCCCGTCAAATTGAGCTGGTCGGTGATCAGCATGAGGTCGCCGGGCCGGTAATCGGTGTTGACGCCGCCGGCGGCGTTTGTCAGCACGACCGTCTTTGCGCCGGCGTGCGCGGCGGCGACGATCGGGAAGACGACGTCCTCGGGATCGTATCCCTCGTACAAATGAAAACGGCCGCTGAACGCAACGATTCGACGGCCGTGGAGTTCTCCGACGAGGGCTTCGCCGGCGTGTCCGGGCACCGTCGGCGTCGGCATGCCGGCGATCTTCTTATACGGCAGCGGCGTCCCGTCCATACGGTCGCGGAGCACGCCTCCGAAACCCGACCCCAGCACGACGGCCGCGTCGAGCGTTCCGCCGGCGCGCTGTCGCAGGACGTCGGCCGCCTCGTCGAGCCGCTTTCGCTTCACGCGGGGGTACTCGCGCGCACGAGCAGGTTGGCCCCCGTCATCTCCGGCGGCACCGGGAGGTTCAGCAGCGGGAGCAATGTCGGGGCGATGTCGCCGAGCTTGCCGGGCGCGATTGTCCCGAGCGGCGGATCGCTCACGAGCACGAACGGCACGGGATTCGTCGTGTGAGCCGTGAGAACGTTGCCTTCGGGGTCGAGTTTTTCTTCGGCGTTGCCATGGTCGGAGGTGATCGCCAAAATGCCGCCCGCGTCCCGCACCGCGTGAGCGAGGCGCCCGAGGCACTGGTCGAGCGTCTCGAGTGCCGAGATTGTCGCGTCCCATACGCCGGTATGGCCGACCATATCAGCATTGGCGTAATTCATAACGATCACGTCGTGATGCCCTCGTCCCACGTCTTCTACGGCCGCGCTCGTGATGTCGCTAGCCGACATTTCCGGAGCAAGGTCATAGGTAGGAACTGAGCGATTCGACGGAATCAGCACTCGATCTTCGTCGGCGAACACCTCTTCGCGGCCGCCGTTGAAAAAATAGGTGACGTGCGCGTATTTCTCGGTTTCCGCGAGACGCAGCTGCGAGAGTCCCGCGGCCGCGACGATTTCACCGAACGTCTGCGCTTGGGGCCGCGGACCGAAGAGGACCGGGTTCGGAAATTCGTCCTCGTAGCGGGTCATCGTCGCGAAGACGACGCCGTCGTAGCGGTTGACCGGAAAATGCGCGAAGCGTTCGTCGGAAAACGCGAGCGTCAATTCGCGCGCGCGATCGGGCCGGAAGTTGAAGAAAATAACGGCGTCGCCGTCACGCACCGGTTGCGGCTCGCCGACCATCGTCGGCATCACGAACTCGTCGTTCTCGCCGCGCGCGTAGGCGGCGGCGAGTGCCTCCGTCGCTGTCGCCGCCACGTACGCGTTCTCACCGCGCGCGAGGAGCGCGTACGCTTTCTCGACCCGTTCCCAGCGCTTGTCGCGATCCATTGCGTAGAAACGGCCGGTGATGCTCGTGATGCGTCCGACTGCGCCGATCGCCGCGAGATGCGCTTCGATGCGATCGATATACCGTTGCGCGCTGCGCGGCGGCGTATCGCGACCGTCGAGAAACGCGTCGACCGCGACGCGAACATGCGCCGCCGAAGCGGCGACGATCAACGCTTCGAGATGATCGAGCGAACTGTGCACTTTGCCGTCGGAGAGTAAGCCGAAGAAATGGAGCGTTCCGCCGGACGCGCGAACGTGAGCGAGAGATTGCTCGAGCGCGGCATTGGACGGCAGGGCACCCTCGGCGATCGCCGCGTCGATGACGACGATCCCTTGCGGAACGACGCGTCCGCTGCCGATGTTGATGTGTCCGACTTCGCTGTTGCCCATCACGCCCGCGGGCAGCCCGACCGCTTCGCCGCTCGCCTCGAGTTCCGCGTGCGGATAGCGTTCGAGCAGATGGCGCCAATTCGGCAGCTGCGCGGCGGCGATCGCGTTGCCGTGGGCATCGGCGCGGACGCCCCAGCCGTCGAGAATCGCAAGCACCAACGGGCGGCGCCGGCTCACGACGCGACCCGCGCGTTCACGTTTGCGAGCAATGCGGCGAACGATTGCGGCTGAAGACTTGCGGAGCCGACGAGCGCGCCGTCGATATTGGGCTGCGCAACGAACGCACCGATGTTCTGCGCTTTCACACTACCTCCGTAGAGAAGCCGCGCGGCCGTCAGGCCGTCGACCGATGAGCGAATCGTGCCCATGACGTCGTTCGCGCTCGCCGGACTGTCGGCGGTCCCGCTGCCGATCGCCCAAATCGGTTCGTAGGCGACGACGCAGCGCGCGACGTCGGCGGGGTCGACGCCGTTGAACGCCGCGCGCGTTTGATCGACGACGCGCTCGTGTGCGCGTCCGGCGGCATGTTCGGTCGCCGTCTCGCCGACAGCGACGATCGGCGTCAGTCCGAACTGGAGCGCCGCGGCAACTTTCCGCCGGACGCCCTCATCGGTCTCGCCGCACATCGAGCGCCGCTCGGAATGTCCGACGATCACCCACGTCGCGCCGCAATCGACGATCATGCCCGGGGCGATCTCGCCCGTGTACGGACCATCGTCGAGGTACCACATCGTCTGCGCGCCCACGCCGAGCGGAACATCGCCGACGGCCGCACGCGTCGCGGCGAGTGCCGTAGCCGGCGGCGTAACGACGGCGTCAACGTGTGCGAAATCCGGCGCGAGCTCGATGAGCGCGCGCACGAACGCGGTCGCCTCGCCGATCGTCTTGTACATCTTCCAATTGCCCACGACCAGCGGGCGGCGCGATTCCATAGAGGTCAGCGCTCGAGCGCGGCGACGCCCGGCAGCGTCTTGCCTTCGAGAAATTCGAGCGTCGCACCGCCGCCCGTCGAGACGTGCGTCATCGCGTCGGCGAAACCTAATTCGTGCGCTGCAGCCGCAGCGTCGCCGCCGCCGACGACGCTCGTTGCGCCGTCGCGCGTCGCCGCGGCGATCGCTTCGCCGATCACGCGGGTGCCGTTCTGATACGGCGTTTTTTCGTACACACCCATCGGTCCGTTGAAGACGATCGTCTTGGCGGCGCGCAAAACGCTCGCGTAGGCTTGCGCGCTTTGCGGACCGATGTCGAGGATCATGCGTGCGCCCACATCGGCGAGCGAAACGGTTCGTGCGGTGTCGTCGGCCGCGAACGCATCGGCGACGACGGCGTCGGTCGGCAGATGCAACGTCACGTCGCGTTCGCGAGCGTGCGCGATGATTGAGGTTGCCGGTCCTAGATCGGGATCCCGCAGCGATGTGCCGACGTCGACGCCGCTCGCGGCAAGAAACGTGTTCGCCATGCCGCCGCCGATGACGAACGCATCGACACGCGCGAGAAGATTCTCGAACACGCCGACTTTGTCGGCGACCTTTGCACCGCCGATCGCACACACGAACGGCTTCTCCGGGTGTTCGGTGAGGCGCGCGAGCGCCGCAAGTTCCGCTTCCATCAAAAAGCCCGCGTAGGCGGGCAGATCGGCGGCGACTCCGGCGGTCGACGCGTGCGCTCGATGCGCCGTGCCGAACGCGTCGTTGACGTAGAGATCGCCGCTTTGCGCTAAGGCGCGTGCGAAGGCTGGGTCGTTCGCTTCTTCCTCGGGATGAAAGCGAACGTTCTCGAAGAGAACAAAGCCGCCGTCGGAGACGGCGTGCGAGGCGGCGACGGCGGCGGCGCCGATGCAGTCTTCCGCAAAAGCGACCGGCGCGCCGAGATGTTCGCCGAGCCGCACCGCGATCGGCCGAAGGCTGTAGTTCGCGTTGGGCTTTCCGTCCGGCCGGCCGAGGTGCGAGAGGATCACGGTCTTGGCGCCGGCTTGCGCGAGCCAGCGCAGCGTCGGCAGCGTGGCGACGATTCGTGTTTCGTCGCCGATCGCGCCGCTCTTCATCGGAACGTTGAGGTCCTCACGGAGCAACACGCGCTTGCCGCGCACGTCGCCCGCGTCGCGTAACGTTTTGAAATGCATCGGCCCTAGACGGGCGACGGCAATTTCGCGAGGACCATCGCCGTCACGTCCGCCAGCCGGCACGAGTAGCCCCACTCGTTGTCGTACCAGAGCCCGAGTTGAATGAGGTCGCCTTGCGCGCCGGTGAGCTTCGCATCGACGATCGAACTGTGCGCGTTCTTCTTGAAGTCGCTCGACACGAGTTCTTCTTCCGTGTACTGCAGCACGTGCTCGAGGGGACCGTCCGCGGCGCGCTTGAGCACCGCGTTGAGTTCGGCCTTGGTCGTCGGCTTTTTGATGACGGCAACGAGATAGACCATCGAGACGGTCGGCGTCGGCACGCGAAGCGCGAAGCCGTCGAAGGCGCCCTCGACCTCGGGAATCGTCAAGTACAGAGCTTTCGCCGCACCGGTCGACGTCGGGATGATGTTCGTCGCGGCGTTGCGCGCGCGACGCAGATCTTTGTGCGGCGCATCGAGGATGTTTTGATCGTTCGTGTAGGAGTGAATCGTCGACATGAACGCTTTGACCCAGCCGAACTCGTCGACGACCGCTTTGACCGCGGGTCCCAGGCAGTTCGTCGTGCACGAAGCGTTCGAGATGATGTGGTGTTTGGTCGGATCGTAGTTTGCGTCGTTGACGCCCAGCACGATCGTGATGTCCTCACCCTTGGCCGGCGATGAAATGATGACTTTCTTCGCGCCGCCGCCGTCGATGTGCGCCCGGGCCTTGGCGGCGTCCGTGAAGTGACCCGTCGATTCGACCACAACATCGACGCCGAAATCGCGCCAGGGGATTTTGGCGGGGTCTCGTTCGGCGAGCACCTTGACGGACTTGCCGTCGATCACGATCGCGTCGCCGTCGACGCTGACCGTCCCGCCGTAGGTCCCGAAATTGGAATCGTATTTGTAGAGGTGCGCGCACTCGGCGGCGCTGGTGAGGTCGTTGACCGCAACGACTTCGACGTCGGGGTGGAATTCGGCGGCGGCCTTCATAAAATTGCGGCCGATGCGGCCAAAACCGTTGATTCCGATGCGCATAGTCCGGGTGCCTTAAGCCGAGGGTCGGCGTGGCTCCTGCGGCCCGCGCAGGCGGCGCACGAGCTGCATTAAGGCGACGATACGGCCGTTGATCGTCGCTTTTCCGACCGGCGGCGCCGCGCGGCGGCCCAGCTCCGCAAGCGTTTCGTCGGGGTGAGCAAGGCGAAGCTGGGCTGCTTCCCGGAGGACCGGCGAGAGGTTGCGCAACCCGTAGGCATCCGCGAGAAATACGATCGCGTCGCGCTGCGTCGCCGCCGCGCTCGCCGCGCGCACAACATTGGCCGCCTCCGTGTTGACGAGCCGATGGATACGATTCTTCGTTTCCTTGACGGCGCGAACGTCTTCCAGGCGCAGCACCGCATTATGCGCGCCGATCGCCGAGAGCACCGTCACGATCGCGTCCAGGCCTTTGAGATAGACGACCGGCCGCGACTTGCGCGTCGTGGTTTTCGCGGCGACGCCTTCGGCGCGGACGAGCCGCACGATTCGTTCCGCCGCCTCAATGGTCGGCGCAACGAATTCCAAGTGATACCCTGCCTGCGGCGCCGCGAGCGACCCGCAGGCAAGGAACGCGGCGCGCAACTCGACGCGCCGGTCGCAACGGGAGCGCGGCCACGCCGGCAACGTGCCGGCGCCGTCCACGTCGATCTCGTAGACGGTCGTGCGATACAGCCGTGGCTCCGATGTGCGCCGCACGGTGCCCTCGCGCTCGCTCGTCAGCGATCGCATCAGGCGCGCGATCGAGGCGCGTCGCGTCCGCACGACGCGCTTGCCGCTCTCGTCGATCCCGCCGAAGTATGCGAGCCCGGCGCGCAACGCGAGGCGGCAATGATCGGCGACGGGAACCTCGCGCGCAAGTCCGTCTTTGGTATCGCCGGAGAAGCTCGAACGCGTTAGAGCCAATCGCGCGCGTCGTCCTTGCGGTCGTCGAGGATTTCATACAGCTCGGCCGGTTTGAGCGACGGCAGGACGCGTTCGGGCACCAGCAGCACGCGAACGGTGAGAAATTTCGAGCGATAGTGAATGACGAGCACGTCCCCGACCTTCACGTCATAGCCCGGCTTGAGCGGCCGGTCGTCCTTGGTAATGCGCCCGGCTTCGATTCCGTCTTTCGCCTCAGCCCGCCGTTTCGCGAGGCGCGAGACTTTCAGATACTTATCGAGCCGCACCGCGCACCCGAGCAATGAATTCATCATCGGAGAGCTCGCTTGAAGCAAGCGCGAACATCATCTTGACGGCCTCGGCTGCATCGAAGGCAACGTGCAAACCGTTGATGCGAAAAAACGTCATCATCACGACCCAGGCAACGCGCTTGTTGCCGTCGAGAAATGGATGATTTCGCGCTATGCCGATTGCGTAGAGTGCACCGATCGAAACGAGATCGGCGCCCTCGTCGAACCCAGCCCGGTTTCGCGGCCGCGCGAGCGCCGCCTCGAGCAGCTCTACGGACCGCACGCCGGCGATGCCGCCGTGCTCAGCGATCTGCATTTCGTGAATCGCCCGGACGACGTCCGGGCGAATCCAGCGCCAATCATTTTGCGAGCTCATGCAAGATCGCGCGGTCGCGCTTCATGACGTCGCGCGCGGCTTCCATCTGCGATTCGAATTCCGGGTCGTACGGCGTCAACCGGAAACCGTCGGGCGATTCGGTCAGAAAGACGCAATCGCCGGCGCCGACATTCAACCGTGCGAGGACTTCGCGCGGCAGAATCACGCCGACCGAGTTCCCCACGCGCGTGATCTTCAGGCTGGTCATACAATTGTTATAACATGCGCCGGCCGTTACGTCTACGCTGCGGTTTTGGCGGCTTGCCAGAGATCTTCGAGTTCGTCGAGCGACATGTCGCCGAGTTCACGGCCCGACGCGACGGCGAAGCGTTCCATGTAGCGGAAACGGCGATTGAACTTATCGTTCGCGTCACGCATCGCGCCTTCGGCGTCGATGCCGAGCCGCCGTGCGAGGTTGACGATCGTAAAGAGCACATCGCCGAGTTCTTCGCGTACGTGCGGATCTTCGGCGACGGACGAGCCCGCAGCGATACGTGCTTCGGCGAACTCGCGCAGTTCTTCCGCGAGTTTCGCCGTGATGTCGCGGACGTCGGTCCAGTCGAAACCGACGCGCGCGGCTTTCTCTTGCATCTTCTGTCCGCGTTGCAATGCGGGCAGCGCCTTCGGGATGCCGTCGAGCTTCGACGTGCGCGACGCGCTCGACGCTTCTTGCGCTTTGAGTTGATCCCAATTCGCCCACACGTCGGCGACGCTGGCGACCGCGACGTCGCCGAACACGTGCGGGTGACGTCGGATCATCTTGTTCGCGAGTCCGTCGACGACGTCCGCGATCGAGAAGCGTCCGCGCTCCGTCGCCAACTGCGCGTGAAAGACGACTTGAAAAAGGAGGTCGCCCAGTTCCTCGCAGAGTTCGCTCGGCTCGTCACCCTCGATCGCGTCGACGACTTCGTACGTTTCCTCGATCAGATACCGCACGAGCGACTCGTGCGTCTGCTCGCGATCCCATGGGCACGATCGGCGCAACCGGCCCATCACTTCGATCAGATCGTCCCAGCGCTGATGCGCGGAGCCGGGAGGCAACGGAACGAGCGGCATCGCGATCGACGCAGAAAGCGTCGCACGCGGCATGCCGGGAACGATCTCGGTCGTGATCCCGCGGCGCTCGAGCGCGCGCAGGAGCACCGGCAGACCAGCGAAATCCGAGAGTGGATTTCCGAGAATCCCGAGCGCGAGATCGCGCTCGTCCAGGCGTTCGACGAAGCAGTCGATCACCTCGCTCGAGCCGCGAACGAACAGCGGCTGATCGGTGATGAGGTCGCGCACCATGGTCACGCCCTCGCTCTCCAAAAAGAGGACGAGGTCAGGCGGCGCAAGCACGGTCGCTGCGCGCGCGACCGCGCGCAGCGATTCACGACTTCCTAGGGTGAGGAGGTCGGGGTCGCCCGGACCAAGGCCGACGATGCGAAGCATGCGCAGCGATTCCCTGGGCCGAAAAGAAGTCCGGCTACGTTGCAGCCGGAGACGGAGCGGCCGGGCTGGTAGCCGCCGCCGACGTCGCGGGCAGCGGGACGGCGGCCGGGAACGCGTCCTTATAACGGTCGTCGTAGACTTGGATGTTCGCCTTTGAGCGAAGCTGCTGCAAAAAGACCGGTACTTGCTGGGCCTGCTGCTGCTGCGTCAACTGATTCTTGATCTGCGTCGATGCTGCCGCCAGTGTGGCCGTCGTCGCGGGGCGCTTCTCTTCAACTTGAATGACGTGCCACCCGAACGGCGATTTGACCGGCTGCGAGATCGAACCGACCGGCAGCGAGAACGCCGCTGCCTGGAACGCCGGCACCATCTGGCCTTTGCCGAAGAAGCCCAGTTCGCCGCCCTTGTCCTTGGTCGACGTATCGGTCGAATATTGCTTCGCGAGCGCCGCGAAATCGCCGCCGGATTTCAGCTTCGCTTCGACCTGATCGGCGGTGGCTTTGTCGGCGACGAGAATGTGGCGCGCACGCACTTGAGCCGGCTTGTCGAGCAGCGTGTGGTTCTTATCGAAATACGCTTTCACGTCGGCGTCGCTCACGTGGACGTCCGGTGCGACGGCCTTTTCGATAATGATCTGCTGGCGCAAAATATTCTGCACGTCGGCGTCTGTCAGGCCCTGTTGCTTGAGGATGGTGTCGAACTGGCCGGGCGGATACTTCGCCTTGATGTCGTTTTCTTTTTTGTCGATCTCGTTTTGCGCGACGTCGATTTTCTGGCTGGTTCCATATTGATCGACGAGCGACTGCTGAACGAGCTGCGTGAGAACTTGTTTGCCGGCCGGACTCGATTCGAGTTTTTTGTCGAAATCGGCACGCGTGATCTTCTGATCGTTGACGGAGGCGACATCGCCGCCCCCACTGCTGCTCCCGGCAGAACAGCCGGTGATCGTTACGCCGATGACGGCGGTTGCCACGATGGCAGCCGCACGAATGAGCTTGGACATAGTTCTCCCGTCGGGTCGTTCGTACGCACAAATGCGGAGCATTAACGCTCCGCACGACCTCCGCGCTTCCAAGCCCATGTAGCACGACCCTGCCCTCTTGCGATCATTCTTGGCCGGGTTCGGCCGGCGTGCGATCTTCGATCGCTTGTGCGACGATATGCGGATCGGCCCGTTCGCGAAGCGCGTGCACTTCCGGGTCGTGATGTGTCGGAATCTGCGGCAAATCGCTCCGCAGCGCATCGAGCATGTCGATCAGCTTTGCCGTCCGCCGCTCGGTCAGCAAATTGATTTGGAGATCGAGGCGGCTTCGTTGCAGGTCGATTTGCGCCGTGCGGTTCTCGGTCGTCAGGACGAGAACGACGAACAGCAGGCTAAGGAGGGTCAAGATGCCGTCCAGCAATGGAAACGGCGCCGGATCGAACGCGGAGTGCGTCGTCGCGGACAAGATGAGGTTCGTGCCGACCCAGACGGCGACGAACGCGACGATCAAATACACGATCCGCGGACGCCCGATGCGTCGCGTCACCCGCTCGATCCAGCGCTGATGCGGCGACATCGCAGCTTGAGCGCGCCGTTCGAGTTCGGCGATCGAGTCGATCGCCTCTTCGACGTGCGTGTTGCTTTGCGATTCGCTCACGCGGCGACCGTGCTCTCGCGCAGCGACTCGAGTAACGCGCGAAGCGTCGGCAGTTGCTCCGCCGCCGTGCGCGCGGGAAGATCGATCGTGATCTTGCCCTCGCCGAAACGGAACTTGTTCTTGGTGATCGACTGCAATTTCGGAATCGATGCCGGATCGAGGCGAAACGCCGTGCCGACACCGAGCGTCAGCCGCTGCTCGTTGATGACCACGCGCGTGACGCCGACCTGCAGCGCCATCACGCGCAAGCGCGTGATTTCGACGAGGTTGTCGAGCGGCTCGGGCAACGGACCGAAGCGGTCGCGAACGCTTGCCACGGCTTCGTCGACGTCCGGGAGCGAGCGCGCAGCGGCCAACTGCTGGTAGATCGCAATTTTTTGCGAGACCTGCGGGATGTAGTCGTTCGGAACGAACGCGTCGAGTTTCACGTCGATAACGGCTTCGCGCCCATCAAGGTTAGCCTGAGCCTGCCGATTGTCACCCTGAGCGTGTCGAAGGTCTTTGCGCGCGGCGATCGCTTCGGCCAGCAATTGCGCGTACGTTTCGAATCCGACCGCGCCGATAAAACCTGACTGCGCTGCGCCGAGCAGATTACCGGCGCCGCGAATTTCGAGGTCGCGCATCGCGATCTGCAAGCCCGAGCCCAAGTGCGTGAATTCGCGAATCGCTTCGAGCCGCGCCTTCGCGTCTTCGGTGAGCGCCTTGTGCGCTTGGTAAAGCAGATACGCATAGGCCTGATGGTTCGAGCGACCGACGCGCCCGCGCAACTGGTAGAGTTGCGCCAGCCCGAATTTGTCGGCGTCGTTGACGACGATCGTGTTGACGTTCGGGATGTCGATCCCGTTTTCAATGATCGTCGTCGAGACGAGTACGTCGATCTCGCCGTCGATGAACCGTGCCATGATCGGCTCGAGTTCGTGCTCGTGCATCTGCCCGTGACCGACCGCGATCCGTGCCTTGGGCACGAGCTGCTGTAGTGCGCGGGCAAGGCCGTAGATCGACTCGATGCGGTTGTGCACGTAGTAGACCTGACCGCCGCGATCGAGTTCGTTCACGATCGCCCGTTGCACGACGGCGTCCGACGCGGGGACCACGACCGTCTTGATCGACATGCGATTGCGCGGTGCGGTGCGAATCAGCGAGAGGTCGCGCACGCCCATCAGCGACATCTGCAACGTTCGCGGA